>JAKLQJ010000062.1 GCA_022013385.1 Elusimicrobiota bacterium
CTAATATAGTTTCTCGGGTTTTTGAATCTTTGCGCACTTGTTCTTCGTTAAAACAAATAATACATCGCTTTCCATTTATGATTGTTTCTTTTATTTTCAGTGGCGAAGGATCTTTGCCTTTTTTTCTTGAACCATGAACAGTTTCAAATTCATCAATACGACAATTTTCAATTGCCTCGCACACCGCTTTTTCATTGCGCATGCGGACACCCAAAATATATTTTACGCCATAAGCTTCGCCTTCTAATTTCTTAATAGTATTAGCGCTTATCATTCCCCTATCGGATACAATGCACACATTCTGAATATTAAAACGCTTCTTTAATCTTTTAGTAATCGGCAGCAATGTTTTAACATCCGTTGTGTTTCCCGGCCACATCTCACAACATATTGGCCGGCCTTCGTTATCTAAAACAACGCCGATTATCATTTGCTTTCGGTCGGGACGATGGTCTTTGCTGTGTCCGTATTTGCCCAACGAATCGCCGCCCGCACCCTCAAAATATGTTGATGTCGTGTCAAAAAAAGCCAAATCCATCGTTGTGAACAAATCGCGGCGGGAAAAAAATATGCCTTCTTCCACAAGATCTTTTACGCATCGCGTTGCGTCATTTTTCAATTCTTCGCCAAGCCACGCCATTGCGCGATAAGTATGATGCAACTCAATATCCTTTATTCCTTGAATGCGATAATTTCTTCGCCATATGTTTGCGGCTCTGTCAGACCCCGGCGACATTAAACGATGTAAAACCGTGAGATATATTGCCCGCTCAACATTAAACCCAAACTTCCGTCCTTTAAGCAAATTCTCTAAAACTTCCTTTATGCCGGAAACGCGCCATAAGCGTTCAAATACCAAAGACGGTCCCACGGAAAATATATTACTTTTAACACTGTGTTTAGCGGCGGCGAGAACCATAATATTTTTGCAAAATCGCGACAGCGATTTGACCGCATCATCTATTTTGCCGGTTTCGGTTAATATATCCAATCTGCCTATGGTGGCTATGACCGTTTGCACAGTCTTGGAATCCTGACGATGATTTTCCACAAGTTGAAGATATTTGCGCCAGCCTGATTTTTTAATGCGAGCGAACATAATCTGCTCCTTTTGGCCTTGTCCAAATTAAACGGTCAAGTTTGGACGAGTTAAACTTAGGACACCCCAATAGTTTAGTGGATATTAGACGGAATGTCAAGACCTAAAGTGTTATTCGTGGCACCGCACTTTTTGAAAATTTACAGAGGCTCTCCAATGAAGAGGAACAAAAAACGGCTCCCAACTGTAGAAGATGAGTATGAGTTAAGAAAGTGCCACTTATGGAATTTGAACAATTTAAAAACATCTCTTCGGCAGGGTCATATTTAAATCGAAATATAGCTCGCAATTCCCTTACAAAAAATAGTATGCTTCATATAAAGACAATAGAAGATACCCTGCTATAATTAAATGTATAGGTGTGCCGAGCAAAGCTATCCCGCCATAGGCAGGTTTCTGCCACTTCCGCCAAACAAACTGGCGGATCCGCCTCTGGCGGAAAATCTTGGCGCCATAGGCGCCATGCAGTAATGGGGAGCACCTATGTAGTAGTGGAGAGCGCCTATGTAGTAGTGGAGAGCACCTAAGTAGTATTGGCGAAGAAGTCATAATGGATGGCCGTAGTGGAGGGGGCGGGACTAACTTGAATTTGGTCGCCATACAAAGCCCTAATAATTATTTATCCAATTACGGCAATAAAAGATATTTGAAAGTGTCAAATGAAGTTGAGATTGAAATAAACGAAGAAAAGATAAACAACGATAGCAGATGGGATGGACTGCATGGCGTAATAACCAATGCAAAAAATATTTTAGACATGAAAATATTGGCGCAATATAATAATCTTTGGAATGTGGAGAATGCCTTTAGAATTACAAAATATGATTTAAAAGTGCGGCCAGTATTTCATTGGAAGCCAACACGGGCGAGAGATTTATGAAAAATCTATTTTTGATGTTTTTTGTGTCTTTAGGCTTAATTGCTTTTTTGGGAAGTATTCAAGGCTATGCTTTTGTGGCTCCTAGTCGCCACGGGGCCATGCCTATCGGATGGACAAGTCAAATATGGTCCACTTCCACTTATATGGGGGCGGCGCTTGAACGTTCTCATGAGCTCAAAAAAAGCGGCGAGAGCGTTGAGCTTGCTAAGAATAGTTACATTAAAGCTCTTTCAGACGCTTTTATTCCCGCAATAACCTTTAGCGCTATTAATTCTCCTTATTCCGCTTACAATAATCCAAAATTGGATTTAAACAAAAATAATACGACGGTAAACACCGGATTGAGCCTTAATTTGTTTAATTCCTTTAAAGATAAAACGGCGGTGGATATTTCTTATATAGATAAAGGCATATCCGAGATTAATTTGCTGTTAAAAAAACAGCAAATCGCTTTATATTCATTAGGAAACTATTATGATATCCTAAGAAAGAAAAAATTATTAAAAGTGGTAAGAGCGAGCAAGCGATCGTATAAAGAACAGTATGAGAAAGTTAAGCGCTATCATAAGGATGGAATGAAAAGCCTTTCGGATTTGCTTAAAAGCAACTTAAACTACAGAAATAGTCAATTAGGAGAAATTGCCGCTATTGAGAACTATAAAAAATCAATGATGACTTTTAATATTTTGCTTTATATTTCGCCAAGCGCTGAAGTTAATATTTCCGATATAGACAAACAGTATGAAAGAACCCTTCCCGATATAAAGGCCGATATTAAATACGCTCTTAAAAATCGTCCTGAAATGCGATTGGCGAAATTAGCTCTAAAAAAAAGCTTATTGGACAAATCAAAAGCCTTTTTAAACGCTTTGCCTAATTTTTCCATATACGCTAATTGGGATAAGGCAGGCATTGGCGGCATAGGAAGGGCGGCATCGGGCATTACGGATCCGACATATTCTATAAACGCTTCTTTGTCCATTCCTCTTGGACCGGAAACCGTTTCAGACAGAAATAATCTTATCGCTTCTAGAATTAAGGTGAAGGAAAATTCGCGGTATATTAAATTGTTGGAATTTGAGATTGAAAAGGAGATTATGTCAGAGTATCTTTCGCTTGAAACCGCTTTAAAAACGCATGAGGTTTCAAAGATGAAAGCCGATATTTCAAAGCAAAATTTAAAAATAGTCAATCAAAAATATGGCGAGGGCCAAAGCGGTATGATAGAGCTGGCCGAAGCGCAAGGGGATGATTTGAGTTCTCAAAGCGAGCTTGCCAATTCATTTTATGATTTGCTTTTAAGCAGAGCCCAATATAATAAAACTGTAGGAATTAATTTGTTCCAAGAATAATTTAATAGGAGTGGAGGACGGATGGCAAAATTTAGAAGATTCATTTTCAAGATAATAATTTATATTGCTATAGCGGGATTGATAATAGGGGGCGTTTGGTGGGGATATAAACTTTATAAAAAGACTTCCGAAGTTGAAGGAGAAATAGAGAAAGTTACCGTTTCAAAAGGCGATATAGAAGTAAAATTTAACGATATAGGCGAAGTTTTCCCGAAAAATATAATAGATGTTAATTCAAAGGTTAGCGGAAGAATAGAGGAATTATTTATTGTGGAAGGCAAAAAAGTAAAGAAAGGCGAGAGACTTGCCATAATTCAGCCGGGGCAGAGCGAGGCGGATAAATTTATTCCGATTGATGTTTTGGCGTCTATTTCGGGAACGGTTATGTGCTGTGAGAGCAAAGGATATTATGACGAAGCGGCTATGGCAAGAGTCGGGCAAAGAATAACGGGCGCTTCCAATTCTTCCAGTCCGTCATGTCTTATGCGCATAGGTAATTTTAATGAAATGTTGGTAAAGCTAAAAGTAAGCGAGATGGAGGTTTTTAAACTTAGGGCGGGAATGCCGGTCAAAATATTCATTGATGCGCTTGGCCATCAAATTTTTCAGGGAAGAATTTCCATGATATCTCCTCAGGCGGATAAAGATAATCGCAGCGGAATAAAAACTTTCAGAGTAGAAGCGGGAATAAATAAATATAATAAGTTTTTAAGGCCCGGGATAACGGCCAGAGTCGAAGCCATTATGGATTCAAAAAAAGACATACTTATAATGCCGCTTACGGGACTTTTTGAAGAATACGGAGTTAATTTCGCTTATCTTCATATTCCGGGCGGCAAAGCGAAGAAAGTTTTTATTAAAACGGGACTTAGAGGAGTCAGAAATATTGAAATTTTAAGCGGATTAAAAGAGAAGGACGAGGTTTACACGGATAAGCCTCTTAATTTGGAAAAATCAGATGATAAAATGTGAAAATCTAAAAAAGATTTATCCCGTAAAAAAATCAAGAGGATTTGAGGCGATTAAAGAAATTGATTTGGAAATTAAAACGGGCGACTTTATAGCTATAACAGGGCCGTCAGGTTGCGGGAAATCCACACTTTTGCATATTTTGGGTTTTTTGGATAATCCAAGCGCGGGAAAATATTTTTTTCAAGGTAAAAATGTCACTTTTTTTAATGATAAAAAAAGGTCAATGCTTAGAAGGGAAAAAATAGGTTTTATTTTTCAATCATTCAATCTCCTTCCAAGATTTTCAGCTTCTGCTAATGTAATGCTGCCCATGCTGTATTCGGGGCTTAAAAAAAGCATAGCTATTGAGAGATCATACGAATTACTTAAAGAAGTGGGTTTGAAGGGAAAAGAAAATAATAATGCTCTTGAACTTTCCGGAGGCGAGTGCCAGAGAGTGGCGATGGCGCGCGCCATCGCCAATAAGCCGGAATTAATTATTGCCGACGAACCGACGGGTAATTTAGATTCAAAAACCGGAAAAA
>JAKLQJ010000063.1 GCA_022013385.1 Elusimicrobiota bacterium
ATGTCCATCAGACGGCCAAGGCTATGCTGGGTGCCGTCCCGCCATAGGCGGGATGTCCATCCCGCCACTACTGCATTGGCGGGCAGGCAGACGGCCAAGGCTATGCTGGGTGCCGTCCCGCCATAGGCGGGATGTCCATCCCGCCACTACTGCATCGGCGGGCAGGCCAGACGGCCAAGGATGTTAGTCCTGTGAACGAAGTTACACGGGGTGAACGACCAATATTCGGTGTTTTGTTGTTTGATGCTAGAATGTGTAAGAAATATGGAGGAGAATATGCCAAGGGTAATGATTATTGAGGATGAGGAAGACCTTATTTATTTAATGAGGACAATGTTTGAAAAACACGGTTTTGAAACATTGCATGCGTTAAACGGAAAAAGTGCTTATGATAAACTTTCCGCTATTGATAATGAAGACGAAATTCCCGATTTATTGTTTTTGGATATAATGATGCCTGAAATGGATGGCTATACCTTTTATTTTAAGCTACAGGAAAACGATAAGCTGAAAAAAATTCCGATTATTATTCTTACGGCAAAAAGGCAAATGAGGGATGTATTCGAATTTTTACCAAATGTTTGCGCTTTTATTGAAAAACCGTTTGATCCCCAAGCCTTGATAAAAATAGCAAATAATGCGATTGCCAAAAATACATTTATTTAAGCGACGGTTTTGCTTAAAATTTTCCGCTGAAATTTATTCAAAAAACAGTATTAGAAATTTTGCGTAACTCTTGGTGTTTTTTAAAACTTGCGCCTTCAGCTCAGAGACCTCAGACCTAGCATCAATCAGAGCATATCCTGAGCGTATCCTTGTTTACATACTCTCAAATCTTGTAAAATAAACGCTGCTTTTTTCACTACTCCAGTTATATTCTGGCGGACGGAGAGTTATTATGCCTAAAGTGATGATTATTGATGATGAAAAGGATCTTGTTTATCTGTTAAAAATAGTTTTTGAAAAAGAAGGCTTTGAAGTGTCGGAAGCGTTTGATGGAAATGAGGCTTATGAAAAGCTTTCCGCCGTTGATAATATGGATGATATTCCCGATGTGATTTTGCTTGATGTGATGATGCCGGAAATGGATGGTTATACGCTTCAAGCCAAATTGCAGGAAAATGAAAAGTTTAACAAGATTCCCATTATAATTCTTACGGCGAAAGGACAAATGCGGGATTTATTTGAACTTTCATCAAATGTTTTTGCTTTTGTGGAAAAACCGTTTGAACCAAAGAATTTGCTCGAAATGGCAAAGGATGCGGTAAATTCAAGAAAATGACCGGAAATACTCTAAACGAAATAGTGAACAATAACTACCGAAAGATACACGAACTTAGGGAAAGTGGCATAGAACCTTATCCTCGCCGATTTAAGGTGAGTCATAATATTTCGGTTGCAAGGGAGCTTTCTGAAGACGCTTTTGCCATAATTGCGGGCAGAGTGGTTCTTATGAGATTGATGGGAAAGGCCGCATTTGCCCACATCAAAGACGGCTCCGGCAAAATGCAAATTTATGTTAAAAAAGATAATATCGGCGAAGAGAATTATGATTTGTTCAAGAAGAGCGTTCATGTCGGAGAT
The DNA here is from genome assembly GCA_022013385.1 of Elusimicrobiota bacterium. Lineage (GTDB taxonomy): Bacteria > Elusimicrobiota > Elusimicrobia > Elusimicrobiales > UBA9959 > JAKLQJ01. The sequence continues at coordinate 1,585 of JAKLQJ010000063.1, forward strand.
TTTCTCGGAATTGAAGGAAAATTATTTGTTACGCATACCGGCGAGAAAACATTAAAAGTTTCCAAATTAACCATTCTCTCAAAATCCATAAGACCTCTTCCTGAAAAATGGCATGGTTTAAGCGATGCGGAAACCAGATATAGGGAAAGACATCTTGATTTAATATCAAACGAAGACATAAAAAAAATATTTATGGGGAGAAGCGCGATAATTTCAGCTATAAGAAGCGTTCTTGATTGCGCCGATTATGTGGAAGTGGAAACCCCTGTTTTGTGCGGACAAGCGGGCGGCGCCGCCGCGAGGCCGTTCATAACTTTTCACAATGTTTATAAAACCGAGCTTTATCTCCGCATTGCCACCGAACTTCATCTGAAAAAGCTGGTAATAGGCGGTTTTGACGGCGTTTATGAAATTGGCCGCGTGTTTAGAAATGAAGGAATAGATGCCAATCATAATCCGGAGTTTACGACTTTAGAGGCGTATAGGGCATATAGCGATTATAATGGCATGGCAGAATTATTGGAAATGGTATTTTCAAAGTGCTGCGATGTGATGAAAATTGATTCCATTGACTATAATGGCGCTAAAATAAATCTTAAACCGCCTTTTCAAAGAATATTTTTGCCTGAAGTTTGGAAGAGAAAATGCGGACAAGACATACATGAAATTTTAAACGGGAAGACATTCAATAAAACCAATTTGCGCAAGCTCGCGGATTCTCTTCACATTGAATATACGCCGACTACGCCTTCAGCCAAAATTTTTGAGAGAGTATTTGATCTTAAAATAATTCCGGAAATCAAACAGCCGGCCTTTATCATGGATTATCCAACCGCCGTAACTCCGCTTGCGAAGTGTAAAATCGGCGATGAGGCGCTGGTTGAAAGATTTGAGTTTTATGCTGCAGGTTTGGAACTGGCTAACGCTTATACCGAATTAAATGATCCTGAAGACCAAAAAGAAAGACTTCTTGAACAAATGCGCCAGAGAGACGAGGAAAGAAATCAAGAAACGGATATTTTGGATAAGGATTTTATTGAAGCAATGGAATACGGTATGCCTCCTACGGGGGGCATAGGAATTGGGATAGATCGCCTGATTATGTTGTTTACCGGAAAACCAACCATAAGGGAAGTTGTGCTTTTCCCTTTGCTTAAAGGAAATAAAAATACCGACGGCGGACCTGTAATAGACAATACTCTTTTATAGTCTTGGTACAGCAAGAGAGGTAAGAAGTAAGAGGCAAGAAATAAGATATAAAAGAAGCTCCCTATCTATCTGGCTTCTTACATCTGGCTTCTGATTTCTATATTATTATGTCTGCAGAACTTTTTATAGCCTTAAGGTATTTGAAAGCCAAAAGAAAAGGCCTTTTTTCCATGATAACCACATTCATAGGAATTGCCGGCGTTGCCATCGGGGTGGCCGCTTTGATTGTTACGCTTTCAATAATGAATGGCTTTCAATCCGATATAAAAAAGAAAATCATAGACGCGCAGGCCCATATAACAGTTTACGGGCAAATTGAAAATGAGGAAATTGATTATTTCACCAAGAAGGTAAAATCCGTAAGCGAAGTTGAAAAAGTTTCTCCTTTTGTTTTTGGGCAGGCCATTTTAACTTTTAAAAATCGTTCAACAGGGGTTATAGTAAAGGGTTTTGACGCTAAAAAAGAGTTTCAGATAAACAATCTTGAAAAGTCGCTTGTTTACGGCAATTGGGGCGGAGAAAAAACAGGTTCTGATAATGTACAGGGCATAGTTCTCGGCGAAGAGTTGGCTAAAAACATTGGGGCGTGGGTAGGCGATTTTGTTATACTTGTATCTCCGAAAGCCGTTTCGACATCCATCGGCATTTTTCCAAAAATGAAAAAATTTAAAATAATCGGTTTGATTAGAACAGGCTATTATGAGTTTGACAGCGGCATGGCTTATACGGCGATAGATCCTGTTTCGGAGTTTTTTGGCCTTAATGGCGGAATTAACGGCATGGGTTTAATGCTTTCCGATATTAAACATGCCGATAAGATTTCCGTTTTGTTGAAGTCTAAACTCGGCTTTCCTTTTACGGTTAAGACTTATGCCGATATGAATAGAACTCTTTTTTCGGCTCTTAAGCTTGAAAAGTTCATAATGACGATTATTTTGGCATTAATAATTTTGGTTGCCACATTTAATATTGCGTCAAACCTGTTGCTTATGAGTGTTGAAAAAATGAGGGACATAGGCATTTTAAGGTCTATAGGGGCAAAAGCGTCTTTTGTGCGGAAGATATTTTTATGGGAAGGAAATCTTGTCGCTTTAAGCGGGATAATAATCGGTGTAATATTGGGGCTTTCAATCTCCTTGTTTATCGCAAAATATCCGGTTGTTCAATTGCCGGCTGATATTTACTATATAACCAAAGTTCCGGTCCAAATAAAAGTATTGGATGTTTTAGCAACTATTGTGGTGAGTTATGCATTATGTATGTTAAGCGCGGTTTATCCCGCTCTTCGCGCTGCCTCTATAAGTCCGGTTGATGCCGTGAGATATGGATAATAAAATGATAGTTGAAATCAAAAATTTAAGCAAAAGTTACACGCAGGTTCATCAGCAGACAATAGTTCTGGAAGATGTGGATTTTGATATAAGCAAAGGTGATTTTATCTCAATTGTCGGACCATCAGGTTCAGGAAAATCCACGCTATTGAATTTAGTAGGTATTTTGGATGATTGTTACAGCGGTTCAATAAAATTATTTGGACATTCGCTTCTGTCTTTGAGTGATAATGAGAAATCAATTATGCGTGTGAAAAATATAGGCTTCGTTTTCCAGTTTGATTCTTTGCTTGAGGAATTTACCGTTATAGAAAACATAGATATGCCGGCCAGAATATTGGGAAAGCCTGACATTAAGTATTCAATGAGTTTGCTTGAAAAATTCAATCTTGAGGATATTGCTCAAAAATTTCCGATGGAAATATCCGGCGGTGAAAAACAAAGAGCGGCGATATTAAGAGCTTTGCGTAATTGTCCCGCGCTTGTAATAGCCGATGAGCCTACCGGTAATCTTGACAAATACAACTCTAAACTTGTTCTCGACGATTTAAAAAGTATAAGTCTTGAGGGCTCATCCGTTTTGATGGTTACTCATAATGAAGAAGCCGCCAAATACGGCAATAAAATTTATCATTTGGCAAATGGAAAGCTAGTTAGGCAACAAGGAACAATATAAAAGTAAAGAAGTCAAAAAGTAGCGAGTAGAGAAAAGCAACCGAGGATAATTAAGCAATATTGGAAGCTATGCCCTTGAGTTCAAGGCGCGACAAGCGAGAAGGCTTTCCGCCTGTGAGCGCGAAGCAACGAAGAAATCAATAAAATATGAGCTTCCCCATAGCAATTATGCTATGGGGCTGGCTGATTTTTGGCTACAATA
>JAKLQJ010000064.1 GCA_022013385.1 Elusimicrobiota bacterium
CGCAGATTATTGATTGGCGCCAAAATTTATGAGATAGAAAAAAAGGCCAGAGAATCCGGCAAACCCATAAAACAAATAATTTCCGACCTTCACAATATCACCCTCTAACCATAAAACCTCTGCAACCCCGCCACGCTATGCTCATGGGATAAACCATGGGATAAACCCATGACCATGCCCATGACAGGAGCATGACAAACGGGTTGCCAAGGGGGGGATTGACAATAACTGGTTAATCGTATATACTATCGGCAGTCAACTGCACAAAAAAAAGATATTATGTGCAGTTGATATACAACGAAGGGCTTAATTATGGACAAAAATTTAATAAAGCAAGTGCTTTTAGAGCAAAAAGAAGAAATTGCGCAATTTACGAACGCGCGTTTAATTGACAGGGAAATATATATTGCTCTGAAAAATATGGCTAAGATAAAGCTTATTAAGGTTATTATGGGCATAAGAAGATGCGGCAAATCCACTTTGGCTCATCAATTTTTAAAAGGTGAAAATTATGGATATATTAATTTTGACGATGAGAGATTGCCACAGATAAAATCCAAGGATTTGAATGATTTTTTGGAAGTTTTAAACGAAATAAATCCTAATATGGATTATTTATTGTTGGATGAAATTCAAAATGTGTCGGGCTGGGAATTGTTTGTCAATCGTCTTCAAAGAAAAGATTATAATTTAATTATAACCGGCAGTAATTCAAAGCTTTTGAGCAAAGAATTATCCACTCATCTTGTTGGCCGCTATTTTCCTATTGAATTGTTCCCTTTTTCATTCAGGGAATTTATGGTTTACAGAGGATTGGATGTCCGGAAAAATGATTTTTTTATAGCTGAAAAACGGGCGTGTATTAAAAAAATGTTTGAGGAATATCTTTATGCCGGGGGTGTGCCGGAAGTTATAAATCTTCCCCAAAAAAATATATATTTAAGGGAGTTGTTCAATAAGATAATAACGCGCGATATTGTCTCAAGACACGGGGTTAAATATGTTAATGATTTGAAAGAAATAGCCTTGTACTGTGTTTCAAATTGTTCCGCCAAAGCGACATATCATAAAGTAAGGAATATTTTTGATGTTAAAAGTGTTCATACTGTTAAGAAATATTTGAATTATTTGGAGGAGGCGTATCTAGTATTTCAACTTCAACCTTTTTCATTTAAGATTAAGGAGCATATTAAAAAAGCTCGCAAGATTTATTGCATTGACAATGGCTTGATTTCTGCTATTGTTCCCAAGACGACGATTGATAAAGGCCGATTGTTGGAAAATCTTGTTTTTTTGCGGTTAAAAGGTCTTTCACTGGAAATTTATTATTATTCACAAGCGGATTATGAAATCGATTTTGTCGTTAAAGAAGGCAGGGCTATAAAACAGCTGATTCAAGTGTGTTATTCTTTGTCCAATGACGATACCAAAAAACGCGAATTAAAAGCCCTTATAAAAGCTTCCGATAAATTGAAATGCAAAAACTTGATTCTTATCACTTTGGATGAAGAGGGAACGGAAAAAATTGGTTCAAAAATAATTAAAATTATTCCGATTTATAAATGGCTTATGGGGGGAAAGAGTAGGGATAATTTTGGTTGATGCCAATGCAACCCCGCCACGCTATGCTCATGGGATAAACCATGGGATAAACCCATGACCATGCCCATGACAGGAACATGACAAACGGGTTGCAAAGGGGGATACTTGAATATTTGGAAAATATAAACTATACTTTACTTATGCAGAGAAAAAATAAAGTATTATTTAGAAATTTACAATCTGAAATCGCGCGGCTTATAAAGAATAAACAATCCGCTTTAATTTTTGGTCCCAGACAGGTTGGCAAAACGACTTTGGTTAAAAATTTGACAAAAGCCACAGATGATATTATCGTTCTTCCTTTTCAAAATCCCGAGGTAAGGCTGGCCTATGAAAAAGATCCCTCTTTGCTTGTAAGGCAAGCAAAGGCTTATAAAAAACATAAATTGGTTTTTATTGATGAAGCACAAAAAGTGCCGCTGATATTTGACGCGGTTCAGTATCTTATAGATGAAAATATAGCTTCTTTTATAATAACGGGTTCTTCCGCAAGAAAATTAAAAAGAAAGGGAGCTAATCTTTTGCCGGGCAGGGTAAAAAGTTTCAAGCTTACTCCCATGTTATTTAATGAGATGGGATGGCTCGAAGGGGAAAATTCAGGTATTTTTAAAATAAAGAATATTAATTCGGTTAATCGGTACTCTTTTGAAAAATCTATGGTTTTTGGCTTTTTGCCGGGAATAATTAACTTAAAATCCGACAGGGACAAGGCGGATTTTCTAAAATCATATTCTTATATTTATTTGGAAGAAGAAATACGCGCGGAGGCTTTGAGCAGAAAAATAGGCGCTTTTTCAAGATTCATAGAATTGGCTGCTCAAGAATCGGGAACTTCGCCCAATTTTTCCAAATTATCCATGGAATCGGGAGTCAGCGCTCCGGCTATAAAAGAGTTTTACAATATTCTTGAGGATACATTGGTGATTGAACGGGTGGATCCATATCTTAAAAATGCGCGCCGGCGAATTTTTTCATCGCCTAAGTATTATTTTTTTGATTTGGGAGTCAGAAACAGCATGGCGAGATTGCCGCTCGCCCCCGAACTTATAAATTCGCAAAAAGGCAGACTTTTCGAGCACGCTATCATCCTTGAAATCATAAATCGCGTCAGATCTCTAAAGCTCAATTGGAAAGTGCTTTATTGGCGAACTTCTTCCGGACTTGAAGTGGATTGCGTTATAGATACCGGCGAGGAACTTATTCCCGTCGAAATAAAAGCTTCTTCCAAAATAAGCTCGGTTGATGCCAAGGGAGTTGTCGCCTTTATTAAAGAATATGAAAATGCCAAAAGGGGTTTTGTAATTTTTCAAGGTGACAAACCCGAAAGAATAAGTTCCAATATAACAGCTTTGCCGTGGAATTGGTTTTGATAAAGAAGTTGATTTTTTATTGATTATGAAATAGAAAAAAAGCCAAAGAATTCGGTAAAGATATTAAACCATTATCCACAATATCACCCTCTAACCATAAAACCTGTGCAACCCCGCGGGTTGCAAAGGTGATATAGCGATGTAAAATGTCTTGAAATTTAGCTAAAACTAAAATATAATACATATTATGTATAATCAATTTCAATTGAGGGAAATTTTTCATATTGAATTTTTGCGCTATTTGGCGGCTGATTTGCCTTCGGGAGTATGGGCGCTTAAAGGAGGCGTTAATCTTAGGTTATTTTTTAAAAGCATAAGATATTCCGAGGATATGGATTTGGATATTCAAGTGTTGCCGGTGAATTCAATAAAAAAGCGTGTTCTTCGTTTGCTTGGTTCGCCGTCGTTTAAAGCAAATCTGAAAACTTATGGAATTAGAGAAATTAAACCACCTGATATTGGTAGAGCGAAACAGACTTTAACCACACAGCGTTTTAAAGTCCACTTAATAACTTCATCCGGTGAAGATTATTTTACCAAGATAGAGTTTTCAAGGCGCGGTTTCTTAGGCGTTCCTGTGTCGGAATCGGCGCCGGCAAATATTCTGCGGCCTTATAGTATGTCGCCTTTTATTGTTCATCATTATCCCGCTGAAGCTGCTGTTGCTCAAAAGATATCCGCTTTATTATCAAGAACAATAGTTCAGGCAAGAGATGTTTTTGATCTTTATATGCTTAGTTCTCAAACAACTTCTAAGATGTCTCGCTCATTGCTTCCGTCAAATGAGGATATGGAAAAAGTAAGAAATAATATTTTGAACATTGGGTTTGCGGTGTTTAACGATGTTGTTGCCGCGTATCTGTCCCCTGATGAGCGGCGCGCTTATGCCTCGTCGGAAGTTTGGGAAGAAATTAAATTGAAAACAATTGAATTTATTGAAGAATTGATAGTTCGGTCGTACATATAAGACTATGTCATACCGCATCAAGGCCTATGGTCATTAGGGCGGTATAAGACTATGTCATACCGCATCAAGGCCTATGGTCATTAGGGCGGTATAAGACTATGTCA
>JAKLQJ010000011.1 GCA_022013385.1 Elusimicrobiota bacterium
ACACTTCTTTACATTTAAATGCTTGTTTTTACCCCGTGGGTTGGGTAAACTTGGTTGTAGAAAAAACCCGCGGGGTTAAAACCACGACGCAAGATGCGTAAATAGTAAATGTCAAGTTATTTACGACGCACTACACTAGATGCTAGGCAAATATTAAATGAAATTTTGGATAAATATATTGAATACGGTACCGAGCAGTTTAAGGTTCCGGATATTCTCAAAATTGATCCTATTTCAAAACACGGCAATACCCTTGAAATTGCCGCCATTTTCAATGGACCTGAAAATCTTAAATATGCATTAGCTAAGTTACAAACCCTCCTTTATATCTAAATCAACACAATTGTTACATAAAATGTAACAATTATGCATAAATAGGCACTTGACAAATGCTTGTTTGTTACATATACTGTAACAAACAAGCATATGACAATAGACGATAGAAGAAAAAAACTTTATATTATAGCTTCAGAACAACAAGGCTATTTTACTGCCAAACAAGCGATTACTTGTGGGTATTCTCGCAGACTTCAGCATTATCATAAGGAAAAGGGACATTGGAATGAAATAGAACGAGGGTTTTTTCGGTTTTCAGATTTTCCGGCTTCTCTCAATGAGGATCTTGTTCGCTGGTCATTTTGGAGTCGTAATCGTAAAGATGAAATACAAGGTGTGATTTCCCATGATACCGCGCTGGCTTTCTATGAACTTAGTGATATTCTGCCTTCAAAAATTCATCTCACCGTTCCGCCTCTTTTCAGAAAAAAGCCCGCGGGTGGTTGTGTGCTTCACAGAAAAATACTACAGCCTAAGGAAATTGAACAACGGGAGGGGTTTCTTATTACTAAACCACTCAAAACAATACTAGATATTGCTGAAAGCGATATTGGCGCGGAACATCTTGAAAAAGCTCTCAGAGATGCTTTCTCAAAAGGCATAATGGTTCCCGCTATGATTATAAGAGAGAAAATTCCAATTAAAGCTATAGCTAAAATAACTCTTGCTCTTGAAAATATAAGGAAAAAACCCGGGCCATGAATCCGAAAGAGAAAATATATAATTCAGCTGTTTCATTTAGGCAAGCTCTTGAGGGGAGATTATTAAATATTTCAAAGGAAAAAGGTGTAGCTCTTGAAAGACTTAGAAAACATGTGGCGTTTGATAGGTTTCTTGCTCGTCTTTTTACCGGTGAATCACATGGCTCTTCAATATGGCTTTTAAAAGGCGGGTATTCTATGGAGATCCGTTACTCATATATTGCCCGCATGACCAAAGATGTTGATTTGAGCATTCCATACATAAAAGATCCGAAACCTGAAAAACTGCAAGAAATGCTTATTATTGCGACAGAAAAAGATTTAGGGGATTGGTTTACATTTCTTATTGGTTCATATTCCGTCGAAACGGAACAAGCTGTTTATGGAGGGTGGCGCTATCCTGTAACGGCAATGCTTGCGGGGAAAAAATTTACCACTTTTCATGCGGATATAGGTGTGGGAGACGCGGTAATTTCTGAGCCGGATTGGGGAAAGGGGCATGAATTGCTTGCCTTTGCGGGTATTGCTCCGGCGGAGTTTGCGCTTCTACCGAGGGAGCAACAGTTTGCGGAAAAAGCGCATAGTTTTACATATCCCCGCCCAGAAGCAGAGCGTTCTCGTGTCAAAGATTTATTGGACATGGTTTTGTTTATTGAAAATGGCCTTCTGGATAGAACATTGGTTTTGAAAGCGGTTGAGGCCACTTTTAAATGTCGTAACACACATCTTGTGCCAAATATCCTTCCCGCGCCGCCGATTTTCTGGGACAAGACATATGCGGAAATAGCCGCGGATTGCGGCGTAAAACACAAGGAAGTTAAAAACGCATTTAACTTTGTGTTGGAATACTGGAATAAATTGTTTTGAGGAGAAATATTATGAGAAGAGAAGTTAAAAATAAAATGCCACAAACTACCGCGGGACAACTTAGCGCGATTATAAAATCCTGCCGAGATATAATGCGCAAAGACAAAGGCATTAATGGTGATTCCGACCGCTTGCCCATGCTCACATGGATAATGTTTATTAAATTTTTGGACGATATGGAAAAAGTTCATGAGGCGGAAAGCAAGATGGAAGGTAAAAGATATACTTCAGCTATACAATCACCATACAGATGGCGTGACTGGGCAGCCAAAGAAGAAGGCATCACAGGCGAGGAGTTGATTTCTTTTATTAACAATGATGAGTGCGTAAGGCCGGATGGCAGCCGGGGAGCGGGACTTTTTGCTTATCTTAAAAAACTTGAAGGCTCCAAAAAAGGCGACAGACGCACGGTTATATCTACCGTATTTTGCGGCACGATAAATCGCATGCAGAGCGGTTATCTTTTGCGGGATATTATAAATAAAATAAACGGCATACATTTCACTTCCACTGAGGAGATTTACACTCTTTCCCATCTTTACGAAAGCCTGCTTAAGGAAATGAGGGATTCTGCCGGAGATGCGGGGGAATTTTATACTCCCCGAGCCGTAGTTAAATTTATGGTCACTGCAATTAATCCTCGACTTGGTGAAACTGTGCTTGATCCATCTTGTGGAACCGGAGGTTTTCTTGTTGAAGCTTTTGAGAGCATGAGAAAACAGTGTAAAAGCGTTGAGGATAATAAAATTTTACAAAATGAAACTATTTATGGGGGTGAAGCAAAGTCACTGCCATACTTGCTTTGTCAGATGAATCTGCTTTTGCATGGATTGGATTCACCTCAAATAGATTCCGGCAATTCTTTGCGGTTTCCGCTTAATGAATTGGGAGATAAAGACCGAGTTGATACAATTATCACAAATCCGCCATTCGGAGGCGAGGAAGAAAAGGGTATACAGGGTAATTTCCCGCAAGATAAAAGAACTTCCGAGACAGCTTTGCTTTTCCTTCAGTTAATCATGCGCAAACTTAGGCGCAAAAGACCGAGTTCTAAAAAATGCGGGCGCGCGGCAGTGATCGTTCCCAAGGGAACACTTTTTGGCGATGGTGTATCAGCCAGAATAAAAGAGGAATTGCTTAAAGGATTTAATCTGCACACAATTGTGCGTCTACCTAACGGCGTATTTGCTCCGTATGCCGGTATTCCCACCAATATACTTTTCTTTGAACATGGCGGACCTACCAAACAGATTTGGTATTACGAACATCTACTTCCGGAGGGGCGTAAGAATTACACAAAAACCAGGCCCATACAGTTTTACGAGTTTAAGTCCTGCCTTGACTGGTGGAAAAAACGCGAGGAAAACGACCAGGCATGGAAAGTAAAGGCGGAAGATATTTTAAAATATGATAAAAACAAAAACCTTATTTCCGTCAATCTAGATATAAAAAATCCTAAGTCGCAAGAAGAATTTGAACATCTCCCGCCCGAACAACTTATAAAGGATATATTGGAGAAAGAAGAAAAAGTAATAGAAATAATAAAAGAAATTTCTGTGCTGGTGGCTAAAAATGAGCAATAAATGGCCATTGGTAGGCTTGGGTAAACTTATAGTGCATCGGAATGAGTTCATCGTAATTCAGGATGATGCAAAGTATAAGCGTTGTCGCGTACAGGTTCATGCTCAAGGTATTGTGTTGAGAGATGAGGTGACAGGCTTTGAAATTCGGACAAAAAAACAGCAAGTTTGCAGAACCAATGACTTTTTAGTGGCAGAGATTGATGCAAAGGTCGGCGGGTATGGGATCATTCCGACTTACTTGGATGGAGCAATAGTTAGTAGTCACTATTTTCTTTATAAAATTGATCAAAAAAAATTGTTGACTAAGTATTTAGAATTCTTTACAAAGACTAAATATTTTCAAGATCAAGTTTTGGCTCAAGGTTCAACTAATTATGCAGCCATACGACCTGGACATGTTTTAAATTACAATATTCCACTCCCATCTTTGCCCGAGCAACGCAAAATTATTATGCAAATTCAGAATCTGTCTAAAAAAGTAGAAGAATCAGAGAAATTAAATATGGATATTGTTGGCGAGATTGATCTTTTGTTTAATTCACAAATAAATAAACTCTTTGTCTTTAAATCAGGGTGGGGGAATGTAAAAGTCAGCGATATTTGTTATCCACCTCAATATGGCTATACAGAATCTGCTACATATGAAAGAATTGGCCCTAAATTTTTAAGAATAACCGATATCCAAAATGGAGATGTTTCTTGGGATTCGATTCCTTATTGCATTTGTCCCAATCCAGATAACTATTTGCTTAAACCAAGTGATATTTTATTTGCGCGAACTGGTGCCACTACAGGTAAGAGTTTTTTAATACGAGAAGTTCCTGAAGCGGTATTTGCATCATATCTTATAAGACTAAGAGTAAAGGAAGATGTTCTCCCAGAATATTTATATTTTTACTTTCAGACTCCAGATTATTGGCAGCAGATTCATAAAAACAAAGAGGGAACAGGGCAACAAAATCTAAATGGCACGAAACTGTCGGATATAAATGTGCCAGTGCCCGTAACAAAAAAGGAGCAGCAGCGAATAGTTGACCAATCAAAATATTTAATCAAAAAAATAAAAGAAATACAGGAACTTCGATCTCAAACAATTAGTAAATGCGAAGCTCTTATCCCCTCAATTTTAGATAAAGCTTTTAAAGGTAGGTTGTAATGGTGTGGTTGTTCAAAACATTGCAGAATGCCGCCTTCAATAATTGATATCAATATGCCGAATATGGACGGCAAAGAGACTTTTAAAAAATTGCGCGCGCAATTGGGACATGAGCTTGAACAAGCGGGATATAATTTTGAATGGGGAGAAATAAAAAACGATTTAAAAGCATTACAGGAAACCGAGATAAGTCATGAAGGCAAAATAT
>JAKLQJ010000065.1 GCA_022013385.1 Elusimicrobiota bacterium
TAAATAACTTGACATTTACTATTTACGCATCTTGCGTCGTGGTTTTAACCCCGCGGGTTTTTTCTACAACCAAGTTTACCCAACCCACGGGGTAAAAACAAGCATTTAAATGTAAAGAAGTGTTGGACGCACTACATTAGTATATCCAGAAAAAGTCGGTGTCCTTTTGTTTATCCTTTCTCGGATCCTCGCGCTTTTTTGTTGGTTTCTTTGGTTGTGTTTTTTGGGGCGGAACATAATCTTTGTATTCGCGTTTTTTTGCGGGCTTATAGCCTTTAAAACCTTGAAATTTATATGTGAGAGAAATTTGCGATGTATTAAAAACCTCATTTGAAACAGACATACCGAAATCTAGTTCAATGCCCTTATGGGATAATCCCATTCCCATTGCAAAACCGCTATTATCATCCATAGCTTTATATCCGAGACGCAGATTGAATACTTTCTGGAAATGATATTCCAAACCGAATTTAATGGCTTTTAATTTTTCATTTGTGTAGATATCGCCTTCCATGGATAGCAATAGAGTTTGATCCATAATCGTGGGTTTAAAATAAGAAACTCCAAGCCTTAAGATAGTCGGCAAGGCTTCATTCTCGCTTATATATTTTAATTTCCCGCCAACATTTGAAAGAGAGGCGCCCAAAGACAGACCGATTTTGGTTTCAGTAAGCAGATAGCCCGCATCAAAAAGAAACGAGGAAGCTGAATATTCTTCCAAAAGCGTTGAATTCAAATATTTGACTGAAAGCCCCATAAACTGTTTAATTGAGGCATTGTAGCCCTCAATATTCACATCTTCATCAAAAACTTTTTCGCCGTAAGAAAGAGCCAAAACCATGTTTTTTTCCGCATTCATTTTTTTTGTATCTATGGAGCCGTCAATAGGAGATATTGATCGTTCTGTAAAACTTCCATCGTTTTCAAATAAAGCCGAAAAAGCCAGTCCCGGCCTGCCTATGCCGGATAATCCCAGAATTGGAAGAGGCGAACCAATCGCTATAAATTGCATTTGATTATTTGAAAAACCGGCAAGATGCATTGCCGATACTTCGGGAAGATATAATTTTCCTAAACCCGCCGGATTGTATGTGACATTATATATGCCGTCGGCAACAGCCACAAAACTGCCGCCCATGCCGAGAGCTCTGGGGCTTATATCCGTTTTAAGGAATTGTCCAGCGACAGTTCCAGGCCCTGAAGCATTTGAGGGTGTAGGGTAGAGGATATAGGATAGAGAAATGAAAAGCAGGAAAACAGCGCGACAAAGAGCAACGCTCACCCGAATCGTCCCGCTCTTTTGGGACAAACGGCAACTTAATAAACTATAGATTGTGTCTACTGATGTTCGCTTGCGAACTAAAAGGGCGGGGTTATTCCGACGCAGATTGAGTAGCTCTAAACACTGACCACAGTTTCCACCCACGAGGTTCTCGCTACAACCACATTGTCCCAAACCTCGTGGGTGGAAACTATTCTCCGCTCTCTGATTTCTGATTTCTATTCTCATTATTTTATCACCGCTATTTTATCGATTTTATTTATGCCCGGTCCTTTTATTTTGACATAGTAAATACCGCTTGCGATATTTTGACCGGAAAGGTTTTTTCCGTCCCATTCAAGAGTTCCTTTTCCTGCCGGGCAGTTTCCGTCCAATAAAGTCTTGACTAAGGTGCCGTTTGAAGTATAAATTTTTATGCTTAACTGCCCCCCCTCCAACAAATCGTACTTAATAATGGAATTTCCCGTTCCGGCTTTCATAACATTATTGTAAGTCACAACATCAGTTTTATTCGCGGTAAGATTCAAGGCATTTGAAACTCCCAAAGATACAGTCTTGCCCAAATGATTGATGCCGAAAATTTCAAGATAAACCGTGCCGACGCCGGGATAACGATTTTCAAAACCGGGCTTAATTTTAACATTGCCCGTTATAAGGTTTCGCTCTAAAAAATCCTCTCTGGTTCCAAGACTGCCGGTTTTCAATTCCATATAACTTGAAGATATATCGGTTCTTGTATCTGTTAAAGGAACTTTATTATGGTCTAAGAGCCTCGCGTATTCAAAAACTGTTTCAGCGGAAGTTAAAGTGGAAGAAGAAGGATGGGATACCATATTGAAAAGCGTATACGGCGCTTCAAAACTAATTTCGTCATTATCAAAAGAGGCCGAAACAAGAGTGGCATCAGCGGAAGCGACAGGCGAATAGTCCAAAGTTATGGTATATAAAGACGAACTATTGGTCGGCGAATTGCCGTAATACTCATTAGGCGCGCCGGCGATAACCAAATAATAACGCTCCGCTTTAGTTATTGAATAATTAAGCGTAACACTTGGCGATAGCGTATGACAATTGCCGGTATCCGGACAAGTCGTATCATCAGAGCTATTGTAAATTTTGGGGTAAACATCCGTAATATAATTTCTATACGCATCAAACAAAAAAATAGAATAAGCGTAGTAAATACCGTCTTGGACAGTCTCGGGCAAATCAAGCTTTACCTTTAGATTTCCGGCGCTTAAAGGCAAAGAATAATAATCCACATCGCCCACAGGATAAATACTGGCGCTTAAAGTTTTAAACGAATCAAAACTGCTTATATCGGTCGCGCTTTCAGGTCCATTATTGTTTTCATAATTATCTCCGCCGGAGAGAGAGCCTGCAATGCCGTGAGCGGCAAAAGCCGAAGTTATTTTATTCTTCATGGCAGTATTGCAAGTTACGTCTTCAAGCTGTTCGCATACCATTATCATGGCATCATAAAAATTCGCGAAATTATCGGGGAAATAAAAAAGCGAGACAAAAGTAAAAAGATCCGCTCTATGCGCGCCGCTAAAAGAACCAATAGCGGTGGTTCCAAGATTATATGGCCCGCCGTCTTTACGCAAATCCCAAAGAGCCTGCGATAAAATCAGACTATCATCATGCACTTCGCCAAACCAGTTGTCTGGCATTTTATTTGTTCCGTCAAGATTTCTGGCTGATGCTTCTCCCGCACCGATAAAGTTGCCTAAAGTAGTAATATCTTCACCACCAACTTTAACACCGTCTTTTTTAAATGAGGCAATGGAAAAATAATCCGCCATTGCTTCACTGACAGCGCCGAATTCACCAAAATTTATAATAGGGTAAATCCTATTATTGACATAATGGACATATTCATGGCGCACAATTGTGCCGTCCAAGGCAAATGACCTATAAGTTCCTCCTATCTCCTTATCTAATGGGCCATCGCCAAAGAAAATATTATTATTTTCCATATCATAATAAGCGTTAAGCATGCCGTTGAAAGTAATACCCATTTTGTCAGGCTGACCGTGAGCGTGTACCATTACAGGAAGCTGTTCGCTGATATCCGCGGCCGGAGCATTGCCATTATTCGGATCTTTATTGATATGCGTGAAATAATCATGAATCTTATTCAGGTGATAGAAAGCATTTATCTGATCACTACCCAATTTAGAATTGATGGGGTTTGGAGTCGTTGCTGTGGACCAAAGAATGGAACCTGTAGCATTATTTGAAGTCGCTGGAAAATCGGAAAGAATCAAACAGCTTGAAATATCAACTGTAAAACCATTGTAAGTTCCGCTCTCGTCAGTTTTTAATACAAAAGAATAAGTGGGAGATTCAATAGGCGCGCCGTAAAAAGAATTATCTCTTTGGCCTATGTAACTTGCGATTATTTGTCCATCCGCGTTTTTTATATCAAGCATATCGCCGTCAATAATATTGCCTTCTATATCCAGTTCACCTATGCTAAAACTTGTAAATCGCGGCATTGCGAAAGCAAATCCGCTCGGAACGGAGCCAATTGATACAGGATAGGTATAAGGCGCAAGGGTGTTAATTTCATCATTATGATCATTGTCATAGGGATGGTCTGAAGACACAGCGCTCTCGGTAGAAGTTATCCATGTTCCGCCGCCGTTTTCAAAATAGGCGCTCGCGCTTCTAAAATTAACTACGCTGAAATAAGGGCCTTTTAATGTGGCAAAAACCTTACCGGGTCTTGATGAACAATATTGCCCGTCGGTTGCTATTGTGCGAGAGGAATAATCCTGAATCCAGATGTATTGATTTGTAATGGGTTTTAAAACCGGATTAACAAAAATATACCCTTCTCCCGCAGGTAATGGAGATGTTTCATAAACCATAGCATTGACAGTGCCTGTGGAAACATCATTGGGAGGACTACAAATATAACGCAAATCATCATATTTAAAAAGAATATCCCCGTTATCGGCATCAACATAATATATCCAGTTTCCGGGATTGATTTTTGAACCCCTTGCTTTTATTTTCCACACAAGCTTTATGGTTCCGTCGCTTTCATCGGGATAATAGACAAGCTCTGCAGAGCCTCTTGGCCTTGAGCCATAATCTGCTGAAACTATGCCGCGGGCAAACATCGCGGTGAGCTTAGGTATAGGCGAGGTATTAATTACCGGTTCATATTTCGCCTGATAGCCTATTACTTCGCCTGTATCCTTTATATGCAGTTTAATATATGAGAATTCTACCGGAATGCCATTATACACTTCCTTATATATGAGATGACTGATCCCCATAAGTTTTTTTGAATATGAAAATTCCAATTTTGAAAAATCAATTTGAAGCATCTCGCTATTCTCATTTATGAATTGTTCGGCAATAGATTTGGAATTACCCGTATAGCGCAAAGTTTTTCCGCCGACTATCGCTTCAGGCAAAGCCGTTCTGGGGCTATAGCGGACTTTCCATAAATTTAGATGTTTTTTATTGAATTTGCTGAAAGCATTATGCTGTTTTAAGTTCGGCATTTTACGATTTTCGCGCAAAGAATCCGACAGAGGCGAAAATTTGGCATAAGACTTTTTTTTAAATTTTTTGCCAAGCATATTCTGAGTAAAACCCGTAGTCGATAGCAAAGCTATAATGAATAAGCTTGTCGCCGCCTTAAATAATAGGGTGTTTATCGGGTTATATGCTTTTTTCACCCTACCACCTGCTTGTGTGTCATTAGACACACCTTTCGGTGTGTAAGCGGGTGGTAGGATCACCCTACCACCTGCTTTCCCGCTAAAAGTGGGATTGTGTTTTTTTGAATCCGCCTTAGGCGGATAAGTAGGTGGTAGGGTCATTTTTTCTTCCGTTTTTTAGATAATTTTTTCACTATTTGGCGCGCGGCTTCAAGCCTTACTTTAGCGTCTTTATCTTCCAAGGCGATTCTAAGCAAAGGAATGGCATTGGCAATACTAAAATCGTTAATGATATCCAAAGCAAGCAATTTTATTTCGGTATCGTTGGAAGCAAGAGCCGCATTTAAAACCCCTGTTTCGGAGGTTTGGCCATGTTTTATTAAACCTTTCATAGCCGCAAGCTTGATTCCCAAATCTTTGCCGCTTGAATAAATTTCTTTCATTTTGCCAAGAACTTTTTTATCCTTGATATTCGCGAGAGCCAGAGTAGACTTAAATCTTATGGTGGCATTAGGCGAAGATGATAATCCAATCATGTCCTCCATAAAAATCTTTCTGCCCCCAACACATAAAAAGAAATCCAAAATGGCTATTTTAACGCGCATGGAAGTTTCTTTTTCTAAAGCGCTTTTTAACGGGGAAATTGAAACGCTTGAACATATTTTAGACAATGAAAGAGCCGCTTCATATCTTATGGCTTCATCTTCATTTTCAAGAGCGTAAATAAAATGCGGAATTTCTTCATCTTCTCCAAGCATGGCCAATTGCCTGGATGCCACATCGCGTATTGTGCCATAAACATCAGTTTTAAGATTATAAAGCAAGTCTTTGGAATCGTCATCAAGAACTCTAACGACTGCTTCTATGGCGCGCTCTCTGATTTTATTTTTGGATATTACCTTCATCTGCAAAAGCGGAGTGTTAGCGATGGGCTTTTTACCGGGAACATCATTGATTATAGCCAATATCACCTTCAATGCGTCCTTATCGCCAAGTTTGTAGAGCGCTTCAGCCGCCGAGATTTGAACATGCTTGCTAATGTCTCTCAAGCTGTTTTTAAGAACTTTTGCAGCGGCTTTATTCCCTATTTTGCCGAGTATTTCGCAAGACAGCATTCTGATATCCGAGTCGGAGTTTTTCATCTCTTTGACAATCAGTGTTAAAGCTTTTTTGCCAAGCTCTTTATCTGCTATTATCCCGCCCGCATCTGTCTCTCCGCTCGGTTTCGTTAATAAATCAAGAGCGGGAACATGCCCATTCTCCGTTGCGGCTAAGGATATGTCATATTCTTGCGTTCCGATCAATAATGATGAAAAAAAGATGATTACAAAAAGTAGGATAAAGCGTTTCATTGTGTTCATATTATTGAACTTCTGTCTTTCAATATGGTGAATAAAAGATTGCGGAAAGGTTACAGGAAAAAAAGCGCTAAGCGCTTTTTTAGTCGCAAGTTCCCCTTCTGCGAAGGGGTTCATGTCACAAGTCACCAGTAAAGACTTAAAAAAGTGTTGCGCTGTGTCGCTTTCATATTTGCCGTTTCTTGTGACTTGAGACTTGTGACCTGCAACTGAAAAAAAGCGCTTAGCGCTTTTTTAGTCGCAAGTTCCCCTTCTGCGAAGGAGTTCATGTCACAAGTCACCAGTAAAGACTTAAAAAAGGGTTACGCTGTATCGCTTTCATATTTGCCGTTTCTTGTGACCTGAGACTTGTGACCTGCAACTGAAAAAAGTGTTTAACACTTTTTTAAACTGCCCCCTAGAGGACTCGCTCACTACAATCGCATAGCTCATTGCGTAAGCTCCCCTTCTTCGTTGCGAGCATAGCTCGCCCCTTCGGGACACTCATACGCTTCGAGTCCCCACGCGAGCCAAATTGTTGGCTCGCTTAGGGAAACTGCCCCCTAGAGGACTCGAACCTCTAACCTACTGCTTCGAAGGCAGGCGCTCTATCCAATTGAGCTAAGGGGGCATAAAAAGCGGGCGCATATCTCAGGGTACATATAGGAATCCGGCCATTAACATAGCTACCGACCAAAATTATACGAGATGTATTTTAAAGTTACAAATATAAAAAACCATTTTCTATACGTTTGCTTACTGTTTATCTGTCTGCTGAAAACTGACCGCTGTTGTCATGTATGTGTTGTCATGTGTTGTTTAGCCTTCGCAATTATTATAGAATTTATTTGTTTGAAATAGAATTCTCGCGGCGCGCGAATTTTCAAATTTTATTGGGATTTTATAAGGAGCTGTTTATGGGTGGACATTCTCATTGGGCCGGAATAAAGCATAAAAAAGCGATCGTTGACGCTAAAAGAGGAAAAATTTTCACTAAAATTGTGAAAGAGATATCCATAGCCGCGAGAATGGGCGGCGGCGACACAGCGGGTAATGCCCGCTTAAGAAAAGCCATAGATGACGCTAAGGCAGCCAATATGCCTATTGAAAATATAAAAAGGGCGGTAATGAAAGGGACCGGCCAAATCCCCGGCGTGATATATGAAGAAATAACTTATGAGGGTTATGGCCCTTGCGGAATCGCGGTGCTTGTTGAAACCACCACAGATAGCAAAAATAGAACTTTTAGCGAAATACGAAAACTTTTTGAGAAAAGCGGCGGCAATATAGGAACAGCAGGCTGCGTGGCGTGGATGTTTGAGAAAAAGGGATACATCCAAATAGAGAAAGGCGATATCAAAGAAGATGAGCTTATGGCGTTTGCCATAGATTTGGGCGCCCATGATTTCAAGGTTTCAGAAGAAAGTTATGAAGTGATAACAAGTCCGGAAGACTTTGACACGATAAAAACCAAATTATCGGAAAAGAAATTTCAAATTAGTTCTTCCGAAATTACCATGTTGCCGAAAAATGAAGTTAAAGTAGGCGAGGAAAAAGCCGGACAAGTCATAAATATGATGGAAGCTTTTGAAGATCATGATGATGTTAAAGAGGTCTATTCAAATTTTAATATCCCTGACGAAATTCTTGCTAAATTAGATCAATGATTATACTCGGCATAGATCCAGGTTTAGATAAAACGGGCTGGGCTATTATAAAAAAAGAAGGCGCTGTTTTTAAACTCTTGGATTCAGGCCTTATTCACACCAAAACATCAGCTTCCCTGCCGGAAAGGTTGGAGTTCATATTTGACAATATAGGCGCCATAACGCTTAAATGGAAGCCGATGGCCGCCGCTATCGAAGAAATGTTTCTAAATAAAAAAACAAATACGCAGGCAAATACCGTTCATGCCCGAGGAGTAATCTTGCTCGCATGCAAAAAGGCAGGCATTTCAATAAGCTCATATAATCCAAAAACAATAAAAAAAAGCGTGAGCGGAAATGGTAGCGCCGATAAAATACAAATGCAAAAAATTGTAAAAATGATTTTGCGTCTTAAAGAAATCCCAAAACCGGATGATGTGGCCGATGCTATGGCGGCGGCTTTATGTTATGCGCGTATAGAGCCGCTTAGGCAAAAAATGAAAGTAGCAAGAACAGCAACCGCCTTCGGTACGGGAATACGAAAATAAGTTGCTATGGAAAGAAAAAACAAACAGCGTGGCAAAACAAGGATTATAGGTTATGTGATTAGAAATTGTTCTGCGCAAAGCATAGCTTTGCCTTGAGGATATTAACATGATAGCTTACTTAAGAGGAAATTTGATTTCTAAAAAAAAGGATTCCGTTATATTGGATGTCGCGGGAGTCGGTTATGAATTAAATATGTGCCCCATATCCATAGAAAACCTTTCTCCTTTAAAAGAAGAGCTTTCTTTATATGTGTCGGAATCTTTAAGCATGTATTCGGGAACTGTTCTTTACGGCTTTATAAGCGAAGATGAGAAAGGATTGTTTGAGCTCTTTAAAAGCGCCGTCCCGAAAACGGGCGCTAAAAAAGCGCTTGATTATTTGGCTAAGGCAAAAAAGTCTCTTCCTGATTTTCAAAATGCCATCGCAAAAAAAGACATCAAACTATTAACCGGCATATTCGGATTTACAAACAAGACCGCCGAAAAACTTGCCAATGCCTTAAAAAATAAAATGGAAAATCTTGCGATTAGCGGCGCTTTGAAAATTAAAATTGACGGTATAGGTTCGGATAAATATGTTCAGGTACTGAATGCCCTTATATCTTTGGGATTTAAAAATACTCAAGTAAAAACCGCTCTGGCTTCGCTTGAAAATGAAAAATTAAGCGGCAAAGAAAAAATGGAAGACATATTAAGGATGGCTCTAAAAAAATTGACAAGAGGTTAAGAATAAAGCAGACCCATATTCTATTGCCACAAGTTGCAAGAAACAATAAAAAGCAGAAAAAAACAATTGGAAAATTTTATGACCCTACCACTCCCTTATCGCCCAACGGGCGATTTACAAATACAGAAGCTCCGCTTCCGCTATGCGGAAAAGGAGGTGGTAGGGTGAAAAAAGAAGAAAATATAGTTTCGCCAAAAGCCTCTGCGGAAGACATTATCCAGTTGGATAGAACTTTGCGCCCCCCCACTCTTAATGAGTTTGTGGGGCAAAACAAACTGAAAGAAAATTTAAAGATATTTATTGAAGCCGCTAAATCAAGGAAAGAAGCTTTGGATCATTGTTTATTCTATTCCCCTCCCGGACTTGGGAAAACCACCCTTTCTCATATAGTGGCAAAAGAAATGGGCGTAAATATAAAAGTAACATCGGGGCCCGTCATCACAAAACCCGGCGATCTCGCCGCCATGCTTACTACTGAACTTGAAGACGGCGATGTTCTTTTTATAGATGAAATCCACAGATTGAATGCCACAGTTGAGGAAGCATTATACCCGGCAATGGAAGATTTTTTGTTTTTCATTAATACGGGCACGGGACCGGGCGCAAGCACATTAAAACTCGCTGTGCCGAGATTTACTTTGGTGGGAGCGACAACAAGAGGAGGCCTTTTGACGGGGCCTTTGCGCGATCGTTTCGGAATAATTTTTAATCTCGGCTTTTACACCTGCGCGGAAATTGAAAGCATCCTTATAAGGTCGGCTTCAATACTTAATATTGACGCTACGGATGAAGGAATAAAAGAGCTTGCTATGCGTTCAAGAGGAACGCCGCGCATAGCGAACAGATTATTAAAAAGAACTAGAGATTTTGCTCAAGTTATGGGCGAAGGAATAATAAACCCAAAAATAACCGCCAAAGCAATGACATCTTTGGATATAGATAATTACGGCTTGGATTCACTTGACAGAAGATTACTTTTGGCCATTATAGAAAAATTTGACGGCGGACCTGTCGGAATTGAAACCCTCGCGGTAGCGGTCAGTGAAGAAACAGATACCCTTACAGATGCGATAGAGCCTTTCTTGATGCAAACGGGTTTTTTGGCTCGCACAAGAAGCGGTAGGATTGCCACAAAAAAAGCATATGAACATTTGGGATTTAAATCGCCTAAACATGATAAACTCTTTTAAACTTCAACGGCAAAATGATTAAATTCCTTCTTTTTATCCTTTTGACTTCAACCTCGCTGTTTTCCGCGGATGCGGGAAAATATCTCTCGCCTTTTATAAGAGTTGCCATTATAACCGAAGCAAAAAGTCTTTCTTTGAAAACTTCTGGCAACATCCATGTCTATGATTTGAAATCAAATCAAAAATATATGCTTCTTGCCAATTCCCAATATGAAATAAGCGCGAGAGAAGAAAAAAACATTCGAGTGGCCGGCCAAAATCTTTATTCCCCCATAAAACTTATTTCACCGGACGGCGAAGAAAGAATAATCATAGGCGGACATACATACAGAGGCGAAATAATACTTCATTCATCCGGCGAAGAGAATCTAATTATAGTAGAAAATATTCCGCTTGAGGATTATATCAGCGGAGTCTTGAGCTTTGAAATGAGCCCCACATGGCCTATTGAAGCTTTAAAAGCTCAGGCCGTGGCCTCAAGAACATTCGCTCTTGAAAATTTGCAACCGAATAAATTGTTTGATATTACAGCCGGAGTTGAAAGGCAAGTCTATAAAGGACAACAAAAAGTGAATAGCAAAATAACAGAAGCTATAAATTCCACAAAAGGAGAAATACTAACCTATAAAGGAAAACCCTTTAAAACCTATTTTCATTCTTGTTGCGGAGGACATACGGCCAATAATCGTATCGCATGGCAAGGGACGGACTTAGAACCTCTTAAGGGCGTCAAAGATCCTTATTGCCAAAACTCAAAACATTATAGTTGGAATCTGTATATTTCAACAAAAGATTTATTAACTTTTATACAAAAACAAGGTTCAACAGCATTGAGAATAAGAGGGATGCATATATTAAAAAAATCTCACTCGGGGCGAATTATTGAGATAAAATTTTCAACGGACAAAGAATCTTTCACCGTTAAGGCCTATGATATCAGAAAGTATTTTGGCGAGGCGGATTTTAAAAGCACATTTATTACTAAAATAAGCAAACAAAACCACGGTTATAAAATATATGGAAGGGGCTGGGGACACGGAGTCGGGATGTGCCAAGAAGGAGCGAAAAGCATGGCGCATAGGGGAATGAGTTATAAAAAAATATTGCGGCATTATTATCCTCACTCCAAGCTGTCAAATATGGCGGAGCTAAAATAATTTCAAGCCTTATGCTGTAAAAAAAACACTGATAAACCGCGTAGTATTTCTAAACCGGATATACCTTTAATGAAATTTGAAGAGTTAAAAATAAAAGAGTTGATAGCCTCCTCCCCCGCTAATCCAAGGGATTCTTCAAGATTAATGCTTTTAAATAAGCAAAAAAAAGAAATAAAACATTTGCGATTTAATGCCATAGCTTCTCTTATCGGACCCGACGATTGTATTATTTTAAATAAAAGCAAAGTTCGTAAAGCAAAATTTACGGCAGTAAAAAGCACGGGCGGCAAATGCGAAATTTTACTTGTAAAGCCCCTAAGCGAAACCCTTAAATTATGGAATGTTTTGACAAGAAAAATTCCTGAGGGCGGACAAGTAACCCTCAATGGAAACAATGAAGCGGTTTGCCGAAAAAGAGAATTTGACGGCAGTTATACTATGGAATTTAAATTGCCGCTTACCGAAGATTTTCTTGAAACTTATGGAGAAGTTCCTCTTCCCAATTATATAATTCATGCCAGAAAAAACAAAAAAAAACCTATAAAAACCATTGAAGACACCGAAAATTATCAAACGGTTTATGCTAAAGATACCGGTTCAATAGCCGCTCCCACCGCCGGTTTTCATTTTACAGATGAAATAATGGAAAAAATAAAATGCAAGGGCGCTATTGTGCTTTATATCACTTTACATATCGGATGGGGCACCTTTAAGCCTGTGCGGAGCAAAAACCCGCAAAATCATATTATGACGGAAGAAGAATGTTCTATTGACAGCAAAACCGCTCAGACTATAAATAACGCAAAAAAAAGCGGGAAAAGAATAATTGTCGTCGGAACATCATCCATGCGCGCTCTTGAAACTTTTGCGGACAATAAAATTGTTTTAAGCGGGATAAAAAACGCAAAATTGTTTATTTATCCCGGATATGATTTTAAAATAGCCGATGCCTTTATCACAAATTTTCATGTTCCCAATTCCGCCCCCCTTTACATGACAATGGCATTTGCAGGCAAAAAATTTCTTTTAAGCGCGTATGAAAAAGCAATAGATATGAAATACAGATTTTATTCTTATGGCGACTCAATGTTTATAACATAATTAGGTGACAAGGCAATTAGGCTATATGGCAACAAGGCGCAAAGTAACGGCAAAATAGCGCGGCAGTGATACAGTGCGGCAGTGTGGCAGTGATACAGCGCGGCAGTGATACAGCGCGGCAGCGATACAGTGATACAGCGCGGCAGCGATACAGCGATACAGCGCGGCAGTGATACAGTGCTACAGCGCGGCAGAGTAACAGCAAAATAGCGCGGCAGCGATACAGTGCTACAGCGCGGTAGCTGCAAAGCGTAGCTTTGCCATTAAAGACAGAACAACAATGTAACCGTGGCGCCTATGGCGCTGCCATGAAGAAGTCAGAGTGAAAAAGGATTATGGAATTAAAAAACGGCTTGAAAAAATAAAGCGTGTAAAAAAATATGAGACATTTTAAGATAAAAGAAAAATCATCCGAATGTAAGGCAAGAACGGGAACGCTTAAAACGATTCACGGCGATATTTTAACTCCCACATTTATGCCGGTAGCGACTCAAGCCAGCGTAAAGGCGGTCTCGCAAAATGATTTAAAAATGATAAACACGCAATGCCTTCTTTCAAATACCTACCATCTTTATTTAAGGCCCGGCCTTGAAACCTTGAACAAATTTAGAGGTATTCATAATTTTATGAATCATAGCGGCCCCATACTTACCGATTCAGGAGGCTTTCAGGTCTATAGTCTGAGCAAATTAAGAAAAATAACGGAAAATGGAGTGCATTTCCGCTCGCATATAGACGGAAGCTCGCATTTTTTCACTCCGGAAAGAGTGATAGACTATCAATCAGCCATAGACTCCGATATTTGGACAATATTGGATGTATGCGTTAAAAACCCTTCATCTCATCGCGAGGCGAAAGAAGCTTTGAGAAAAACAAAAAAATGGGCGGAGAAAGCCGTAGAACATTTTCTTGCAATTTCAAAAAAAGATAAACCGAATAAAAAACATTTGCTTTTCGGAATATTGCAGGGTTCCGTCTACGCGGACTTAAGAGAGGAAGCCTGCGCGCACATGAAAACTCTTCCCGTTGACGGATTTTGCATCGGAGGACTGGCGGTCGGAGAATCAAAAACTCAAATGATTGAAATGATAAAAGTGGCAGTAAACAAACTCCCCTGCGATAGACCTATATACTTTATGGGACTTGGCTCGCCGGAAGATATTTGGAATGCCATTGAAGAGGGGGTTGATATGTTTGATTGCGTCCTGCCGACAAGAAATGCCCGCAATGGTCAAGCACTCACATCTCAAGGGAAAATTTATATAAAAAACGCGCCCTATAGAACCGACAACTCCCCTCTAGATCCCGATTGCGATTGTGAAACTTGCAGAAATTATTCAAAGGCGTATCTTTCGCATCTTTATCGCGCCGGAGAACTTTTATCATCCAGATTAATTTCCATACATAATCTCCGTTTTCTCATCAAACAAACCGAAATAATAAAAAAAGCCATTGCAGACGATAATTTCAAGCAAAAGAAAAAAGAATTCTTTGACTCTTATTTTCAAGGCTCTGACGGGTGCCGTATCAAGGCGCTATGCGCAACAGACGGCCAAGGCTCTGACGGGTTCCCGCCTATGGCGGGACAAGCCTCTGACGGGTGCCGAACAAAAACCCCGCGGGTAGCTTGTTAAGCTTCTTTGTCCTGCCATAGGCGGGAGATTCCCGCGGGGTTGGAGAGATTGAGCAGGCAATAGGGTAATCCCCCTGTGGTTGCCCCTACGGGCGCATTACCATGCGGCTTATTTTTGGCGAATGGTAATTCACCTGCTACAATTTTTGTCTGTTTCGCCTATTTTTTTTCTTAAACATAAATAAGAATTTGATATAATTAGAAAGTCTTTAAGATTTGCATTTGACAATCCCTATGCAAACCGCCGCATTCGCCACTGCTACTTAGGCGCTCCCCATTGCTACATGGCGCCTATGGCGCCAAGTTGTAGTGGCGGAAGTCCACCAAAGATTTAGTAGTGGAGGGGACGGGATAAGCACAGGGGATAAAAAACACACATTGATATACCCCCCGTAAATTTCATTCCCCGCTTCCCGCTATAAGCGGGATTAACGCGGGAAATAACGAAATTTAGGCACGGGGGGTAAAAACCACGCATGTGGTTTTTACGGAGGACATAATGAACGCAGCTTCACCCGGGCTAATGAATTTAGCGCCTTTAATCATCATAATGGTTATTTTCTATTTTCTTCTCATACGCCCTCAGCAGAAACAAATGAAAGAAAGAAAAAAAATGCTTGAAGCCCTTAAAAGCGGAGACAAAATTTTAAGTTCCGGCGGCATATTTGGAATTATCTCGACCATAAGAGGAGATGAGCTTGAAGTTAAGATCGCGGACAATGTTAAAGTTGTAATGGCAAGATCCTCCGTGGCAAATGTCATAAATTAAGGGCGCAGAAGCGATATAGGAGCGAATTATGAATAAACTTCAGTGGAAATTAGGAATAATAATGAGCCTGTTGATTATGGCAGTTTGGCTAATTTATCCTTCGGCGGATTGGTATACGAAAACCGCAAGCGACAGGCAAAAACTTGAAGCATCCAGATTGCGCCCGAAAAGGATATTAAACCTCGGCTTGGATTTAAAAGGCGGCACACATCTTCTTTTGGAACTTGAAGTGGACAAATTAAAAAAGAAGGAAAATGTTAGCGATGCTATTAACAGAGCCATAGAAATCATACGAAACAGAGTTGATCAATACGGCGTGGGAGAAACCCCTATTTCCAGACAAGGCGATAGATGGATTTCCGTTGACTTGCCGGGCATATCGGACACGCAAGAGGCTGAAAATCTTATAGGAAAAACAGCAATGCTTGAATTTAGTCTCGTAGACGACGGCGAAGAGGCTCAAGAAGTTTTAAGAAAAATACAAGATCTGGAAGAATCTCCTTTTGACGATAAGGGCAAACTAATTTCCAAAATAGCCGAGATGATGCCGGAAAATTCAAAACTTCATAAAGGCAAAACCGATGATGAAAATCCGATAATCAAATATTATATTCTTTCCGCCACCCCAGTTGTAACGGGAGCGAATTTGGAAAATGCCAGAGTTGAAACTGACCAGCAATTCGGATATCCGAATGTGGGTTTTTCGTTTGATAAAGAAGGCGGGAAAATTTTCGCGGAATTTACCGGCAGTCATATAGGCAAACAGCTTGCCATACTGCTTGACGGAGTTGTGCGCTCGGCTCCCGTAATAAAAAGCCGAATATCGGGAGGTAGCGGTATTATTGAAGGAAATTTTGACCTGAAAGAAGCGCGCAATCTTGCTATTGTCCTTAGAGCCGGCGCATTGCCTGCCCCTGTAAAAATAATAGAAAAAAGGGTTGTAGGGCCCAGCCTCGGCAAGGATTCTATAAAAAAGGGATTACTGTCCGCCACCGTAGGATTCATATGTATTGTCTTATTTATGATTCTCTATTATAAAGCCGGCGGTTTATTGTCTAGCATAGCGCTTTTCCTAAACTTCGTTTTTCTTGTCGCGGCTATGAGTTATTTCGCGGCCACTTTAACAATGCCGGGCATAGCAGGCATGATACTGAGTCTTGCAATGGCCATTGACGCTAATGTTCTCATTTTGGAAAGAATGAGAGAAGAACTGTCTTTGGCAAAACCTTTAGCTTTGGTCATACCTACCGCTTATGATAAAGCATGGAGCGCTATTTTTGACACAAATGCCACAACCTGGATAGCCGCCGTATTCCTGTTCCAGTTCGGCTCCGGCCCTGTTAAAGGCTTTGCCTTAACTTTGACAATAGGGCTTCTTGTAGGTGTTTTTACATCGGTTTTTGTGACAAGAGCTATTTATGAATTTTGGCTTACATCCAATCCAAAGGAGATTAGCATATGATCAAATTTATTCATAAAACAAGCATAGATTTCATAGCAAAGCGATTTACATTCTTTGTAATTTCAGGATTTTTGATTTTGGCGGGATTTATATCCATGGGAATAAAAGGTTTAAATTTCGGCCTTGATTTTACCGGAGGAACGCTTCTTCAGGTAAAATTTGAAAAGCCGGTAAAAATACAAGCTATCCGTTCGGCCATGAAAAAAACTAAACTTAAGCCAAATATACAGGAATTTACCGACCACAAAGCATTCGCTTTAAAAGTAAAAGGCTCGCAAGAGAATGTGAATGATGTGGCGGAAAGAATAATAATTGGCCTGAAAGAAAATATTAAGGACAATCCTTTTATTGAGGAGCAAAGGGATTATGTCGGCCCTATAGTGGGAAGAGATCTTGCAAAAAAAGCCATTTTCGCCATGATTTTCGCGCTATTCGGAATTATCGTATATATTGCTTTTCGTTTCTCTAACCCCGTATGGGGGGCTGCCGGCGTTGCCGCATTAGCTCATGATGTTCTTATAACTTTAGGCGCCCTTTCAATTACAAATAGAGAAATAGATCTTGTGATAATTGCCGCGCTTTTGGCAATAGGAGGCTACTCTATTAATGATACTATAGTCATTTTCGACAGAATGCGCGAGAATACAAAAAAATTCCCGAAAATGCGTCTTGCGGAACTTATAAATCAGAGCGTAAATGAAACGCTGTCAAGAACAATAATAACCAGTTTGACAACTTTCATAGTCGTTTTTATATTATATATATTCGGCGGACATGTGATAAATAATTTTGCTTTTGCGATGATGATAGGATGCCTATCCGGAACATATTCGACAATAGCCATTGCTTCATCCATTGTTTATCAATGGTCAAAAAGAGGAAGATAAAACAAGTTTAGAATTGAGAGTAAAGTTCAATTAAATTAGGCCTGATAAATCAGGCAACTACGCAGAGCTAACACGCTCTGCCGCTACAAATGGCCAAAAACAACAAGCTTATGTAGCTGCAAAGCGGAGCTTTGCCGTTAGAGAACAAAAGAAGCAAAGCTATCGCTCTCAAAATGTAAATTATTGGCCGTCTGATGAGCATAGCTCGTTTTACGGCACCCAGCATAGCTTTGAAATTCTTATACATCAATGTTATGAAAAAAATAAAAAAGTTTAAGATACCCATATATTCGCATGAAGTTTTTCGAAAAGCTAAAAAACGAAAAATCGAATTGGACAAACTTGGCTTAAGCGACGATAAAGCAATTAAAGAATACGCTTCTTCCTTAGCCGCTCTTTTGGAGCCCGCCACTGTTTTTGATTATTTTGAAGCATGCCATATCCATTCAAAAATTTTAATGCCGCCCAAAGCGGCGGCTTGTACCTGTGGAATATTCACAATTGGCGATAAATTAGATACCAAATTAAAAACCATTGAAGATGAAAATGAAATTAAACTTATTCACGCCGCCTGCGATGTGTTTATGAATACGGGAATAAACTTTATTAAAGATTTGATAGCTAAAGAAGCTGCGCTTGAAAGTTTTGAACTTGGCGACATAGACTATTTTTATAATATGTCCCTCCTCTGCGAAAAAGAGAATGATTTACCGGAAAATTCCGAAAAAGCCAACTCTAAAGAAATTCTAATTTCCGCTCTTAAGGAATTACAAGCTGAAAAAATAGGCGTTAGCCTAAATGAAAACGGAGAGCTTACTCCTAAATTCACATCCGCGTTTACAATCGGATGGTTCCCAAAAAGCAAAAAGAGCGGCAGAGTGGCGCCATAGGCGCCACGCCAAATCTAAGCACAGGGAACAGTGCAGCGCGACAGAACAAAATCAGCCTCAAAAAAATGAATAAAAATTTGCGCAAGAATTCCTTAGCTTATAAAATTTTATCCGGTATTGGAACGCTTTATATAAACTTATCGGGAAATACCGCGAAAATTACTATAAAAAACCGCGAGCTGATTGCTCCTTACCTAAGATCGTAAAAAAAGGGCATATTTGCCGCTTGGCATTCGCAACTCGTATTAACGCTTTTTAATCACAAATATATGAATATTTGCGCTTTGGTAAGTAAAAGCGGGGATGGAGAATATCTCGCCAGAATGCTGAATAATTTAGGATTTAGGACCGTAAGAGGTTCCACAAGTTCGGGCGCCACTCGCTCCTTGTTAAAATTAATTATTTATGCAAAAAAAGGGCTATCGATAGCGATAACACCCGATGGCCCAAAAGGCCCGAGACATAAAATCCAAAACGGAGTAATATTCCTCGCGCAAAAAACAGGTTTGCCTGTTATTCCCATGGGCAGCGCGCTATCAAAAAAAATAATATTCAATTCATGGGATAAATTTCAATTACCTCTTCCTTTTTCCAGAGCGGCCTTAGTTTATGACAAGCCTTTTTTTGTATCTCCAAGCGATAATCTTAATAATAAAGCCAAAGAACTTGAAAACATTTTAAACAAAATAACGCTTCAGGCAAAAGAAATTATCGGTTAGCAACAGAGTTTAGAGTTCAGAGAAAAAATCAATAGCTAAGAATGTAGCCATATCCACTTGGGCTACTAAAACAGGAACAATCAAAAAGCGTTAATTGCATTAA
This sequence comes from Elusimicrobiota bacterium, assembly GCA_022013385.1. Taxonomy (GTDB): domain Bacteria; phylum Elusimicrobiota; class Elusimicrobia; order Elusimicrobiales; family UBA9959; genus JAKLQJ01. The sequence goes on from JAKLQJ010000065.1 coordinate 19,132, forward strand.
GTAAATTAGGCAGAGCAAGCTCTGCAGCTACAAAACAACTAAACTGACAAACTTTGAAATTCCGTTACGACAAGTTAAATGGCCGAGGCAAGACTTATAAGAACATTCTTTATGCATCTGGTTTTTGACTTCTGATTTCTTTCTACTCTCTGTTCTCGCAACGCATATTATTTATGGGCTATATACTTTTATTACTCTATAATTTAGTTACCCCTTTCATTGCGATTCTTTATTTAGTTTCTTTCTATTTTTCCCCTCGCCGCAAACTCTTAAAAAAATTGTTTAAAGAACTTAAAGAACGTTTTTCATTGCTAAAATACCCGCGTTTAAAAAATCCCATATGGATTCACGCTGCTTCCGTGGGAGAGGTAAAAGCTCTTTTTACTCTCGTAAATAAACTAAAATCCAATAATCCTAATTCGGATATCATTATAACCTCATCCACAGTGTCAGGCAGACAAACGGCTAAAAAACTTACAAATTTTTCCTATCTTTTGCCCCTTGATTTTTTTCCGCTTATGTTTAAGTTTATAAATAAAATCAAACCTAAAATGCTTTTGGTAGCTGAAACTGAATTATGGCCCAATATGCTTTATATCGCCGGTCAACCGAATATAAAAACTTTTCTTATCAATGCGAGATTATCTGAAAAAAGTTTCAAATCTTATAAATTAATTTCTCCCCTTGTGAAACTTATATTAAAAAATATTGAAGGAATTCTCTGCCAAAGTGAAAGTGATTTGCAAAGATATAAAAAAATACTCGGCCTGCCTGTGGCGCCCATAGGCGCCATGCAAACAAGTAAAAGAAAAATAATCGAATTTACGGGCAATATAAAATATGACAATGTAGGCGCAAATTTCTCAGAAACCAAAGAAACTCGTAAATATTTGGACAAGATAGATTGGAAAGAAATTAAAATTATCGCCGCCGGCAGCACATGGCGCGACGAAGATAAAATTATAGCGCAGGCATATCTTTTTAGTAAAAGGACAATAACCAATCTAAAATTAATCCTTGCGCCAAGACATCCCGAAACAGCTCATGAAACAGCATCCATGTTAGATAATGCCGGTATCAATTACATCAAGTGGAGCGATAGACTAAATTTTAAATTCAATCACGATATAGATTGTATTCTTTTGGATGAAATGGGCTGGTTAAATGATTTTTATTCTTTTTGTGATTTAGCTTTTGTTGGCGGAACTTTAGTTGAAATAGGCGGACATAATCTGCTTGAACCTTCCTTATTTTCAAAGCCTGTCTTATTTGGCCCTAATATAAAAAACACTAAGGAAGCCGCTCAAACTTTAATTAAATTCGGCGGCGGGTTTATGGTAAAAACCGAAAAAGATTTATCGGGAAGAATATCACTTTTGATTAAAAACCCCGCATTGCTAAAAAGCGCGTCTAAAATGTCAAAAAAAGCTCTTGAGTCTCTTCAAGGCGCGACTGAAAAAACAATAAAAGAGTTGGAGAAATGCCTTAATGGTTTTGTATAATTGAACACTGAAGGGTGTTCGACAACACACGACACGATAGTGTAGTCCACTCTGTAATTAGTTTTTTGGATTGCGGAATTTAGAAGTTTTAAAATAAAGTGATTTTATATTTTCCAACCATGCCAATCTTGCTTCTGCTGAAAAATGATGAAATTCTTTTTGTTTGATTTTGGAAAATATTTGAAGAATTTTTTTTGGTTTTACTGTATCCCATTCATCATTCATATTGTTTTCCTTGCCTACCGCACTACTGTAGCAACAAAATAGTTTTGCGTCATCTCAAGATGGTTTTTCTGCCGATTTGTTTGGAGGAAACTATTCCGTATTCCTTGTTGTCCCGCCATAGGCGGGATCGCCTAACTACATCACTGCTCCCGCAGAACACAAGCTACTCTGCCGCGCTATTATTTCTAAGTTCATTTAACGCCCGTATATCTTCCAAGTCTTGGGCGCGTCCGGCTATCTTTTTAAGACGAATCAGGTCCGCGACAGAAATTAGGCTAATGCTTGTTTCTCCCGCATAAATCAATTCGCGCCTATCATAGGCTTCGTCAAAAGGAATTGGTTCATCCACAAATATATCAACTATATCCTGCGGTTTTAGCGAATTATAAAGCGAAAAAACGAGCATTCCCTTTTCTTTTTTCCATTTTTCCCTATTATTCGCCGAAGCAAAATCATCCAGTGAAACGGGAACTCTGGGCTTATAACCCAAATTTTTAAAGGTATCGGTAAAGGCTTTGATATTATCGTCATCAAAAGACACCATAATATCCAAATCCGCCGTAGCGCGCAAAAAACCATGCAAAAGCACAGCCACCCCGCCGACTACCATATAGCGGATATTGTTATCATTTAGCGCTTTAAAAATATCTTCATACATAAAAACAAATCCCTTTTACCAATACAACCGCGTAGGTTGTACTGGTTTATGGACAAGTTGTGCCGGTAATTAATCCGTTAGCCACAGTAATTGTACACGGAGCACCTGTGTTATCATTAACATTTATAGTGGCGGTAAGTCCGCCTGTTAGTTTTGAGCCTGCAAGCGAGGTTATCCAAGCCGGATTGGCATATAGACCTGTTGTATATACTCCGTTTGTTACTGTCGCCGCATTGCCGTTAATATCTATTCCGGCTGTGCCTGCGGCTATATTTGCGGCTGGGACACCCGAACCGACTTTGCTTCCTGTTAAAGTCCCATCGGCCAAATCGGTTAAATCGGCATCCCATGCCTGAATATTTGTGCCTATAACCAAACCCAAATTAGTCCTTGCACCCGCCGCCGTGACAGCTCCTGTTCCGCCATATGCAATATCCAATGCATTGCTTAACTCTATAATGCCGGCAGAGGTTATTCTCATGCGTTCACTATCAGCTGTCTTTATCACAAGATCATCTCCAAATCCGGTCGTACCTAAAAAGTTTATTGAATCGTTAATATTATTACCTGAAAGACCCCATGCGCCCGTGCCGCCGCCTGTCGCATTATCAACATAAATTTTCGTTGCGGCATCTTGATCGACTAAAGGGTCAGCAAGATTTGTGATTTTACCTGTAGTATTCATATCAACAGTACTGCCGGCTAAAATATCTAAACCTGTAAATGTCGGTGTCGCGCCGCTATGTATATCCTGGGGCAATGATAAGGTTATATACCCCGCGCCGTTTGTAACCACAACTTGATTTGCTGTTCCTGTTAAACCCGCCGCCGCCGGAGCGCCGGAATTATCACCAATCAAAAGCTGTCCGTTTGTCAAAACATTCAAAGCGCTTATGGCTCCTGTTCCCCCGCCATAAAGAATTCCGCCGGATATTAAACTTGTCGCGCCGGTTCCGCCCTTGCCCACAATAAGCGGATCAACCAAACCTACGGTTATTGTGCCTGCGGCATGGATAATATCGATTTCATTTGTTGTCCCTATAATATTTTTATATTCCCAACCGACTGCCCCATTATTCACTCCGACCACATAATTGGCTGTTCCAAGAGAAGATAATCCGCCTACGGTAAAAGTCCTATCAGTCGACAAATTGCCGCCTCCTGCAAGTGGAAGAGTGGTGGATATGCTTTGGGATGTCCTTACTATAGTGGAAGGAATATCTCCGTCCAATATGGCGGAACTTACAAATTTTGTTCCATTACCGCGCAAATATTGCGTTGAAACAGCCGTATTGTTTATTCTAAGGCCATAACCTGCTTCAATATTAATATCGCCGGCGACTTGCAATTTTTGCAAAGCATTATCCGTCCCTATACCGGTAACAGCCGTAGCGGCAGTTGAAAGAAAAACATCTCCGGAAACTGTTAAAGCTGAAAATTGAACGGGAGACGCCGAACGCTGAATAATACCTGAATCAACAATGAGACTGCCTGCAATAATCAAATCTTCCACTCCGTTTGAGCCATATGAAGCGAGATAAGGATTGCCGAGAACAAGGTCGCCGCCGCGAATATTTAATTTTGAAATCGGATTTTGAGTTCCCATGCCGATATTGCCGCCGCTATTAACGAATATGCCATTAACAGAACCCGCATTAATAATAATATTCCCCCCACCGACATTATCGGCATCGGACTGGATTAAAACATCATCGTTATTAGACAGAGCGCTTGCCGAACCTCCGCCGGCAGTTGTAAGAATTGTGCCGTCGGCAAAAATAATGCCATTGCCGGTAGAACCTGAAATTCTAATATTTCCGTCAACGGTTAATTGCCAGTTCGGATCCAACACTGTTGTTCCCATGCCGACATTGCCGTCTGTGGGGCTGACATAAATCGCCGGTATTGTTCCTTGCCCCGTCGAAATATAAACCGCGCTATCAAAAATCCTGAAATCGGATGAATTAATAAGCGCCTTCGCCTCATTGGCAACTACTATCGCGAGATTATTGCCGCTCTGGGTTTCAAGACGGGCGGCCTCGCTCGCGCCGCGATAAAAATGAATTTTAGAATCGGCATTTGAACCGGCAACAATATAAGCCAAAGCGTTATCATTCACAAACTCAACTTTATTATCGCCTATTTGAAGATATTTTCCGGCTCCAAAATCATAATCTATTACTCCGGCTCCGACCCGCGCGGAAGATATCATATCATCGGAAACTGTAAGCTTATTCAAAAAAGTATTCTCTCCGCTAAAAACTTGAGTTGAAGCTAAATAAGCGGGATAGCCTTGATCGCTTCCTATTGGGCCGGTAACCTGCAAAGTTCCATAAATTACGGTAGATGAAAGTTCAACACTTGAGCCAAGAGGATCATTTGCCACAAAATCACCAAGAATACTTACATCTCCCAAAAAAGCGGCTGTTGAAGCGATAATTCCATAATCAGCTTTAACACTGCCGTGAACATGAAGTTTTTCAGTCGGCGCGTCTAAACCGATGCCAACATTCAAAGCATTAGTTTGCTGAAGCAAAAGGTGCGCTGCATCAATTGAGCGAATTTCATTATTCAAGCCTGTCCAATCGCCCGTATAATCTCCGATTGAAACATTCCCGCCTCGCAACCCGCCATTTGAAACTATATCTCCGCTAACATGAAGATTGGAAGTCGGAGCGGTTATTCCTATACCCACGAAGCCATTTGAATGAACTCTCATTCTTTCCGAACCCCCCGAAGTTAAAGCAATAATATCGTTTGTTGCCCCTATGGATATGGATTCGGAATTAGCCCCTGTTATCACGCCGCCGTCCACTCCAAGATTTTCCATTATATTTACTTCCGCATCATCTCTGTCATAAATTCCTTCATCACCGATATATAAAGAGCCGTCCACATCCAATTTTCTCCCCGCAGCGGGAGTATTTCCTATTCCAACATTGCCGTCATTATTAAGCCGCATTCTCTCTGTGGCGCTTCCTGTTTTGAAAATTATATCGCCTGTAGCATTGTCATCGCTATCAGACATAATAACTGCATCAAAAATACTGGAGAGGTTGCCCACCACTGTGCCAACATCTGCAGTGGTCATAAAAGTACCATCGGGGAAATAAAGAGCATTGGATGCCCCAATAATCTTGATATCATTGTTAACTAACACATTGCCAATAGCGGTCATACTGGTAATGGAAATATTACTCCCGTCTTCAAGTCTTTTTGCCACGAGAGAAAAAGCCGCGCTTTGAAATGGCTCTCTCGGCGAAAGAATATCGCTTTCAATCTGAACTTCAAGATATCTGCCTTCAGCTGTGGAGAAAACAGACCATGGCGGCTCTATTGAAGCGCTGAATATTCCCTGCACGGCATTAACCAGCAATTCGTCACCTGGCCATACCAATGGCCATACCAAATTACCGCCGGTTTTCGCGTCATAAATCCTAAAGGTTATATGAACCGGACCCGTTATCGGGGCATTGTCTTTCTCAAGACGACCCTGATAATTTATCTCGGTCGGAACGCTATCTTGCGCTATATCCCCGGCGTAAAGCGGCGAATATAAAATCACTTGGCAAAATAAACTTAGCGCAATAAATTTGAATGTGTTCACGAAGCCTCCTATTTTTTTACATCGGAGCAGCTTGTCCGCCTGTGTTGTGTGGCGGAAAGTCCCCCCTGCTTAAATTTGGAACAAATTTAGGGGGGATAA
>JAKLQJ010000066.1 GCA_022013385.1 Elusimicrobiota bacterium
CATCAGATAGGATTCGCATGCCTCCTCGGACCGGAACTGGTCATCAAATTCCATCAGATTGCGAGGATAGTCTCTCACCCCTATTTTGGTTTCTTGCATTCCCACATTCTACCATAGGGTGGGCTAAAGGGATACCCCTTTATAGTTATTGTTTGTATGTCCAAAGAAATTTCCGAGGTAACACATAGGGCTATAGTAGATTTGATAATAGCATCAGGCTTCGGTTGGTCTGGGCACTTAGATGAAGCCGATTTTTTGGCTCGCTTGTATGATTTAACATCCATTCCGTCCGGTTTTTGCCAAGTCTACGGAACGGGCGCAATAAGCGTTTTTCGGCAGGGCTTATTTTTGTTTTTCAATCTCGTCTATTTCTTCGCGAATCATGATATCAATTTAATCTAAAATTTAAGGAAAGTGAAGACCCGATGCATAGTTTGGCGGACAAAATCAGCTCCGCTTCTTGCGCGTTCTTTTCAAAAGCTCTCTTTTAAAATATACTGTATAAATGAGCGCTTCAAAACAAATTTTCTATTCGGCCATCTCGGTTTTCCTCGTGTCCATAATAATTTCCACATGGGTGAGTTATAAAAATTTTGAGGGCGGCCTTTCCCATGAATTTTGCCATTACGCTGAAATAGCGAGAAACATTAAAGCGGGCAAAGGCTTCAAAACCAAAATGGCGTACCCCTCAACTCTTGCCATATTCAAATCAAACAAAATTTCTTTTGAAGAATACGCGCCCGTAATAGACAGGTTTCCGCTTCACGCTTTCGCGACAGCGGCGGCTTTCGCGTTATGGGGAGAAAGCGATGAAAGTGTTTTAGCTCTTTCAATTCTTGCTCTAGGAGCCCTATCAGCCGCGACAGCCATTGTGGGCGCGCTTATTTTCGGTTGGCAAACCGGTCTTGCCGCCGGATTAATAATTGCTTTAACCCCCTCTTTTCAAAGAGGATTCCTGCTCTGGGGCCTTCCGGATTTTGAATTCGCCATTATCCTGCTTTTATCCGTGTTTTTTTTAGTTTCGCTTATAACAAAAAAAGATTCCTCAAAATTGAAATGGCTTCTGGCCGGCGGAGTTGCCGCCGCGGCCTGGCTCTACAGGGCGAATTTTATTTTATGGCTGCCCATTTTTATACTTTGGATAGCGGTAAAAGCTGATAGCTTAAAAAAAGGGATAAAGCAAAGCTCCTTGTGGCTGACAGGATTTTTATTAGTGGCCTCGCCGGGGATAATTTATAATTTCCAAAACTACTCAAGTCTAAATCCTCCGACATTCGCATGGAATCTGGCGCATATGACGATTACGCCGAATCTCCCATGGCTTGAATACCGACAATTCTCGGTTCTGGAAATACTCTGCCAGCCGCTTTTGCTATTAAAAAAATGGGGGCATTTATTCCTATCCCATTTGAAAGTCTGGCCACAAATGTGGCAATTTCATTTGATTTGGCCGGCGGCTTTTATTTCTCTTTTTTCAGTTTTTAGGAACAAAAACCGGAAAAACCCTGAGTTTGATTTTTTTGCGCTTTTCTGCGTGATGATTGTTTTTCAGGTAATGGCATTTTGTTTTCTGCGTTTTGAAACATTGGGCGCTCATGTATGGGGAAGGTATTATATATGGCTTGCCCCAGCGACGGCTATTTTAAGCTCTAAATGGATATTGAGTTTGAGACCTTATTTGAGATGGATATATTTTACAGCCGTATTTTTATTTTTTCTTAAATGGCTTTTGATGGCGCCGGTTTCAAAAGTTTATCCCGGCAACTTGCCTGTGGAGAAATGGCCGGAAATAGAAATAGCAGCAAACTGCTCCTCAGAAAAATCCTTTATCGCCGGTAATTTGCCCGCTCAAACGGCCTGGTATGCTGGAAGAAAATCCATTCAATTGCCCGTACATCCGCGCGAATTGGCCGAAATATCCAAAAAATACGATATAGAAGCCGTATTGATAACCCGTCTTTCGCCCGGAGAACTTTACAACCTCGCAAATTGGCAAATTTTAATAAATAATCCCGAGGCTTTAAAAAATTTCTCAAAAGAAATGAATCTGCCCTTCATTATAAACTTGAAAACTTCGACGCTTTTATGCAAAAACAAACCACAGACTTTTTAATCAGCTATCAATTTTTTGTCATGCGGCTATTTCTCCGCACATGATTTATATCATGCTAAGCCACCTCCGCGTCGGTCATGGCATTCAATACATCCAAAACATAAAGTATGCGCGGGGACAAGTTAAATACACAGAACAAGGAAATAAAACAATATCATAAACCAATTTAAACTCTAACTAAAAATTAGTAAACTTTATCGGAACTTAGGCAATATAAAAAAATAATATTTGCCGTAATTTTATGCGCATTGCCCTTAACAGTATTCCGGGGAAACATCGTGCCCAAAAGGCCACATTGAATGCCCCGCGAAATGCGGAATGTGCGTGGATAAGGATAATGACGGAATATGCGAACGACCAATATTCAAATAGAGATGACTTGATGAATTTATTATTTTCATTTCTTCCTGTAGCTAATAAGTATTATGACCTTGAAAAAGAACCATCTCCGGAAATAAAAATCATATTTTGAAGGTGAGACAAACTATATATCGGAACTTTCACGAAGGAAAAGAGAGCAGGCTCTTGTGAGATATCGACTCCAGAAAAACGAATATAAATGCCAAAATTGCGGTTTTTCCGCGGATTAAATTATCGGATAATATTTCCCCGTATTTCCGCAAACATTGTTTTCTTTATTTTGAGAGGAAAAAAACGCCGGCGCAAACAAAAAGAGTTCCGATAAATTTTACCGCGGTAAAATTTTCACCCAGAAAAAAACATACCAAAGCAAAAGTTATGAGAGGATATGTGGAGCTGAGAGGAACTATCCTTGAAGCCTCTCCGCCCGACATGGCTTTTAAATAAAAATAGACCCCGCTCATAGTGACAACCACGCTTAAAAAAACAAATAAAACAGATACTCTGCCGCCGGTTTCTACGGCTTTTTTAAAAGGGATAAATTTCCATATCACAAGAGGTAAAAACAATATTATGGTTACAAACACTTTGGCAATAAAAGCATTGGCCGGATCTAAATAGCGAAGTATTAACTTATCAAAAAAAGCGCCCGCTCCCCAGCATATCGCGGCTAATGCGACAAAAGTTATAGTTATAAAAGTCACTCTAAGCCTCTTAACCAATCACTGTAGCATATAATATAGAAGTCCGACTTCCTAGTGTAGTGCGTCCAACACTTCTTTACATTTAAATGCTTGTTTTTACCCCGTGGGTTGGGTAAACTTGGTTGTAGAAAAAACCCGCGGGGTTAAAACCACGACGCAAGATGCGTAAATAGTAAATGTCAAGTTATTTACG
>JAKLQJ010000067.1 GCA_022013385.1 Elusimicrobiota bacterium
CTTGGCCGTCTGCCTGCCCGCCCCCTCCACTACGGCATCGGCGGGTTTCCACCACTAAATCTTCGGTGGACTTCCGCCACTACAACTTTGGCGGACTCACCGATGTAGTAATGGGGAGCGCCTAAGTTGTAGTGGCGAAGAAGTCGTAGTGGAGGGCCGTAGTGGAGGGGGCGGGCAAGAATGTGTCGGAAGTTATACGAACGACCCCCGTGGGTTAGAATAAACCCCGTTAGAGAACAACCTCTAACGGGGTAAAGAGAGAACAGAAAACAACTCTGAACTTTGTTAAAAGGAAATGCAACTATGACTGAGAAAAACGATTTAAAAAAGATGGTCTCAAAACTAAGAAATGCGCGCGCTTTTAAAAAGGCTTATGGCGATATTGATTTCATGAGTACGCCGGAATTAAGACCCTTGCGTCTTCAGCTTGAACTTTTAAAGCCTGAAATATATCTTAAGAAACACGATATAAAATCCACCATAGTTCTTTTTGGCAGCGCCAGATTATGTTCAAAGGAAGATAGTTTGGCGAAAGTTAAAGAAATGGAAAAAAAGATTAAAAAGAATCCTAAAAATAAAGAGCTTAAGGATAAACTTGAAGAAGCTATGGCCATTAGCAAAAACTGCAAATATTATGATATTGCCAGAGATTTTTCGCGTTTAGCGTCGGAAAAGAGCTGTCTGGGCGGAAATAAATCCATAATCGTTACGGGCGGCGGACCCGGCATTATGGAAGCAGGCAATAGAGGCGCGCATGATGCTGGCGCCAAAAGTATCGGCTTAAACATCACGCTTCCCATGGAGCAAGGGCCGAATCCTTATGTTTCTCCCGAATTATGTTTTAGGTTTCATTATTTCGCGGTAAGGAAAATGCATTTTGTGATGCGTTCAAAGGCGCTTGTTGTTTTCCCGGGCGGTTTCGGCACAATGGATGAACTGTTTGAAGTTATGACATTAATTCAAACGGGTAAAAAGAGACCGATTCCCATAGTTCTGATAGGTAAAAAATATTGGGAGGATGTCCTTAATGTAAAAAATATGGCCAAATGGGGAGTTATATCCACGGCCGATATTCATCTTTTCAAATACGCGGAATCCGGACAAGAGGCGTGGAATATAATTTCAGACTTTTATAAAAAAAATCCGTTTGACGAAAATGAACCTTTGGATAGCGATTAATAACGATGAATAAAAGGGGGAAAATTTTAGCGGTTTTTGTTTCGGGCGTTTTTTTGCTTTTAAGTTTTTCAGCCTCATGGCTTATTTCAAAATATCAGCCTCCCGAAACATTTTCAAAAATCTTTTCTTCCGACAGCAACGGTTTTCATCAAGCTAAATTTTCCCAAAAAATATGTAATGGCGTCCAATGCGCGATGTGTCCGCACAAGTGTTTTTTGCCCGACGGCGCCAGAGGCAAATGCCGCGTTAGAGCGAATTTTAGCGGCTCTTTGGTTACCCTTAATTATTCCAAACCCGTCTCCGTTCATATAGACCCGATTGAAAAAAAACCCGTATATCATCTGCTTCCTGGAAGCCTTATTTATTCCATAGCTAGCGCCGGCTGCAATCTTAAATGCAAATGGTGTCAGAATTGGCAAATTTCGCAAATATACCCCGAAGAAGCGTCGGAAAAATTACTCGCTCCTATAAATTTAAAACTCTTATTTAACCCTTTAACTAGGCAAGTTACCGGCAAACTCGAGCATAAAGAAGTTTCATCATTGACTCCCGCACAAGTGGTTGAATATGCTATTGCGAGCAAATGCAAATCCATAGCTTATACTTATTCCGAGCCGATAATTTTTTATGAGTATATGTATGATACCGCTAAACTTGCCAAAGAAAAAGGATTAAAAAATGTTATGGTTACGGCCGGATATATAAATCCGGAGCCTTTGCGCGAACTTGTCAAATATATGGATGTTGTAAAAGTCGATCTTAAAGGGTTTAACAAAAAGTTCTATTTGAATTATGTTGGCGGAGAACTTGAAAGAGTGAAAAAAGCTCTCTTGGTTCTTAAAGAAGAGAAGGTTTTTTTTGAAATAGTTAATCTCATAGTGCCGACGCTAAATGATGATGAGTCCGACATGCGGGAAATGATTGTATGGATTAAAAAAAATCTAGGCGTAAATGTTCCTATTTTCTTTTCAAGATTTTCGCCCAACTATAAACTTAAGAATGTTCCGGCGACCTCCGTTGAAACTCTTGAAAAAGCGCGAAACTTGGCGCTTAAAGAGGGTTTGAATTTTGTTTATATCGGTAATCTTTCGGGTCATCCGGGAGAGAGCACATATTGCCCGAAGTGCAAACAAATGCTGATTAAGCGACACGGATATGCGATATTGGGCGATTTAGTTTCAAGAAACGGCGGCAAATGTCCCTATTGCGGAACCAAAATCCCCGGCATTTGGAAATAGTAAACCAAATACACCTCCGAGGTGTATTTGGTTTGTCCTATTGAAGCAATGAGATAATTGCCTGCATATGCCGTCTAATGTTTAGCAATTTTTGGTCGTTCGGTCGTCCGCATAGCTCCCGACACCTAATGCCTGTCCCCAACGAAGTATGGGGGAACCATAGGTTCGTTGTTTGTATAACTTCCGACACTTTCTTGCCCGCCGAAGTAGTAGTGGCGGGATGAGCCATAGGCTCGTTTTTTGGTCGTTCGTATAACTTCCGACACTTTATGAGCCATAGGCTCGTTTTTTGTATAATTCTGTTTTAGGTTTGTGGGCATAAAAATCAGTATGCGGAGAAACTAAATAATTAATCGGGCGGATTTCTGAAATGCTATATACCAGACAGAACAGAGTATAAAAGGGGGGATAATTATGACTAAGATTGGAAAAAACTTGTTGATTTGTTGGGCGGCGATATTTATTTTGAATTTGCAAAGCGCAAATAATGCTTTTGCAAACGCTGGCGCTGCAAGTTCTGTTGTTGACAATCTAAAAATTACAGGTAGAAAAGCTCTTTTTGCCGGGCATTTTTATCCCGAAAATAAAACAATTCTTGCCGAAACAGTAGATAAATATTTTTTAGCGGAGAAGAAAAACAATATAGATGGCAAAATAAATGTCATTATTGTTCCTCACGCCGGTTATTCATTTTCGGGGAGAACTGCGGCGGCCGCGTACGGCAATATAGATAATGATTATGAGACGGTAGCGCTTATAGGCCCATCTCACAGAAGTTATGTTAACGGGGCGGCTGTTTACGCCGAAGGTTTCTTTCAAGGTCCGCTCGGCAATATTGATATTGATGAGGAACTTGCGCAAAAATTGTTAAAAGCCGATTCTGTTTTCAAGAAAAATGCTTTAGCTCATTTAAATGAACATTCCTTAGAGGTTCAACTGCCTTTTCTTCAAAGAAAACTTAAAAAAGGCTTTAAAATTCTTCCTGTGCTTATTAATGACGGAGATGCAGATGAGCTTATTAGGATAGGCGAAATTATAGCTCAAGTTCTAAAAGGAAAGAAAGCGCTTATTGTTATTTCATCCGATTTATCTCATTATCCGACTCATGAGTCCGCCAAGATTATAGATGAAAGCGTGACTTTTTCATTATCCGCTATGAATCCGGCTTATTTTTTAAAGACGACGGAAATTATATTGGATAAGGGTATCGCGAATGTAGGCACTATTGCCTGCGGACGCGCCGCTATTGCCGTTGGCATGGCGGCGGCTAATGCTTTGGGGGCGGATGAATTTCTTAAATTGAAATATGAAGACTCTTTTGACTCAAATCCCTCTCAAAGTTCCTCTTCAAGCGTTGTGGGCTATCTTGCGGGAGCTTTTATTGAAACGAGTAAAAAAATTAAGCCTTTTAAGCTCAATTTGTCCGAGTCGGAAAGAACAGAGCTTTTAAAATTTGCCAGATTTTCAATATTATCGGAATTAAAAAGAGAAGACCCTAAAATTGACCTTCGGCAAAATATTCTTTTCAATCAGCCCGCGGCTATTTTTGTAACCCTAAAAAATAATGGCAATCTTAGAGGATGTATCGGCGGGACAGAGCCGCATTTAACTCTGTATGATGCGGTATTTGCTTATTCCAAAGCGGCGGCTTTCGCAGATCATAGATTTATGCCGGTTAAACTCATTGAACTTGAAAAAATAGATATAGAAATTTCCATATTGTCGCCTCTTAGAAAAATAAATTCTGACAAAGAAATAATTTCCGGTAAAAGCGGCGTGATGCTGGCTAATAAAAATAAGTCGGGGCTTTTTCTTCCGCAGGTTTGGGAGCAGATTTCAAAGAAAGAAGATTTTCTTAATGAAATATGCGTTCAAAAAGCCGGTCTTAACAGAAACTGCTGGCTGGATAAAGATACTGCGATTTATACCTTTACGGTTGATTCTTTTAAAGAATAACATAGCTCGGCAGCGCGACAGGGATACAGCGCTTGCAGTGGGGAAGAACAGAACAACAGAAATCAAAGGCATCAAGGCATATAGGCAACGAGGCACAGAGGCGGTTTTTTTCCCACGATGTGGCGTAAAACTTCTTGGTCGCGATTTGTGGAGGAAATTAAATGGGAAGATTAAATAAAATAAATGAGATATTGGCTCAACATAAGGCTGATATAAAGCAAAATTACAAGGTGAAGAGATTGGGTATTTTTGGCTCATATGCGCGGGGCAATGAAAACAAAAATAGTGATTTAGATATTTTAATTGAGTTTAAGGATAAAATTGACTTCTTTGATTATTTGGAACTTGAAGAATATTTAACGAAAATTTTAAAGGTCAAAGTTGATTTGGTTATGAAAAAAACCTTAAAACCAAATATAGGCAAGCGCATATTAAGCGAGGTGATTTATGTCTAAAAGAATATATACTGATTATATTAAGGACATAATCGCTGAAATCGACAGAGTTCAGGATTTTACATCGGGGCTATCTTATAAAAAGTTCGTTAAAAGCGAAAAGACGGTATACGCGGTTATTAGATGTTTTGAAATTATGGGAGAAGCGGCGAAAAAGATAGCGGTCAAAACAAGGGAACAATACCCCGAAATTCCTTGGAAAAAAATAGCGGGAATGCGCGATAAATTAATACATGAATATTCCGGAGTTGATTGTGAAACTTTGTGGCTGACGATAAAAAATAGGCTCCCGAAAATTAAACCATTGATGAAAATAGTATTAAAAGATTTGGCAAGAGGGGGAATAAAGGATTAGAAAAAAATAAATTAGTCCCGCCATAAAGGCGGGAGTAGCTACACTTTGAAATTCCTATACATTAATTTAGGTTTCTCAATCTCTTAAGCTCTTTACTCTAAACGCCGGCCAGATAAAGATAGCGGTAATTGCCGCGAGTATAATCAATATTTTGCCTATTCCAAGTAGCGGCATAAAAAATGCCGCCGCCATAAATCCGCCAAGCGCGCTTCCCCATAAATCAAAAGCGTAAATTTTATGAGCTTGCGTTTTATTCATGTTTACCGCTAGGGGAAAGAAAACCCCGATAACAAATCCCGTCGCTACAAGAAATAAAATTAAGACGCCAAACAATGTATTGGGTCCTAAGAGCGATATTACTTTTAAAGAAGATAAGAAAAGGAGAGTTAAGATAGCGGCGCCTGAAAAGATAAAACCTATAATCTTCGGCGAATTAATTTTTCTAAATCTATAAGCTCCAAAAGCGGTCCCTGCCATAAAGGCGGCAAAAAGCAGTCCAAGTTTCCATGTTAAATCGCCTGTTTTTAATTGAAAGACGGAAAGAACGGTCATTTCCAAGACTATGCTCCAAAAGCCTAAAATGAAAGAATAGGGCAGGAGAGGATTAGATATTAAAAGGCGGATGTTTTTAATTGTTTTTACAAACACCGCCGCCATGATAATTAAAACGAAAGCCCCTCCCAGCATAAGCTTATTGGAAACAAAGGTTGAGAGCCATATTTTCCATAAATAAAAATAAGAAACAGGATAATAGTCCGCATTAATTTGAGGATTCTTCACTTTCTTCAATCTTAAATGCAGCCATTCGGTTCTAAATTTTCCGAGTATAAAATCAAAATTTGAAGGCACATAGATTTTATTTTTAATATGTCTGGCTTTATATCTCTTTTGCAAAAATTCGGTTTTTATATTTATTTTTGAGTTTGACGCCAGAACGGTCATTTTTTCGCCGGGGACGAATTGAATGTTTTCAAAACGGTTTTTTACCGTTTTAAGTATGCCGGCCGAAAGATAGGCGGAAGCGGGGGAGAGATAATTTTCCGAGGATGGTATTTGAAAAACTAAAATTCCTTGTTTATCAAGTTTTTTTGCCGCGAGAGCAAAAAATTCCCGCGTGTAAAATCTGTTTATGCTCGCATTTTCAGGATCGCCGTTGGTAATAAAAATCAAATCATAGTTTTTGGCGCTATTTTTAAGATATTGCCGCGCGTCTTGTTTTATGAAATTCACATCAGAAACCGAAATGTCCAGGATATTTGAAAGCCATTTGAATTTTCGCCGGTCATTATCGGCGATATCTATATCGGAAGGATTGTATTTTTTAACTTGATTTTTAAAATATATCCCTTCACTGCTTGTAAATAGAATTTTCTTGGGGTTTTCATGCGCCAATAAAGGAATTGCCGTTACGCCTTCTTCAAATTGCAAATCCGGATATTGCGCGCTTATATTTCCGTTCTCAAAAATCAGCATTTGATTTGCCATCTTTTTCGCTTTGAGTTTGGAATAAGTTGTTTGAGTTTCAACGGTTAAAAAAGGCTTGTCGCTTTCATAAAAAACGGATACCGAAAGAGCCAGAACGGCTATAGCGGAGATAAGCAATTGTTTCAGGTGATTTTTTTTTAAGAGAAAAAGAAATAAGAATGCTGCGGGCGCGCTTATCATAAAGATTAATTTGAAAACATTTAATTGCGGGAAGAAAAGCAAATAGAGAATGGAAAATATGCCCGAGGCCATAGCGCCTATGGTTTCATAAATGTAAAAATTAACGCCTCTTTCTGTTACAGCTACATAGATGCATATCCCGTTTAAAATAGCGGGCAGAGATGTGAGAGCCGCGCTCATAATGAGCATTGTGAAGAAATCGGGCACGGTGCCGTATTGCAGAAAATTTTTGGAATAATCAATAATTTTAAGCCAGCAGGGAAAGATAAGAACGAATGATATAAAAAATATTTCGGCGGCATCCTTTTTCTCATAGATATAAGAAAAGAAGGAAGTTTTGCTTATTTTAACGGCGCCGACGGCTGTCCAAAAAATCCACGCGGCAAGCGCGCTTGCCAAAGATATTTCATGAGCTGAGAACAGATAGGATATTTCCCGCAGGGAAAAAATCTGAAACAGCAATGATAAGAAGCCAAAAATAAAGAAAAAAAGGCGCATAATTTTATATATTATAGTATAAATGAAAAAGCGGCTCATAGATTCTTTTCCCAGTGTTCTTTTTTCTTGCCTTTTATTTGTATCAGTTTTTTTCTTTTCGCGCGGTATTATAATTCCCAAGCTGGGCATTGTTTATGCTTTTATATGGCCGGCATATATCGCCGTTTTGGGATTTTTTATAGTTTATACTCAAAAGGTATCTCTTTTTAGAAGAATATTTTTCATAACTTTGGCCGCGGGCTTTATCATCCACTTTAAATTTATTTTGATTTCGGATTTTTTTAAGACTTCCTGTTTTGAAAAAACTCCATATTGCCATATCGCCATAGCCTCGTCTTTTTTTAATTATCTTTACCAGCAATATCTCGGCTTTATGAGCGGTAATTGGCAAATATGGGGCGTTTTATCACTCGCTTTTCTTTGGCTTTTTATAACGATTATTATCGGCAGAGCTTGGTGTTCTTGGACATGTTTTTACGGAGGCATAGATGAATTGTTTTCAATTTGTTCGCCCAAAAAAGTATTAAGTATAAATAAGACGGCTTTGAAATTCCGTAATTTCCCAATGCTCTTGCTTGTAATTTTTTTGATAGTTTCATTTTCCGCGATGCTACCCGTTTTTTGCCTATGGCTTTGCCCCTTTAAAGCGTCCTTTTCTTTTATGGATACTAATCCATTCATCAGGAATATTCAAATATCGCTTATGCTTATCGCGTTAGTTTTCCTTATTATTTTGCCAATATTGACGCGAAAAAGAACTTTTTGTTCTTTCTTATGCCCTTTCGGCGCGTGGCAGGCTTTTTTTGGCAGATTTAATCCTTTTAGAATTTCAATTTCGGAAGATAAATGTTCCGATTGCGGATTATGCGCTGAAAAATGTCCGGTCTTCGCGATAAGCAAAGAGAATTTAAATAAAAAACCGGAGATTTTGGATTATTGCAATTTATGCGGTTTATGCGTTGATTTATGCGAGCGAAAGGCTATTGAATATACGGTGTTTGGATTTAAAATTTACGAGCCGAATAAAGGTTTAAGTCATTTGCTGAATGTGCGATTGATAGCCATTTTTTCTTTTCTTCTTTTTTCCGGCGTTCTAGGCTCTTTTTTTGTTCCCGCCGCCATAAATGATTTGATAGAATGGATGAGATAGAAAAGCGCTACAAGAAATAAGGAAATTTGGCAACAGGGGAGACAGGATAACCAGTGAACGGTAATCAGTGAACAGTAATCGGTAAACAGTGACTTTGTTTGTAACTGGTGTCTGGTGACTGGTGACTTGCAACTGGTGACTTGTAACTGGTGACTTGTAACTGGTGACTGGTGACTTGCAACTGGTGACTTGTAACTGGTGACTGGAAATTTGGCAATTAGGTGTGTAGCTGCAAAGCGGAGCTTTGCTACAGTAGTAACGATAATAGGTAGGAACGGATTGGGTAGCAAGAGGTTAGAAAAGTAGTCAGTGAAAAAGCTTGTGACTAGAAAATGCGCTTAGCGCATTTTTTAACCCTCTGTAGATTTCAAGGCTGTGCCGGGTGCCGTATCAAGGAGCTATGCTCATCAGACGGCCATTTTCAGTGTCCCGCATAGCGGGATAATCATTGGAAAAAATGAAATCTTTCCGCTGAGGGCCTGTCATGCTCCTGTCATGGGTTTATCCCATGAGTATAGCGTGATAAAAAACCACAAGGCTATGCTGGGTGTCGTAACAAGGTGCGATGCACATCAAACGACCATAGTGGTTTTTTAGGAGATGATATTATGAGAGACGGGAAATGGTTGCCTTGCCGTTATGACAGCAAAGATATTTTTGAGAAAGATTATCCGAAAATTGACTTATCGGGCATGGAAGTGAAATGCCCCGGCTGCGGTGTTTCTGTTCCGCTTAGTAGAAAAAATATCAATAATAAATCCGCCGGTTGGTGCAGGAAATGTAATCGCGCCGTAAATATATAAGCGTTTTGCGCTAATCGTTTTTTTTGCGTTCTGTGACTTGAACTTAAATAGTTCTTGCCACTTATGTATAATATATAAATAGAGCAAAGCATATGTGACGCTAACTTGGTTTTAGTGCCTTGCCTAAAGGAGATACAAATGAAATTGTTTCTGACTCTGTTCTTTTTTCTCGCCTCGTTTTCTTCACTATATGCAAATGACATGGAAAAGGCTGCTGAAAAAAGTTTTTCCTTCAAACAACTTCTTAAAAGCATTTCCGATCCTGACATAAAAGATATAAGCTTTTCTTTGCCCGAACTTCCCAAATCAAATGAGAATTTTGTTCTTAACGGCGATGAGCGGTATTTTATAACCGTTTTAGCTTCCACGCGTGAGGAAAGAACCAAGCTTATGAAACTAGGGCTTGATATTCAGGAAATATACGATACTAAAGTCTCGGGAATCGCTCATGCGAAAACCGTAACATTGCTTTCAGAAAAAGGCTATGTCATTTTATCTAAGATGGCCTTATCCGAGTATGCTCAAAATTTTTTGAAAGATTTTCCGGTTAACGATAGCGCTTATCACAATTATGACGAAATGATTCAAGTGTTACAATCCATTACGGCGCAAAATAGAGATATAGCGTCGCTTTATTCCATTGGAAAAAGCGTTGAAGGACGGGATATTTGGACTTTAAGGATTAATACGAATGCCAAAGGCGATAAGAAAAGCGATAAGCCGGGAGCGGTTTTTATAGGCGCGCATCATGCGAGAGAGCATTTAAGCGTGGAAGTTCCGTTATTACACGCGGTGTGGCTGTTGGAAAATAGAAATAAGCCTGAAATTAAGCAATACATAGAAAGTCTGGATATTTACATAATACCCATGTTGAATCCTGACGGCGCCGAATATGATATTTCTACCGGCAAATATAAATGGCATAGGAAAAACATGCGAAAGAATCCCGACGGAAATATTGGCGTTGATTTAAACAGAAATTATGATTTCAGATGGGGCGGAGCCGGCGCTTCTCATCATACGTATAGCGATACCTATTGCGGCCCGAAGGCTTTTTCAGAGCCTGAAGCTATGGCTGCGAAGAAATTTTTTGAGAGTAGAAACAATCTTAAAACATATATATCTTATCACAGCTATGCGGAGCTTATCCTTTATCCTTGGGGCGGAATTTACGAGCCTGTGGAAAACGAAAAAGACAGGAAAGTTTTTATGGTTATGGCAAAAAAAATGGCGACACTAACCGGTTACAGAGATAAGCAATCCAGCGATTTATATGCCGCCACCGGCGATGCCACAGATTGGACTTATGGCAATAGGGGAGTTTTCAGTTTTACCATAGAGCTTAGTCCCTCTTCCGGTTGGAGAGGCGGATTTTATCCCGGAACATCCATTATTGAGAAGACGGTGAAGGATAATATAGCGGCGGCTAATTATTTATTAAGTGTGACGGATAATCCTTATAAAGTAATAGTTAGGTGACAAGGTAATTAGGCAACATGGCAACAAGGAATAGTTTCCTCCAAACAAATCGGCGGATCCGCCAAAGCCGTGTGGCGAAAAACCCATATCCTTGAAATGACGCAAAACTATTTTGTTGCTATAATAGCCAATTAGGCGTGGCCTCTATTTGCTTTATTTCACTTCCAGAATATAGGATTTTATTATTTCCGTGGGATAATAAGAAAGCTTGGCTTTTTTTAATCCCTCTTTGCCTAAATCATTTTCTTTGTTCAAATAAATGTATTTTTGCGGAATTATTTTCGCAAATTCATTATCCAAAAATTGATACAGTCCCGTCATATCGGGCAGAGCTTTTTGAAAATTCAAACAGAAAGTAGTTTCATTAAGCTCCGAGCCCATCGCGAAAGCGATTAAGCTTCCGTCAATAAATATTTGAATGCCTCGCATTTTAAGAAGTTTGAAATTTTCCAAAGAATTTTGTACGGCTTTTTTTTCGCATTCAAGCGTTTCTTCCGCGATTTTTATGTCCTGACGGTTTTTCCATCTATCAAACATATCCATAATGTCTTTGAGAGAAGAGTTCTCTAAAGGAGCGATTTGAACGGTTTTTGAATTTTTTTTGACAAATTGTTTTATAAGATTCCTTTTTTTTGAATATTTTCTTCCTTCTAAAAAGGCGAGATCGGAAATTTTATAAATGTAATCCGCGTAGCCTGCTTGTTCATAAATATTGAAATATTTTTCTATCTTTTCAATTTTGGCGTTGTTTAGATAATCTTGCGGCGCATAATAGTAGTAATGAAAAGATAATTTTTTCGCGCAGTCGGACAATTCTTCGGGGCTTAAAAATTTAAAGGGTATTGTCATCGGAAGCAAGAGGCGTTTTTTTAGGGGGTTTTCTATTCCCACTTCGGCTATAAAAAGTTTGTCGCCGTCGGTATTGTAAAAAATATCATTAATGCAATTATCCCAAAATATTATGGAAGAGAGAGAGTACTCACAAAGATTGTATTTATTTTTTTTAAAAAACTTTTCAAATCGAACAAAGTCCGAAGTTTTGAGTTTAGTTAAGCTTAGCGCATTCATTTTATTTCATCGCAAATCATCAGCATGGGAAGCGAGTTCTTCATTTTTTTAAATCCAAGTTTTTTGTAAAAATCGCCAGAATTATTTTGGGCAATGAGTCCTATCCATCTTATTTTGCCTTTGTTAAGACGGTTTATTATTCTTTTTATAATTTCGGAACCAATCCCCGCTTTTCTGTAGTTTTCATCTACCGTTATATCTTGAATATAAGCGTCGCTAATTTTATCGCTGATGGCTCTGCCCATGCCTATAATTTTTTCTTTTTCTTTAGCTATTAAAAAACAATGGGAATTGGCGATTATACCCTTGAGGGTTTTGATATTATCTGTTTTATCCCACCAATCCTGACTTGAATAAAGAGAAATGATTTGAAATAAAGTCTTTTTATCAGTTTTTTCAATAAAGCGATATTTAACGGTCATGGTTATATTTCCTTATTAAACGATAGAAATCAGAATACAAATGTTAAAAGTTAAAGGCAAGAAGTCATATGCCAGAATTATTAGGAATTACATTTTTATCTAACCTCTTACTTCTATTCCTTAGCTGTTGCTAATCATCTGATCTTCCAATCTTTTTGTTTCTGTATCTCTGCCGCACTGCTGCCTGTCGCGCTTTTTATCTAATCATATCATAAATAACCTTGATAAGCAGAGCGTTTGAAACTATAAAAAGCATCGGTTTTATTACCCATATTCCCTTTTTAAGAGCCAAAGACGCCCCCAAATAATTGCCCGCTATTCCTGCTACGGTCATTAAAATGCCGAGTTTAATATTGACTCTGCCCAGAATAAGAAAAGTAACTAAAGCGGAAATATTAGAAGTAAAATTCAGAAGCTTGCTTAAAGCAGTGGCTTTTAATAAATCATAGCCGCAAAGCGAAGTAAAAGCAATGGCAAAAAAAGCTCCTGTTCCCGGGCCAAATAATCCGTCGTAAAAACTTATAAAAAAAGCGATTAGTATGGATTTCAACAAAATGTTTTTATTTGACCATTTGCTTGAAAAATCGCTTAAGCCGAAATTTCGCCTTGTAGAAAGAATAAAAGCGATTGGGGGAAGCAATACTATAAGAATATATTTAATTGCGCTTGCCGGAATTGAAGAAATAAATTTAGCTCCCAGATATGATCCTATTACGGCTATTATCATTAGCGCAAAAAGATAACTTTTTTTAAAACGAAGTTCTTTTAAGTATTTTATGGCCGCTACTAATGTTCCCAATGTAGAGGATAGTTTATTTGTTCCTAAAAGGAGTTCAAGTTTAAGTCCCGAATGAATATACGCGGGCAGAGTTATAAGTCCGCCGCCGCCGGAGATAGAATCTATGATTCCCGCCAAGAATACAAATAAACTCAAAATAAGGACGGTTTCTATCGTGAAGTTTGTCGGCATTAAAGATAATTATATAAGTTTGCAGGCTTAACGGCGAGATGCAGCCAATGATTGCTTGTCGGTTGCCCCATAAAAGAGTAAAATTGATTTATAGTTTTTTGGCAAATTATCCGATTTAACGGGAGAGTATTATGGGCGTGGAAAACAGATTAGCGGAAATGAAAAATACCATTGGTATTTCCGGCGGCTTGAAAAAAGTGGATTTATTGATTAAAAATGCCAGAGTCGTAAATACCTTTTCTGGCGATATATATAAAACTCATGTTGCCGTGCATAAAGGAAAAGTTGTGGGTTTCGGGGATTATTCAGCCAATCAAATTATCGACATAAAAAACGCTTATTTAGCCCCCGGTTTTATAGACGGGCATGTTCATATAGAAAGTTCCATGGTTAAAATTCCGGAATTTGCCAAAGCTGTTCTTCCGCACGGAACAACCACAACGGTCATAGATCCTCATGAAATAGCTAATGTTCTCGGCCTTGACGGCATAAAATACATGCTGGCTTCAAGCGTAAATTCCATTTTAAGCGTATTTATAATGCTTCCGTCTTGCGTGCCGTCGACAAATCTTGAAACTGCCGGCGCCGAGCTTTCGGCCCATGACCTATCCCTTCTTTTAAACGACGAGCGGGTTTTGGGAATAGGCGAGATGATGAATTATCCCGGAGTTATAAATCGCGATGAAGAAGTGCTTATGAAAATAGCCATAGCCAAAGACAAGGTCATAGACGGACACGCGCCGATGCTTAAAGGCAAACAGCTTTACGCTTATATTTCCGCGGGAATAAAATCCGATCATGAATGCACCGATGTTGAAGAAGCGAAGGAAAAGCTTAGATCGGGGATGTACATAATGATAAGGGAAGGAACAGCGGCTAAAAATCTTAAAAATCTTCTGCCTTTGGTAAATTCCGAAAATTCCAGAAAGTTTATTCTTGTAACCGATGATAGACACCTTCAAGACATATTTGATGAAGGCCATGTGGATTATTCGGTTAGAACCGCGATACGGCTTGGAGTCGATCCCATAAGAGCCATACAAATGGCTACGATTAATACCGCGGAATATTTCGGCTTAAAAGATTTTGGAGCTATTGCTCCGGGATATAATGCCGATTTTATCGTTTTTAAAGACCTTAAAAAACTCAATATATCAAAAGTTTTCAAAAGGGGAAAACTGGTCGCCCAAAACGGCAAAATGGAACACGGAATTATTCCCAAATACAAAGGCAAAACCAGAGGCACCTTAAATGTCAAATGGATTGAACATGAAGACTTCGCTCTTAAGGCGGAAAGCAAAAAAGCCAGAGTCATAAACATAATCCCAAAACAAATAGTAACAAAGCTTACGATTGAATCCGTTAAAAACGACAGCGGATATGTTTCATCCGATATGGATAGGGATATTCTTAAAATAGCCGTCATAGAAAGGCATATGGCTTCCGGCAGAATGGCCAAGGGTCTTGTGAAAGGTTTTGGTCTTAAGAAAGGAGCTATCGCTTCTTCCGTTTCTCATGATTCCCATAATATCGTGGTTATCGGAACTCATGACGGAGATATGTATACCGCCGCGGTCCAAGTTGTAAAAATGCAGGGGGGAATCGTGGCCGCTTTAAACGGACAAGTCTTGGAAGAATTGGCATTGCCGGTGGCCGGGCTTATGTCCGACAGAAGCGCCGAATTTGTGCGGGAAAAACTTTTGAGACTCAATGCCGTAGCCAAAACCTTAGGTTCCAATCTTGAAGATCCTTATATGGCTATGTCTTTTCTGACCCTTCCCCCAATACCGGAGATAAGAATAACCGACAGAGGAATTATAGACGCGTTTAAATTCAAGGTGGTTCCTCTTTTTTGTTAGTACAGCGACAAAGTAATTATGCAACAAGGAGCACTTTTTCCCCGTGGGTTGCTGCGTAACTTCTGGTGCGGTAACATCTAGAGCATCCCGCGGGGTAAGACACTGGGATGGTTGCAAAACTAATTTGCCACTACACTAAAATATATCGTCTTATCAATGCTGTTTGCTTGTAATAGTTTAGTTATTTGTAGCTGCAGGGTGGACTATGCTATCGTGTCGTGGTCGTTCACATAGTTTCCGACACTTTATGAAGCATAGCTTCGTTGCCTGTGTATGCTGGCCTGTCATGCTGTATAGCGTGGACACAATTAATTTGTATCAACGGCCTTGCTCTGCCTCTAAAATAGGTAAAGACACTTTTATTTTGAGGCTAAACCGTTACTAAGTCTTCGACGGATGAATGGTTAGACTAAACTATTACATTTGCTTGTAGTTACCTGAGACTCATTTTTTAGTGTTAAGGACTCGTATGAAAACAAAATCCCTTATATGGTTTTTATTTTTTTTCTTTATTTTTGCGGCGCCAATAGAATTATTCGCGGTGAAAATTATCAGAGGGCCGTATATTGAAAACTCGAATACTGAAAGCGGAGTTTTGCGCTTTAGATTGGATAAATCCACCAATGCGTGGCTTACCTACGGGGCGTATCCGAATTGCAATACATTCATGACGATATCCGGCGCGGCTTACGAACAAAAATTTATGTTATATGGGCTTCTTTCCGATACTAAGCATTGTTACAGGATATTTGTCCCAAATGACGATAATACCGGAGTATATAAAGCGGCCGAGAGCTTTTTTAAAACTTTCAAAGGTCAAAACAAGCCCTATTTGGAATTTATCGCTTTCGGCGATTCAGGATCAATTTCCGACGATCAATACCCCATTGCCAAGCAAATGGAAAAATTTAATCCGGATTTTTTGATTCATACCGGCGATGTGGTTCAGGATGGTTTGGATAGGGACGCGGACGCGCAGTATTTCCTTCCTTATAAAAATATTATAGCCAAGCATTCTGTTTTTATTTCTCTCGGCAATCATGAATACGGCAAGTTTTATAAGGACACGGATGCTCTTAAATTTTTGAAGAAAAATTTTTCGCCTTTTCACAGCATGCCCGTAAACGGCAAATCCCCTCACTATTATTATTTTGATAACGGAAATGCCCGATTCATATCTCTGGATGTGAATTCTTATTATGGCATAGTGTCCGCTCCGTCCATAGCCAAAGATTCAAAACAATACAAATGGCTTGAATGGATTCTCTCACGCTCAAAACAAGAATGGAATATTGTCTTTCTTCATGAGCCGATGTATTCAAACGGCTATCACGGGTCAAGCGAAAGATTGCGCGAAGTTCTGGAACCCTTATTTTTGAAATATAATGTGGACTTGGTTTTTCAGGGGCATGACCATAATTATGAAAGAACTTACCCGGTCAAAGAGGGAGAAGCGGATGAAGATGGGATTATCTATGTAACTCTCGGCGGAGGCGGAGCGCCCTTGTATTTCAAAAGAACAAATTATGACTGGTCGGCGGAATTTATCCCTGCGTATCACTTCGCGCACATTACGATAAAGAAAAACAAACTGAATATGAGCGTTTACGACAAGAGCGGTGATATGATAGATGATTTGGAAATAAAGAAATAAGGTACCAGTTTAGTTGTTTTGTAGCTGCAACATGGCAAAAACCCCGTGGGTAGCCGTTAGGCTCCTTTGTCCCGCCATAGGCGGGAGATTCCCGCGGGGTTGAGAACGGGGTTGGGAAAGGTCACTAAGTCTGCGACGGAGAAATAATCCCCACTTATCCAAAAGACAGGCAAATCACAAAAAAATTAATAGGCCGAAAGACTTTATAAAGATAGGACTTTTGCCCCTGTCCTATTCTTACTGTTAGTGATAAAATATTCTTAGATAGTGAAAACTAAAAACTGAGAGGGGAAAAATGAAAGTGATAAAACAAGTATTACTCGTATCCATAATTGCTGTTTTCTGTTTAGCGTTAAAAGCGCAAAAAGCGCTTGGACAGGAACTTCTAAGCTATGACAGCTATTTTGAAACATTAACGGCTGTTTCAGGCGATATTGGCGCATGGCTTGTCAAACCAAAAAGAAATAATGACGCGGTTTCAAAGTTTCATGACGGCGAAGGGCAATATCTTGATTTTACGATTGAAAAAGTGTTTAACGGAGAATATGAAATCAAACAAGGGAGCGATATTGATGTGTCGGTAAAATCCCGCAATGGCTTTGCCAATAGCGTTCAGTACGAAGCGACGGGAAATATTTTCGGACAAAAATTTGATTTTATGACCCCGATAATTATTGAAAAAAATGTTTTTGGCTCACGGCAAACATTGAATGTCAGCGGAACGGGAATGAATCTGAGTTTTGAACAAAGGAGCGGCTGGGATCAAATGGACATAGCCGCTACGATGAGCGGACTTAAACCGGAAACAATCACCGTCCTTATAGGTCTGATTGATTTTCTTCCCGATTTGGATTTTACTCGCGGCTTATCCGATAAAGCGAAACTTGCGAATAAATCTAAAAACGACAATCTTTCATTTTGCTTGCGCAAAAGCGGAGGCGACATGGTTTACGCGGATGGCGGCGGAGTGAATCTTCGTATTCAAACAAAGAAATACGGCAGAGACGATACAGAATATGAAATAATGGGTTCCGCCTTCGGCATGGAGTTTGGTTTTGAAGACTTTATAATAAGAACGGACGAGTCATTCTTGGGACGCGGCGGATATCGCGTGCTTGCCGCTCAGGGAATTGATATTGAAGTTAAGCGCGATAATTTCGGCTTAAGAGGCGAGAGAATTAAAATAACAGGCTATGCCGGCAAATCTGCGGAGCTTACGGCGTTTTTATTAGGTTTCACGCAATATATCATGCGCTGATTATCGGAAAATTCCATGCTTGCGCTTTGTATTTTTTAAAAAATTCACACTTTTTTTATTTACTTTTTTTATTTACTTTTTTTATTTTGCGTATATCTCGCGTTTATGCTATAATAATTCCGCGGGGTAGAGCAGCCTGGTAGCTCGCAAGGCCCATAACCTTGAGGTCGCAGGTTCAAATCCTGCCCCCGCAACCATAAAGCCTCGGATTTTTCCGAGGCTTTTTGCTTTCTCGCGATTCGAAGCGGAGTGAACGCCGAGCGAATAGCGAGGAATAGGCTATGCCGTCAGTGAACGGAGGGGAGGTTACGCAGCGAGCTATGCTTGAGTAGTGACCGAATCCTGCCCCCGCAACCAAAAAAGCCCGATTTTTTAATCGGGCTTTTTTGTTTTATCTTCATTACGATATCGGGTCCTGTCAGTAAGCTTACCATCAGGGACGGGGTCGCTTAGTACGGCGCCCCTATGTCTCTCATTCTCCCATAAGCCCAAGTCGAATTCCGAACATCCCTGATTGGCAAATCTTACTGCCGCCCGCGGGGTTGTATTTATTGTAAAAGTGTCCCGCCCGACTAAGATAAATCCGAATTCCCCTCAGCCTTATTAGGGAAATGCCTGATAAAAGTTTTACAACAAGATAGCGAGCATTGCTCGTGTAGTGACCGAATCGGGCCCCCGCAACCAAAAAACCTCGGATTTTCAAAAATAACCCCGTGGGTTGGGAATAAGGTTGGTTTAGGCGGAATCCCGCGGGGTTGAGACGGTTTGGCCCAAAAAACCCGCCATGTAAGAAATGAAATGACCGAGCTTATCTTTGAGGAAAGAGGCAAGATCGGGAACATAATGCATCTCATTGAAAGTCCTCTTTATACCGCCTATTTCGCATATCTGATAGTCGAGGGTTTTTAAGTTTCTGCCGAGTATCTTTTGCCGTTCCAAAATCAAGTTTATTATCTCGCCGATAGAAAGTTTTTGGCGCTCAAATTTCTCATTAAAAAGCTTTGCTATAAGGTCGGGTTTTTCCGCATTTTCAATGCCGTAATTTAGATTTATATTATCGTCCATTTTTTCCTGTTGCCACTCAATAGCGACAGCAGAATAAAGCAGCTAGAGTATATAAATGTTTTGATTGTGGAAGTTGAGGAATAAGAAAAAAATGTAATCAGATTGAAAAGCGAATGTAGGGTTTTTTATAATTATTGATCTTTATACTATAATAATTATAAATAACAGGATAATGCACTGCTTTGCTAATGACTCATGGGGCTTATACTATCAAATGTTCATGTGCGTTAAGAGGATAAATGAAAGAGTTGCATTATAAAGCAAATATAACTGCGGGAGCTTTATTGATTCCTGAAAGCAGAAAAATAGCAGACCTGATGTTGAGACAAGTTTCAGTGGAAGAATGGAAGAAGGCTATAGAAGAAGAAAATATTCTGCAAAAACTCAGCGTTTCTTCATCAAGGCGCGTAGCGTCATTTATTAGAGCTCGTCTTGGAATGATGGATTCTGACTTATGGAAAATGGTGAGAGATGGCGACGGTATTTTAACAACGCAGGCATTATTCTCATCGGCGATTAAGCATTGCAGGATATTAGGGGATTATCTTGATATTGTTGTCCGTGAGCAGTTTAGAAAATTGGAAGACAAATTGACTCCTGCTTTATGGGATGAGTTTATCATTTCGTGCAAACAAAGAGATCCTTCAATGGAAGATTTTCCACCGTCGACCGCAAAGAAAATGCGCAGTGTGGTGCATAAAATATTAGTTGAGGTTGGATATCTCCAGAGGGCGCATAATTGGACTTTAAAAAGAATTGAAATTGTACCGGAGATTATGGATTACCTCAAAAAAAACAATGAGTTCTATATTCTTAAGTGTATACAGGTGTCTAAATGAAAAAAAGCTTTGAAGAACGATTAAACACCATTTTGCATGAGATCACAGAAGAGAAGTTTCTCAACAAAAAAGGGCTTGGTAATGAAATACCATTTCATGTATTTGATTATCCGCCTAATTTCGAGTTAAAAATGAGAGAACATATAGATTTCATGATCAACCGTATCGCAAGTCATCATCAAAACATAAAACTCA
>JAKLQJ010000068.1 GCA_022013385.1 Elusimicrobiota bacterium
AGAACTAGAGGTAGAGAGAACATGGTATGAAAAACCTTTTAGAGATACAGCATTTATTGAGCCTGAGCAATTAAGTAATAAGGATAGAGAGAAAATAATCGAACAAATAAAAACAGGTAATCCGGTTGATGATAAATACAAAGATAAACTATTCAGAAAGTATTATAGTGATGTTCGAGTTAGAGATGTTTGGGATTCTGACAGAACAAAACCTTTTATCAGTGGTTCAAAAGAATATTTAAATTATCGAACCCAAAAATCAGAAGGATTGTTGCAGAGAATTATTGAAAATCACACAGATAAAAATGATCTAGTTATGGATTGTTTCGGCGGCTCCGGCACCACTGCCGCAGTTGCAGAAAAACTTGGACGTCGATGGATTGCCTGCGATTTTGGAAAACACGCTATTTACACTATGCAAAGACGAATGCTTCGTATCAGTGAGTCAAAGGCATTGGTGGACGAGAAAGATAAGTCCGGCAAAGTCATTGTTAAAAAAGGGGACCCGTATAAGAAAGTTCCAAAACCGTTTTGTATAATATCTTCCGGGGCTTATGACTTCTCGCATGTGATGGATTTGCGTAAGCACAAGGAAACATATATTGATTTTGTGCTGGGGCTATTTCAGCTTTCGCGCGATGACAACAAGGTCAAAAAATACAAATTAGCCAATATTTACGCCCTTAAAGACGGCGATCCGGTTGAAGTTTATCCGGTGTGGGATGACCGATTTTTAAAAGAGGTTAAAATCAATGAAGAATATTTGCGTGGGATTATTGTGCAATCCGGGGGAAGGCTAAAAGGCGATTATTTTATCATTACGCCTGAATCCTGCGCTAATGTCGGCGATACTGTCATTAAAAATCAGGATGGGAAAGATGTTAATTTCCAGATGCTGACTTTTCCATATAAAGTCTTGGAAGATATATCGCGCGCCTTGGAACTTCAGGAACAGCCGAGCTCTCAAGATAATGTAAACAATCTTATTACTTCTACAGCTTTTTATTTTAATGAAGATGTAATGTTAAAGGCAAAGCGCGCAAAGAGCGGCCTTCAAATAACAAAGTTTGATACCAAAATTCTCAATAAAGAAGGAAGGCGTTTTGATGGGTTTTCCGGGATCGCCATGATTTTAGTAGATCTGGATTACGCGGCAGGCAAGCCGTTTGATATGGATGTGACCGTATTCGCGAAA
Source organism: Elusimicrobiota bacterium (assembly GCA_022013385.1). GTDB lineage: Bacteria > Elusimicrobiota > Elusimicrobia > Elusimicrobiales > UBA9959 > JAKLQJ01. The sequence continues at coordinate 1,196 of JAKLQJ010000068.1, forward strand.
GAAATTGCTGAAGACGGTTTGGTGAAAATCGATAATCTCACTAAAAAGGTCGGGCTTATCGCGATTGATAAACATGGCAATGAATCAAAACCTTTTGAGTTGGATTAAATATGGCTAAAACAAAGAGAATAAAGACGGTAGAAAAACTTAATCTTTCCGAGCATACGCTGGATATTAATGTCCGTAAATGCAATTACGATAAATTCCGCTTTTCAGACATTGAGGATTATATTCGCGCTGTGTCCGGCGGCAGGAAATATCAGTATCAGGCGATAAAACATACGATGATATATCTGTGGGGCGGCGGATATAAGAATGTTATTGCGTTGGCAAAGGAAAACTTCGCTCAAAAAGAGCATTTAAGAGAAAGGTTCGGATCCGAAGAAATTATGCTTGGGCATCTGCCGCTGGCCGACCGGATATCCGGGGTTGTGCATATGGCGACCGGCACCGGCAAGTCTTATGTGATTTTCGCGGTGGCTTATTTATCTCTCGTAATGGGGCTGGCTAAGCGGGTTTTGGTCTTAGGGCCTTCCTCTACGATTATTGAGGAGGGGCTCCGGGGTAAATTCCAAGATTTCAAAGATAAAAAGGAATGGAATGACTGCTTGCCCAAAGAATATCAGGGTAAGGCAATAGACCTTTTAAGAAATAACGACGCGATTGAAGATGGGAGCATTACCATCGAGAATATTAATGCCATATATTCGGTAGGAGGCATTCGGGATACCCTCTTTAAGGGCGTTGATGAGGTGTTGGTTTTAGGAGACGAGATTCATCATGCCTATTCGCATTTAAATTTTAATGCGATAAGAAAGGCGCTTGAGATGGATCATGAAGTTGATCCTGAAACAGGTAGGGAATCCGAGGAAAAGGCCGAGCGGCTATGGATGCAGTTCCTTAAAAAAAACAGAGAAATCACCCGCCATATCGGATTTACCGGCACGCCTTACAATAAAGACGATTATTTTGCCGATGTTTTTTTCGATTACAATATCCGCACGGCTATTAATGGAAAATATATTAAAGATATCAACCCCATAATCAATGTTGAGACGGATGACGGCGCGATGCAGTGGACGACAGAAAAGCGGTTTGCTGTGGTCTTGAAAAAGCACCTCGAAAATATCGAGAGGTATGCATATAAAAGAGACGGAAAGCGGCAAGTTAAGCCGATAACGGTTTTTTATTGTCCTACACAAGCTAATGCTAAAACACGTTCAGAGGAGTTTATCCGGTTCCTTGCAAAATGGGAGAAGGAAGAACGGGGCGCAGTCGGATCGGAGTCAGAGATTGAACAGATTGCCCGGGCGAAAGTGATTTGCGTAACCAGCAATATTTCCGCATCAGAATATAAAAGCGAGCTTGATAATATTGAAGAGACCGATCCGAACAGAATCGGCGGTAAAGTAGAGTTTATATTCTCTGTCGGTAAGCTTCTTGAGGGATGGGATGTAGACAATGTTTTTCAGATCGTCCCGATGGAAGAGAGGATATTTAACTCAAAGTTATTGATATCGCAGGTGCTGGGCAGGGGGTTGCGTATCCCCCGCAAGGTTCTTAATGTTGATATCCTTCAGACTTACCCTTGGCTAACCGTAACCAATCATGAGAAGTTTGCCGGCCATATAAAAGAGCTGATGGATGCCGTTACAAATTCTGATATATATATTTTATCCGAGCCGTTGCCGATAGTTGATAAAGATAACTGGCGAAGCAAACATCATTTCTCGCTTTTTAATCTCAATTATTTATCGGGAGTTAAATTTGAAGATGTCGATGAAAAGGAGCAGTTGCCTCTTCCTGTAAGAGAGCTCGTATTGACAAAATATGACATTGATGAAAATGTTATTATTGAACGGATTAAGGGCACAGAGAAATATGCCCTTAAAAAAAAGACCATTTCAGTCGATGCTTTGGTGGACGCGCGTTACCGCCGTTTTAAAAACAGGGAATACGAGGGGATACATTTTGACTTTGGGAATGGAGACTATAAGCGCTGTCCGGAAGAGGATGAGATCCGGAGCGCTATCCTTGCCGCTATGGAAAAAGCGGAGATTCCGGATAAAGGTTTAACGGAGGATAATAAAAAGCAGATAGACCTTTTTTTTAATCAATTCCTGCCTCCGGGCAAAAAAAAACGCGTATTTGAAAATATCAAAGGCGATATTGTCCCTGTCAGCACGCAAAAATTAGAACGCGGGTCAGTAAGAGTCGGAGAGCTGGAGCGCGATGCAACGGCTTTTATCAGCGAATCGTATCAAGAGGAAGTAGATGAAAAAACAAAAGCGCTGCTCAAACACCTTGCCGGTAATAGAAAGCCGAACGCACAGCAAACTCTCTTCCCTTTTGATCCAATCGGTTTGCTCAGGACACATAAAGAGTATGTTCGAGCATTGATAGAGAACGATGACCGGCCGCCTTATATTGTCAATCCGTCAGTATTTAAGACGCCTCAAAGCACAATTCTTGTTACCCATACGCCCGAAAAGGAGTTTGTTTTTCGATTGCTTGAACATTCTCAATATTTGGATGCTTGGATAAAATCTTCGGATAAAGGGTTCTATTCAATTGACTATGAATATTGGAAGGGCGGCAAGGATAGGGTTCGTCGCGGATTTAACCCTGATTTTTTCATTAAGATTAATTTGGATGATTATATTGCTCTTTTAAAAAAGAAGAGCGCGGTTAAGTATTTAGATGGGTTAAGAGATTTACAGGAAAAAGGCATCGAGACCATCATTAGAGTTGTAGAAATAAAATCTGACGAAGATGATGATGAAGCAACGCCAGCCAAGGCTGAGTGGGCAAAGGCTCATTTTGAAGCTGTTAATCAGAAACTGCAGGAGCCCCTGCCGGGTAATTTTGACAAGCAATTCATAGGAGATATCAAGCAATTCTATACATTTGACCTTCTTAAACCGGATAGATATGTGAGTTGGTTTGAGGGCCTGAATGAAGGGAAAATATGAGGATGATCAAGAAAAATGTATTTCATGAAAGAACTTTGAACACTTTTACATTTGGAAGATACTTTCTGAATAACTCTACAGTTATACCGCAATCATCAAAAAGTATGTCCACAGCATTATCTTCCGCCACGAAAAGCTTATAAATATAAAGCTTATGAGCAGGTCTCATATCGGGCGGGAATCTTTTCGCGTCTAAATCACCGATGTTTGGGCTTAATATAAGACGGTCATAAACCACGCCGTATTTTTTCATTTCCTTTGCGGTTTCCCTGTCATTTTCCGGAGATGTAGTGCGGGAAGTAACAATCAAAACCTTATGCCCGTCTCTTTTAAGGCTTTTGGTCAGCCATTTAAAAAACTCGGGCGCTTTATCAATAGTCCCGTCAATATCAATTTGCGCTATCATAAGTTTTGTGAATATCCCCCTTTTCTTAATTCTCAAATTTTAATTAGAACCGTGAGGTTGTTGCAAAATGTATATTTTGTGAAAAATATGAGTTTAGGGATATTATCCTTGTTCTATTTATTATAGTTTCAGCCAAGTTCTCTAATGTCAAAGTTTTAACTGAAAATTTTGGTGAACACAACTCCGGTCATGTTTCGGTTTCCTTTTAATTTTTCGGGAGTTCCCCATTCGTAAGAGGGTGGTGATTTTTATTTCCCGCTTTGCATTAATTCGTATTCTTCCTCTATTAGAGCTTTAAATTTGGGAGAGATATCGCGCCAGTCTAGTGTAGTGCGTCCAACACTTCTTTACATTTAAATGCTTGTTTTTACCCCGTGGGTTGGGTAAACTTGGTTGTAGAAAAAACCCGCGGGGTTAAAACCACGACGCAAGATGCGTAAATAGTAAATGTCAAGTTATTTA
>JAKLQJ010000012.1 GCA_022013385.1 Elusimicrobiota bacterium
GGTTTTCTCAGGAGAACGACAAATTCTCCTTTGATTTGTTTTCTTTCTTGGAGGATTTTCAAAACTTCCGACGCCGAGCCTTCTATCCATTCTTCATATACCTTGGTAAGCTCTCTTGCCAGAGATACTTCTATATCGGGGGATATTGTATTGATGATATTTTCCATAAAAGATTTTATTCTGTACGGCGATTCATATAAAATAATCGTTTTTTCAAGTTCAAGAGCTTTTGCAATCGCTTTGCTTATTTTTGATTTGCTTCTGGGCAGAAAACCCAGAAAGACGAAGGAATCAACCGGCATGCCGGAGCCTGCCGCCGCCGTTATTACAGCCGAGGGGCCGGGCAGAGATTCCACTTTTAGCCCATTTTCTTTGGCAAGTTTAACTATTTTTCTTCCGGGGTCGGATATGCAGGGAGAACCGCCATCGCTTACCATGGCTATTTTTTTCCCCGCCCTAAGCATATCAAGACTATAGTTTACTGATTTTTCATTATGTTCATTATAACGGATGAGTTTTTTGCTGATTGAATATTTGATAAGCAGTTTTAGGGTTCTTCTCGTATCTTCACAAATAATAAAATCGCATTCGCGCAAAGCTTTTAAAGCTCTTAAGGTTATGTCTTCAAGATTGCCTATGGGTGTGGGTACTATTGTGAGCATGGTTTAGTTCGCAGCTTCCGCGCCTGCCCCAGTCGCTTATAATTTTTTTTAAAAGAGGCTGATAGGCGATGTGTGGGAGTGGGGGCAATGCCTAATCATTGCCGTTTTTTTCTTTCCATTCTTTTTGTTCAAGCTTTAAGAATGTTTCCACGACTTTAGGATCAAATTGTGTTCCCGCGCCTTTTTCCAATTCGCTTATTGCTTGCTCTCTGGTAAGGGCTTTTCTATAAGGCATATCGCTCATCATCGCGTCCCACGCGTCTATAGTGGCGACTATTCTCGCTCCCAAAGGTATTTCCTCTCCTTTTAACCCTTCAGGATACCCCATTCCGTTGTACCACTCTTGATGATATAGAACCATTTTCGCTACCGGGCCTAAAAAATTAATGGGCGAGAGTATTTCATATCCTATCGCGGGATGTTTTTTAATCTCGATATATTCATCGGCTTCGAGTCTGCCGGGTTTTGTCAATATAGAGCCGTCAATGCCTATTTTACCTATATCATGGAGAAGCGCCGCGTATTCAACATAACGAATCATTTGTCCCGGCATATTGAGTTCTTTTGCCACATAACTGGCTTTCTTGCGAGCCCTGTCGGCATGGTCCCCCGTATAGGAGTCTTTAGCGTCAATAACTCTGGCCAGAGTTTGCACCATTTCAAGGTAAAAGCTTTCTATGCTTTCATAAAGCTTTATATTTTCCATCGTTATGGCGGACTCTCCCGCCAGAAGATTTAAAAATTTTAAATCATAATCGGTGAAAGATTCGTTTTTTCCGGACAGATGAATATTGAGGACTCCAAAAGCTTTTTCATTGCTTTTTAACGGTATTGATATGAAGGGGTCATCCTCTTCCCGAGTTCCTTTGTAGTCTATATATTGGCTATTATGCTTCGGATCTGTTACGAAAATGGTTTCTCCGGTTTGAAAAGCTCTTCCCGCCACGCCGCTACCGGCTTTTATGACAGTGCTATCAATAACTTCTTTTGAAATTCCTCTTGCCGCAACAATGCGGAGTTCTTTTTTTTCTTCATCGCAAATCATCAATGAGCCACGGCTTGATTGTATGAGGTCGCAGGCATTGTCTAAAGCCGTTTGATAAAATTCTTGCTTTTTTATGGCGCCTACATTAACCATGCCCACCTCATGAATATTCGTAAGGCATGTTAGAAGTTCGTCGAATCTATTCCATGTGCTTTTCAATATGGATTTATTGTCGCTAGATATTTTGCTTAGAGTTTCGACTTGATTATAATAAAGCTTTTTCAGCAAAAAAGCCAATACCGCCAGCAATATCACGATGATAGTTATAAGAATATAATTCATTAGACCATTTAAGGATAGCAAAAGATTGTGATAAAGAGCAATCTTCAGGCGCGTTAGGCTCCGGAAAAGAATTTGTCGCTTTTTTGAAAATTAAGAAATGGTTAAGTTTTGGAAAATATTTTGGCTCGTCAGAGCTGAAACCAAATCTTTTGATAAGAAAAAAGAAATTGGCAAACCAGTGAAATTTATTCATACCTTAAAGCGTCTATAGGCGATAAAAGAGATGCTTTTCTGGCGGGCCAAAAGCCGAAGATTATTCCTATTCCGGCTGAAAAACTAAAAGCGAGAATTACTGAAAATGGAGAAATATAAACTGCCCAGCCCGAAACCCTTGAAAGAATAGCGGATGCCCCCGCTCCCAATAATATTCCAAATAAGCCGCCTATAACGGATATTAAAACCGCTTCTATAAGAAACTGCACAAGTATGGTAAACCGTGTGGCGCCTATAGCTTTTCTGAGTCCTATTTCCCGCGTCCTTTCTGTAACGCTAACAAGCATTATATTCATAATCCCTATACCGCCTACAACAAGCGATATTCCCGCTATAATGCCGAGCAACATTGAAAAAGTTTTTGTCATACCGGACAACATGGCTTGCATCTCTTCCAAATTCCTTACTCTTATACTATCCTCTTTATACTCGGGAATATTATCACGCCTTCTCATTAAATCCAATATATCCTGTTCAACCATGGGCATAAACTTAATGTCGGAAACCTCAACCACTATGGAATTTACATATTTCTTGCCGAGAATAACTCTCATGGCGGTATTTAAAGGGATTATCACCATATCGTCTTGATTTTGAAAACCGCTGGAGCCCTTTAGAGGTAAAACTCCTATGACAGTGAAATTTTTTCTCTTGATTTTCATTGTTTTGCCTATAGGATTTTCTTCGCCGAAAAGCTCATCGGCCACTGTTTGGCCTATAACAGCGACTTTTTTCAAATTTATATCTTCATCATCGGTAAAAAATCTTCCGAAAACGGGAATGGCAGCGCGCATTTTTGCATATTTTTCAGTAGCGCCCAAAACGCTCGATGAATGATTTTTAGAGCCGTAAACCATTTGCTCATTTCCGGTAACATTTAAATCAATATTATTGATATAAAGAACCTCTTTCAAAATGGCTTTGGCATCATCTTTATCCAAACGACTTACCGCTCCGCCGGAAACCCCTCCGCGCTGATGACGGCCGGGCTGAATAATCAAAAGATTCGTTCCCAAAGAAGCCATTTGTTTTTTAAGCGATAACTGCGCTCCATAGCCAACCGCCAGCATTGATATAAGCGCCGAAACACCTATTATTATTCCGAGCATGGTTAAAAGAGATCGTGTTTTATTTGAAATAATGGATTTTACGGCGGAATTCATATTTTCAACTATTTCATAAAAATTGAAAAAAGACTTTTTCTTGATATTAATCTTATGAGCGGAAGTCTTAACCGGCTTTATGCCTTTTTTTGAAGTATCGTCGATTATTAAACCGTCTTTTATTTTTATAATTCTATCGGCGTATTGGGCTATTTCCTCTTCATGCGTCACTATTACCACCGTAATTCCATCGGCATTCAAATTCTTAAGTATATCCATGATTTCATGCGATTGATCCGATGCCAAATTGCCGGTGGGCTCATCGGCAAAAATTATTTTTGGATTATTTACAAGCGCCCTTGCTATGGCCACTCTTTGCTGTTGACCTCCTGAAAGCTCGTTGGGCTTATGACTCATTCTATCTTTAAGGCCGACGGTTTTTAAAAACCGCTGGGCAAGATTATTTTGTTTTTTCTCGCCGAGGTATATTTGTGGAAGCGCGACATTATCATAAGCGCTTATTCTGGGCAAAAGATTAAACTGCTGAAACACAAAACCGATAAATCTGGCGCGCAATTGCGCAAGTTCAAAATCATCAAGTTTGCTTATATCCCGTCCGTAAATAGAATATTCTCCGAAAGAGGGTTTATCCAAAAGACCGAGGATATGCATTAAGGTGGATTTCCCCGAACCGGAAGAGCCCATAATAGCCACAAATTCTCCCTCGCCAATACTCAAATCCACCCCTTTTAAAACTTCCAGGGACTGTTTGCCCATTTTATATATTTTTCTGATTCCTTTAATTTCTATCATTTTTCAAAAACTCTTATACTGAAGTAGTTCACAAACTTTATCTTCCCGCGGGTCTGACGGATGAACCCTTGGTTGCGGCGCCTCTTCCGGGCCTAGCGGGCATAAAAGGATTTTTTTCAGACGCCGATTTTTGAGGAACATACTTTTTATCTTCATACCAAATAACTTGTCCTTCATTAATGCCTGAAATAATTTCTGTTTTTCCGTCAATTTCATCGCCCGTTTTTACTTTCGCATATAGCGGTTTTTTATTTTCAAATCCGATTATAACAGCGGTATCTCCGTCTTCATCAATAGCAATACTTTTTGAAAGTATGGCTATAATGCTTTTTCTTCGCGATAAATAAATTTTTATATTAGCCGTCATCTGGGATTTAAAAAACTTTGGAAGCCTAAAGGGCATTATTTTAACTTCGTATGTTATTACATTACTGACATTTTTCCCCTCATCCAAAATTTGAGAAATCTTGCCGTCAACAACTTGATTTGGATAAGCGTCTAAAATTATTTCAGCCTGCTGTCCGACTTTAACCCTGCCTATATCGGATTCGTCCACGCTCGCGATTATAATAAGTTTGTCGGAAACAGCAAACAAAACGGCGCCGGCTCCGACTGTTTGACCTTCAACAACATTTTTTAAAATTATGGTTCCATCAAGCGGCGAAATGATTTTTATCGGCTTATAAGCGTTCTGCCAATATTTATATTCTTCATCCGTCATTGAGAGAGCGGCATCCATTATAGCGACTCTATCCTGAGAACTCATTAGAGCAAGCGTTTGCCCTGCGGAAATTTGGTCGCCTTCTTTAACCAATATTTCTTCTATCCGTCCGCCGGAAGAAGGATTTATTTCAACTCTGTTAAGGGGCACAACTTCACCTGTGGTATCTATTATCTCGCTCATGTTTTTACTAATGGCTTCGGTTTGAACATATTTTATGCCGTTCTTCTTTTTTTTAGCTTTAAAATAGTATATTCCCGAACCCGCTAAACCTGCGATAACTATAAAAACTATAATTTTCTTCATAAGAATCTCCAAGATACTGATATAGAGGTTAGAGGCAAGAAGTGAAAGAGATTGAATAAATCCTTCTGATTTCTTGCTTCTTTATTTTTTATTCTTTGGCGCTAAGTTCAATACCCAAAAGCTTATTAAGATAGTTCTTTTTAAAATTGGCGTTTTTAATATATTCAAGACGGTTTAATCTGGCATCCACAAGATTTTGTTCAATATTTTCAAGGTCAAGAAAACTTAGTTTGCCCGCCATATATTTTACTTGGGTTTCTTTATATCTTTCTTCATTCGCCCGGAGCATAATATCCTGCGTGCGCGCGGCATCAATCGCATTTAAAAAATCATCATATGCTGTGGCCAGATTGGTCTTAATTAAACTGACTTCGTTTCTAAAATTCTCATTTGCGCTCTTGAAATTCAATTTTGCGGCTTTGGTATTATTCCTATAATGAGTTATACCCCCTGAAAACAGCGGCAAACTTAAGCTAAGCCCCAAACTCCAGCTGTTTGAAGAGGGAAACTCCCTATCACCGCTCCAGCTTAAAGATTGTGAAGCTGAAAGCGTGGGATAAAGATCGTATTTGGCCGAAAACATTGCTTCTTTCGCGCTTTCTATATCCTTTTTAAGTAACATTATTTGGGGCGTCTTTTCTATATTTGCCAAAGCTTTTTCAAAACTTATATGCACAGGCGGAATCTTAAATTCTCCATGAGCTGTAATGACAACATCTAAAGACAAATTTAAGTATTGAGCGAGCTTTCTTTGAGCGGATAAAAAAGCTCTTTTAGAACTTTGAAGATTTGTTTTCGCAAGCTCATAGAGCGCATTTGCATACATCGCATCTCCGCGGCTTTCACGACCACTTTCATATTTTAATTTCAAAAGTTTTGCATTCGTCTCGCGCATATCCATGTTTTTTGAATCAACCTTTACTTTTTCCTGCGCTATAAGAAAATTCATAAAGGCATTGGCAAGCTCATAACGCAAATTTGAAGATTCCAAGTAATAACTCAGAATCATCTTTTCATAGGATATTTTCCTTGTTTTTATTGAGGATAATGTTTTTAAACTGAATATTTTCTCGCTGGCGCTTAAGCCGGTGGAAAAACTATTGGAAGCCGATGAATCACTCCCGCTTCTCCTTGCCGAATGACTAATATTAATACTGGGATAATAGTCGTTTAACCCGGCCAGATATTTATAACGATATTCTTCTATAGTCAGCTTTTTAATTTTAAGAGAAGAATTATTTTCAAAAGCGATTTTTTGGCACTTTTCCCAATCCAAAGAATCTTGAGCGAATATAATACACGGGAAGAACAATGAAATCAAAAACGAGCAAAGTATGTGTTTTATGGCCATATAATGTATAACGCTAAACTCCTTATTTTATTGCGTATTTTTCAATCTCCTATTATCAAAACTCAATTATATTGCCGCCCCTTCAATATTCGCTTTCTGTTTGTGATTGGAAACCGGTGACTGATGACTGAATTATTCAGTATCTTCTGATAAAAAAAGGAGTTCCTACAATTACTTTCCGCCAAAGGCAGCCTGCCTTTTTACCCCGTTAGAGAAAGCCACCGACTCCTGTCGGTGGTATGGAATTTCCACATGGATAGCGCGGTCTAATGCCGCTATCTATAACCGTTAGAGGTTGTTCTCTAACGGGGTTTACTTTTTCTTTTTACGCTTGCTTTTTAATTCCAAGACTTTCATTCTTAAGGAACTGCGCCTTAACGCGGCTTGAGCGGCATCCAAATCTATATCCGCGCCTTTTATGGAAAGAGCGTCTTTGGCTTTTTGATATTCCTGGCGGGCTTTTTCTTCATCTATTTCTTTGGTAAGCTCCGCGCCTTCGGCAAGAACCATAACTTTATTCTTATCAATTTGCGCGAATCCCCCTAAAATGGCAAATATCTCATCTTCACCGCCGGATGAATATCTTAAAAAACCGTCTTTAAGCTGAACGACAAATGAAATATGCCCGGGCAATATTCCCATTTCTCCGCCAAAAGCGGGAAGAGCGACAAAATCAACTTTGCCTTCTGAAAGATAAACTTTCTCGGGAGTTATTATGCTTAATAGTATTTTTTCCTTCATAGTTTTTCCGACTTTGCTATTTTTCACAACAAATTAGTCCAGCCATATTCGCCATTACTGCATGGCGACTATGTCGCCAAGATTCAGCGGTGGAAGTCTGCCTATGTTTTTTCGCCGATTTGTTCGGAGGAAAACTATTCCTTATTCCTTGTTGCCATATTGCCCAATTATCTTGTCACCTTGTATGTATTACACAGTTTCTTTAACCGCGCGTTCCTTTACTTCATCAATACTGCCGGCCATATAAAAAACCTGTTCGGGAACTTCATCAAGCTTGCCTTCAAGAATTTCTTTAAATCCGCTTATCGTATCTTTAAGCTTTACATATTTACCCTTTATTCCGGTAAATTGTTCGGCTACAAAGAAAGGCTGTGAAAGGAATTTTTGAATTTTTCTGGCTCTATTGACCGAAAGCTTATCCTCGTCGGAAAGCTCATCCATGCCAAGAATGGCTATAATGTCCTGCAATTCTTTATACCGTTGGAGAACTTTCTGAACGCTTCTCGCGGTATTATAATGTTCCTCTCCCAAAATCAAAGGATCTAATATTCTGGAAGTGGAATCCAAAGGATCCACGGCCGGATAAATCGCTAGTTCGGCTATGCTTCTTGAAAGAACGATTGTGGCGTCAAGATGAGTAAAAATATTGGCAACGCCGGGATCCGTTAAATCGTCGGCCGGAACATAAACCGCTTGAATAGATGTAATGGACCCTTTTTTGGTGGAAGTTATCCTTTCCTGAAGCCAGCCTATTTCGGTCGTAAGCGTTGGCTGATACCCGACAGCCGAAGGCATTCTGCCGAGCAAAGCCGATACTTCGCTATTGGCTAAAACATATCTAAAAACATTGTCCACAAATAAAAGAACATCTTTCCCTTCTTTATCTCTAAAATATTCCGCTTGAGTTAAAGCGGTTAATCCCACTCTGGCGCGAGCGCCCGGGGGTTCGTTCATCTGACCGTAAACCAAAACTGTTTTTGAAAGCACGCTTGAGCCGTCGGAAAGCTTGGATTCCTGCATTTCACGCCATAAATCATTACCTTCTCTTGACCGTTCTCCCACTCCGCCGAAAACCGAAAATCCGCTATGCTGCCGTGCGACATTGTTGATTAATTCCATTATGACAACTGTCTTGCCTACGCCGGCTCCGCCGAAAAGTCCGACTTTCCCGCCTTTCATAAAAGGGGCAAGCAAATCTATAACCTTTATGCCTGTTTCAAATATTTCAGCTTCCGTTCTTTGCTCGGTTAAGGGCGGCGGCTCTCTGTGAATTGGAAGATATTCTTTAGCTTTTATCGGGCCGCGATAATCTTTGGGATGGCCTAAAACATCCATAATCCTGCCCAAACACACTTCTCCGACAGGAACTGTAATCGGCGCGCCGGTATCCACAACTTCAAGCCCTTTGCTTAAGCCTTGCGTAGAGCCGAGAGTTATGGCTCTTACAATATTATCTCCCAAATGCTGAGCCACTTCCGCTACGAGAATTTGCTCTTTGTTATTTTCATCTTTGTATTTTACTTCAAGCGCGTGATAGATATTCGGCAATTTTCCCGGTTTAAACTCAATATCTATAACCGAACCTATAATTTGCGCGAGTTTTCCAATATTCACAAAGCCTCCTAAAAAACACTTGGCCGTCCGATAAGCATAGCTTCTGTTACGGCACTGGCACAGCCTTGCGTGTTTTTTACCCCCCGTGCTTAGATTGCGCCGCCCGATAGGCATAGCCTCTGATACGGCACTGCCATAGGCTTGCGTTATTTTCCGTGATTATCCCGCCTATGGCGGGACACGGGAAATGAAATCTACGGGGGGAGATAATAATATATTTTTTACCCCCCGTGCCTGTCCCCCATGCTTAGATTAGGCTTGTTGGCCGAATCTATGGGGGGCTTATCCCGCCATATTCGCCACTACTACTTAGGCGAACCCGCCGATGCCGTAGTGGAGGGGGCGGGATAGGGGGGATAATCGACTCCTCTATATTCTTGATTCTCTATTCTAAATAGCAGCAAAATTTCTGCGATCTTTGCTTTTCTCTTTTGCGCTTTTGGCCTTTTTATCCTTCAAGCGCGCCGGCTCCCGCCACTATTTCATTAAGCTCCGTGGTTATCATCGCCTGCCGCGTTTTATTAAGCTTAAGGGTTAATTCCTCAATAATATCGGAAGCGTTTCCGCTGGCCGCTTCCATAGCGTTCATTCTGGCCGCGAGTTCCGCAGCTTGCGACTCTAATAAAATTTTATAAATTTGCGCCTTTACATATCTCGGCAAAAGCGAGGACAAAAGCAAAGACTTGGCCGGTTCAAAATCAAAATCGCTTAATTTGTTTTCGCCGAATTCGTTTTGAAATTCCAAAAACCGCCGTTTGAGCGGAAGAAATTTATTGCAAATTATTTCCTGCGCCATCATTGATTTAAATCTATTATAAATAACAGTTACGCTATCCGCTTCATTTTCATAAAGCTTGAAAATATTTTCCGCCAAAAGCTTGGCGTGAGCATAACCGGCTTTCGGAAAAATCCCGACTAATTCATAGGGCATGGATAAATTCAATCCTTTCAACCTCCGGCAAAAATCCCGACCTTTCTTGCCTACGGCTATGACTTTGGTTTCTTTGTCCTTGTTCTCTTTCAGCCAAAGAACGGCGCGCTTGAGAACATTAACATTAAAAGAGCCGCAAAGGCCTTTGTCCGAAGTTATAATTACAAGAACGCCGACATTGGATTTATCTTGTTTCTCAAACAGTTTAAAAGCAGGGGAACGATTAAAATCTTCCTCTTCCATTTCCATATATAAATTTTTTATGGTTTCTTCCATTTTCTCGGCGAAGGGCCTTGAATTAAGAATTTTATTCTGCGCTTTTTTAATGCGCGCTGCCGCCACCATTTTCATCGCATAAGTTATCTGTTTTATACTTTTAACAGATGAGATATGTCTTCTTATGTCTCTTAATGAAGCCATAATTTATTAACCTAACCTTTATTTCTCGCCGTCCAAAATTTTAACATAATCTCTGATTCCGCATTCAATATCCCATTCGGGGCGATAATTGATATAAGCTTTCGCCAATCTTAAATCAGCCTGTGTCTTATTCTGATAAAAGTCATACGGATTATCGAAATATCTGGGGGATAAATCTCTTCCCATAGCAGAATTTAAACATTCTATAACCTTATTGAAATTTTCCGGCTTGCCCGAGGCGGCATTGCAAACGCAAAATTTTCCTGCATCAAGAGCGTTAAGATTGGCCCTGACAATATCTTTGACATAAACAAAATCCCTCATCTGCTCGCCGAACTTGAAAATTTTGGGGCGCTTATATTCTTTCATTTGAAGATAAAGCTGGTATATCATGCTGGCAAATTTGCCTTTATAAAATTCTCTCGGGCCGTAGACATTGAAATATCTTAACCCCACAAGAGAAGCTTCTTTATGGCGCGCGGCAAATTCCATAGCAACATTATCCATCATAGCTTTTGAAAAACCGTATACATTTTCAGGAGTCAAATCCTGATCTTCTTGCATGGGACATTTCCCATTGCCGTAAACGGCCGCCGAGGAGGCGTAGACTATGGTTTTTATATCGTATTTAAGAGCATAATTCAAAACACTCCTAAACCCGCCGACATTTATTCTCATCATTTCTTTCTGATCCGTCACGGTGGTATCGGTTATGGCCGCTTCATGAAAAATAGCGTCAACCTTCCCCGCTTTATCATACCATGAATCATTTGCGATATCATCGGCGATAATATCGCCCTTGAATCCGATAAGGTTCTTAAAATGCCCCGAAGAAAAATTATCAACAATAACAACTTCAGCCTTTCTCTCATCTTCAAGAGCAAAAGCTATATTACTACCTATAAATCCGGCTCCGCCGGTTATAAGATATTTCATAAAATTGCCTCCCACCCGGTCCACCTCTCCCCTTTACTATCACCTTTTTGACTTGCCATTGCTTTGTTCCGGCTCTGAACTTTAAACTGTTTTTAACCACGCTTCTTTTAAAAAGTCGCTTTGAATTCCGTTATAGCCGATATAAGCTTTTCTTTAAGCTGCTCGCTCAGAATTTTCTTTTCATTCAATTCTTTTTCTATCTCGGGATGCTTACTTTCAATGAAACACATGAAATCCGCTTCAAATTTCTTTATCTTGTCCACCTCAACATCATCAAGATGTCCGCCCGTGCCTGCAAAAATAATCATAACCTGTTGAGCGGCGGACATGGGTTTATATTGGTCTTGTTTAAGCAATTCAACAAGCCTTTCGCCGCGCAAAATCTGCTGGCGGCTACTTTTGTCCAAATCGGAACCGAATTGAGCAAATGCCGCAAGTTCATTATATTGCGCGAGATCCAAACGAAGTTGTCCGGCAACCTGTCTCATCGCTTTTATTTGGGCCGCGCCGCCCACTCTGGATACGGATATGCCGGCATTCACGGCCGGCCTTATTCCCGAATGGAAAAGATTGCTTTCTAGATAAATCTGCCCATCCGTTATGGAAATGACATTGGTCGGAATATAAGCGGTAACATCATTGGCCTGCGTTTCAATTATCGGCAAAGCGGTTAAAGAACCGCCGCCATTTTTCTGTGATAATTTACACGCCCTTTCAAGAAGCCTTGAATGAAGATAAAAAACATCTCCGGGATATGCCTCTCTGCCCGGAGGTCTTCTAAGCAATAATGACATTTGTCTATAAGCCTGCGCGTGTTTGGATAAGTCGTCGTAAACAACCAAAGCATGCTTGCCCTGCCATAAGAATTCTTCCCCTATGGCGCAAGCGGTATAAGGCGCGAGATATAATAAACTCGCCGGCTCGGACGCGGTGGCAGATACGATAATGGAATACTCAAGCGCGCCATTATCTTCCAAAATTTTAACAATTCTGGCAACTGTGGATTCTTTCTGCCCTATAGCCACATAAATACAAATCGGTCTTGTCTGCGCCGGTTCTTTTTTCTGATTTAAAATAGCGTCAATGGCTACAGCCGTTTTTCCGGTTTGTCTATCGCCGATAATAAGCTCTCTTTGTCCGCGACCTATCGGAATCATGGCGTCTATAGCCTTTAAACCGGTATTAAGAGATTCTCTAACGGGCTCTCTTTCAACAACGCCCGGCGCTATAACTTCAATAGGTCTTCTTTTTTGGGATTCAATCTGCCCTTTGCCGTCAATCGGTCTGCCTAAAGCGTCAACAACTCTGCCTATAAGCTGGGGGCCGACCGGAACATCCAATACTCTATTGGTTCTCTTAACTTTATCGCCTTCTTTAATTTTGGCATCCGAGCCCATGATAACACAGCCGACATTTTGATATTCAAGATTTAAAATCATGCCGAAAACGCCGCTTTCAAATTCCACAAGTTCTCCCATAAGGGCGTTTTTTAAACCGTAAATTCGAGCTATTCCGTTTCCGACTTGCAAGACTTGTCCCATCTCTCCCGTTTCAGCATCGGGAACAAATTTTTCAATTCTAGTTTTTATAATATCGGTTATTTCTTCGGGCCTAATCATATTCTCCGCCTTATCAATATTCGCGAACTGCTGCTTCGCCTTAGTGATTTAGAGCTGTTTCTTATTCCTTGTTGTCCCGCCATAGGCGGGATCGCCCAACTGGTTGCCGACTAATTAAGTATTTCCTTTCTAAGCTTATTAATTCTTCCGTTTAAACTGGCGTCAATAAACAAATCATCCATTTTAATTCTAATTCCGCCGATAATGAACTCATCAATACTTTGAGAAAGCGCGACTTTTTTATCTATTATGCCGCTCAAAACCTTCTCAAGCTTCTCAATCTCAGCTTTATCAATTTTGGTCTTGGAATATGCGGAAGCTTTAACTATTCCAGCGTATAAATCAATTATTCGCTCAGATTCTTCAATTATAATGCCCAGCAAATAAAATCTGTTTTCCTTAAGCAATAGTTCAATAAACTTGGGGCAATTCCCGCTCAGGCCAAATGCCGCTTTTCTAAAAATTTCTATTTTTCCGTCAAAAGGCAAAGCGGGATGAAGAAGAAATTTTTCAATAGATTTAATTTCTTTCTTTAACCTGATTAATTGCGCCGATTGCTCTCTGGCGGCTTTTTCCGTTTCGACGGAATAATCCAAACCGTCAAGATTCAAATACGCTCTCGCATAACGCACAGCAAGAATTCTATCTGATGAGTTCATAATATCAATTCTTCAAAGTTTTTCCGCTTTCAATATCACTTATCAAGTCTGTGACGATTTTTTTGTTAATGCCGGCGTCAACGCTTTTTTTAAGAACTTTTTCCGCCGCTTTAAGAGAAATTTCCGCGATGTCATTTTTCAATTGTTTCGCCAATTTGTCTTTTTCGGCATTTAATTCTCTTCTTGAATTCTCAAGAAGAGTTTGAGCATTGTCGCGCGCTTCGCTTAATATTTTATCTCTTTGCTTCTGCCCTTCTTTCCGCGCTTCTTCAAGCTTTAGCCCTATATTCTTTTTGAGTTCGGAAAGCTTTTCATCTAAATCATTTTTTATTTTCTCGGCTTCTTCTCTGTCTTTTTGGGCCGCCTCTCTTTCAAGCCGAAGATTGTTTTCCCTATCCTCAATGGCCTGAATAAGAGGCTTCCACGCGAACTTGGAAAGCAAAATGAGCAAAAGGATAAATATGGATACCGTCCAAAACATCAAACCGAATTCAGGTTTAATCAAAGCTTCCATAAAATCTCCTTACATAAAAGGTTCTCCATAGTTTATTTATGCGCTTGAACCCGCGCCGCGTCATGCCCCGCGCTCGACTGTTTGGGCCCGCTGAAATTCATGGCTACAAGCAAACAAATAACAAGAGCGAAGAATCCCAATCCTTCTATTAAAGCCGCGGCGATAATCATTGAAGTTCTTATCGCTCCGCCCGCTTCCGGCTGACGCGCGGTTCCTTCCATAGCGCTCGCCGCCAATTTTCCTATGCCGAGACTCGCGCCCAACAAAACAATTCCTGCTCCGATTCCGGCTCCAAGATAACCCATTCCAAGATATAACATGTCGTTCATACTAGCCTCCACTATTCAGTTTAGAGTTCAGAGTTCAGAGTTTAGAGTTATACGGAGCTTCTTATAAATCTTACTTCTGACTTTTTACCTCTTACTTTCTACTCTTTAATTTATTTTGTTTGTTCTGCTTCATCTTTCAACTGAAAATTTTTTACTTAATGCGGATGCATGGCGGCGCCGACAAAAATAGCCGTCAAAAAAGTGAAAATATACGCCTGTAAAAAAGCCACAAAAATTTCAAGCAAAGAGACAAATAAAATCATAACCACACTGACCGGAGCGGTAAGCCCCAAGCCAAGCAATGGATTAATGGCGCCAAACATAAAAATCAATCCCATGAACGAAAGAATAACAATATGTCCCGCTATCATATTGGCAAATAAACGCACGCAAAGAGCAAAAGATTTAGTCAAAAGACCGACTATTTCAATTGGAAAAAGCAAAGGAAAAAGCCAGCCGGGAACACCTGCGGGAACTATATGCTTTATATAGTTCGCAAACCCTTGTTCTCTGATGCCGGCAAAATTGATAAATACAAAGGTGGTAAATGCCATAGCGCCCGTTACGGCTATATTGCCTGTAGCGGAAGCGCCAAAAGGAACCATGCCCAATAAATTGCAGATTAAAATAAAAAAAAACAATGTGGCAAAATACGAAAGGTATTTAATCCCGCCTTGACCTAAATTGGGAATAACAATGTCATCGCGAATAAAAAGAAACATGGCCTCAAGCGCGGTTTTTAGCGCCGTCAGCTTGGAATTTTTAATTCGTATTATCAGCGGAAAAAAGACAAGCATTATTAAAGCCGCGACAATCATCATTAACAAATGCTTGCTTAAAGGAAGCTGCAAGGGGCCCAGACTTACCCAGCTCCAAATATGGTCTATTATATGATGTTCAAGAATCTCTTTGAGTTCCATTTTTCTTTATGGGCTTTAATTCAAAAATAAACTGTGAAAATATTAAACTTGACGCAAAAGGAACCATCATTATACTATTTTTGTATTTCAAATAAATGACCGCCGATACCAGAAAAATCAATCTGTAAAATATTCCGGCAAGCCAAACAGAATAAAAAATCGCGTCAGATTTATTTATAACGAACTTAAGCGAAATTCTTGAAAGCAGACCGTTAAAAACTCCGACAATAATGCCAAGCAATATATAATTAAGCATCGTCCTTTTTTACCTCTTTGTAAAATAAATAAAATCCGGCGGCCATGCCTATAAATGAACCTAAAACGGTAAACCACGGCAATGAGCTTAAAACTCCGTCAAGCTTATATCCGCCATAAAACCCTATAAGCACCGCTACAGCCAGCTCAAGGCCTATTTGCGTATATTTATAAGCGCTGTTTTTTTTGTCTATCACGCCAAAATTTTACTAAATTTTGGTCGTTCACACAGCTACCGATCCCGCCAAGTCGGGACGAAAATTACGCATAGCTTCAATTTTTGCTATCATTTAATTATGCGCGGCAATAATGACAATCCTAAAATTTTGATAGTGGATACCGATGGAAGAAACATTGAAATGCTCGCGCAATTATTGGAGACTGAAAACTATATTGTCCGCGATACATCCGGTTATCAGAAATCATTAACCGCCGTTCAAAACTGGAAGCCCGATTTGGTTTTATTGAATATTCTAATTTCAACCTTTAATCCCTTTGATTTTATAGCGGAAATAAGAAAAAACCCCTTCATTGAAAATCAAAAAATATTAATTTTATCTCAAAATCGGAAAATAGATATTGTCACAGGGCCATCACCAAGAGTTAAAGGGTATTTAAACAAACCGATAGATTTTGAGGCTCTAAAAAATATGCTCAAAAAAACTCTTGACCATAGTGAAAACAATAAACCGCTTACTATAATGGTAGCCGATGACGATGAAGAATTTTGCGACCTGCTTAAAATGTTTTTGGAATCTAATTCCTATAAACCCCTAATTATCAATGACGCTCAAAAAATTATAGAAGCCGTCAAAATCGAAAAACCCGACCTTTTACTTCTTGATATAATGATGCCCAAAAAAGACGGTTTTCAAATAATGGATGAACTTCAAGACGAGGTTCAAACAGCCAAAATCCCGATAATAGTGTTAAGCGCCCTAAGACTCAACAATTATCAAGAAAAAGGCATGCTTACCGGTTTGCCGGAAATAATATCCAGAGAACTGCCCAAAGAAATAGTGCTTAACGCCATTAAAAAATGCATAGGAAGGGATATAAGTCCCAAAATTGGACAGAGAACCCAAACAATAAAACCCCGTGTTTTAATCGCTGATGATCAAACCGAACTTTTATTTTTAATGAAAGAAACTCTGGAAAAATCGGGGTTTGAAGTCGCTGCGGCAAATGACGGAAAAGAGGCGCTTCAAATGGCTTTTGAAAGTCATCCGGATATCGCGGTTTTAGATTATAATATGCCGCAAAAAGACGGCTTAGCCGTGGCTGAGGAATTAAAAAACAATCCCTTATTCGCTCATGTGCCCATAATAATTTTGACCGCTTTCAGCGAGAAAAAAACCAAGATGAAAGGCTTGAGCATGGGGATAGACGATTATTTGATAAAACCTGTGGACACGGATGAACTGATAGCCAGAATAAGAATGATACTTAAGCGCAATAAACAAGTTTTAGACACCAACCCTTTATCCAAGCTTCCGGGCAATCCCTCAATACAAGCGAGAATTGAAAGAGAAATTGCCAAACAATCCGATTTCGCCGTTCTCTATTTGGATCTTGACCATTTCAAATCATACAATGACGCTTATGGTTTTGAAGCCGGCGACCTTGTATTAAAAACCACAGCCAATCTCCTTGTTAAACTCACCATGCAAAATGAAAATTCCGAAGATTTTATAGGACATATAGGCGGAGATGATTTTATTATCATTACCTCTTTTGAAAAAGCCGAGGATTTATGCAAAAGAATAACCTCTAGTTTTGATGAAATATCCCCTTCTTTCTATAGCAAAAAAGATAAAGAAGCGGGAAGCATAGTTTCCACCGACAGGCAAGGCAATATTCAAAAATATCCCTTTGTTTCAATTTCAATAGGCGTAATTCACAATAGATTGCGCCAGCTTATCTCATTTGCTCAAATAAGCAATATCGGCACGGATCTTAAGAAAAAGGCCAAAAAAGAAACTGCCAGTTCTTATGTATTTGACAGAAGAAAAGATTAGCGCTCTATGCGCGGAAATTAAATTTTATAAACATTAGTCTTTTCCGGCTCCGGTTCGGGATAATAAATGGCCGGAACAAATTCCGTTTCACCCTGATATTGCCCCTGTATTGATTGAATATCCCCCGTTTTACCTATATTAATATCCTTTTTTCGTGTTTCCATAATCGCGGTCTCAAGCTCTGTTACAGGAATAAAAGCTTCTATCAAAGAAATCTTGGCAGCCTTTTCTCTGCCATTGTCATTTTCATACTTCATGGTCGTCCCCGGTTTATAATTATGAGGATTTTTCGGATCCACCATGCCTCCAAAATAACCATATCTATAGTCGCCGACCCCATCAACTAATATCCCTTCAATCAAATATGTTTCTGCATTGAACACGGGACTGCCTGAATTGCCGCGAAAAGTGTCAAGATTCGCCGCAAAGTAGTCATTGTGAACAGACCTTATTTCAGCATTTCCGGCTATTTTTACAGGCAAGCCGTTGGGATAGCCTATAACAAAAAGCTTTGTTCCAACCTTAAGATTCTGGTCTCTGTTTATGGCAAGGGGCGTATGCCCTGAAACTTTCCTGTCAAGCCTCAATAAAGCATAATTGCCAAATGTCATAACATCGTATACACTTCTTAGTACCACTAGCTGTGTCATAACATCGTATACACTTTAGCAAAATTCCTTAACAGATATTTTGTCTTTTACAGCCTCTCTCAATTTATACTCAACACTTTTTATCAACTCTCTTTTGGATTCTTTGTTTGCTTGGTAATAAAACTTTAACTCTTGTTCTTTAGTAAAAATTGTTGCCCAAATATATTCAAAACTGAGATTTTTATTAATATAAAAATCTTCATTAAAAACATTGATATAACCTTTCTCATTAACTAATCTTACAAAATGGATCTTGCCATCTGTAATGGGCAACTCTGTTGAAAGATTAAATTTAAAACCTTTTGGAAAAAAGCGTTTTGTGCATCCTTGTAAGTATTGCTTACTGAAATGTTCTTTTTTATAAATTTGAAACTTATTATATTTATCCCGAAATTGTTTTGCTTCGTTTCTTAAATGTTCTAAATCTGTGAATTTTTGAAAAAGCCAAAGTTGATCATTAAATCGACCGTTAAAACTTTCGATGTACCCATTACGCCATGGTTCACGAAATGGAATAAATATCAATTCAACTCCAAAGTTTAAGCAAAAGCGCGCTAGTTTGCCAAAAGTTTTCGGATGATACAGGCTGCCGCGAAAAGAAGCCTCATTGTCTAATTGCAAATACCGCGGTATTCCATATTTAGCCCAATCTTCGACGATAAAGCTAATAATGCTGTCAGCTCCCTTAGATTCAAATTGATTCAAATTAGCCTGCGCTGTATAAATATCAATTCGGTTAACAGAAACAATTTTGCCGTAACCTGTAATATATCTGGGCGTTACCAAATCAAGCTGATGAATATGTCCAGGATACCTTGCGCGTATTTCAGGATAATAAACTTTTGATTCTTTGTTGCCTTTTTCCCTTTGTTCTTTTGTTATTAAATCGTTTCGTTTGAGAACGCGGTTAATTGTAGACAGGGTTGGTTTGTTTTTATATCCTAAGTTATCTAATTCCTGATGTATAGCTACTGCTCCATGAAACGCATAACGCGTTTCAGGAGTGTCTCTTTTAACTAATTTTTTTCTTGATTTAATAATATTCATTTCAAGTACCGGATCAATTTTGTTTGGTTTTCTTTTAGGCTCTGTCGATTCATTTAAGTACCACTGACCATCTTCTGATTTATATCGCTTGATC
Organism: Elusimicrobiota bacterium; assembly: GCA_022013385.1. GTDB lineage: Bacteria > Elusimicrobiota > Elusimicrobia > Elusimicrobiales > UBA9959 > JAKLQJ01. The sequence continues at coordinate 19,244 of JAKLQJ010000012.1, forward strand.
CATTTATAGACCCAAACTCTTGTTCGTTGAAGCAATTTATGAATTTCTGTTGGATTTTTTCCCTCATTATATAATTGCGCGCATTGTTTCCGAAAATTGATTTCAGCATTGATTATTTCGCTTTTTTTTCATTTATTTACACCTTATCCTTTTTTGAAATAGTATACTATGTGTATACGATGTTATGACACAAAAAGTGTATACGATGTTGTGAAACGCGTCATTTAAAGTCTAAAGCTCAGAGACAAAACAAAAAAATTCACTTTCAACTCTGAACTGTCTTAATTTTTTTGGGCTTCTCAAAAGGCATGCCAAGATATTTAAGCAATGCCTGAGCTGTCTCTTTATTCTTTGCGGTAGTGACAAAAGTTATATTCATCCCCAGCGCTTTTGGAGATTTTTCAATATTAACCTCAGGAAAAATATGATGTTCTTTAAGACCTACATTAAGATTTCCATTTCCATCAAAGGCTTTCGGACTGAAACCCTGAAAATCTCTTATTCTAGGAACGGAGATAGAAACGAATTTATCAAAAAAATCATACATTCTATCGCCTCTAAGAGTAACCTTTACTCCTATGGGCATTCCTTCTCTGAGCTTAAAATTTGAAATTGATATTTTAGCCCGTCTTATTTGAGGGAGCTGACCGGTTATTGAAGCCAAATCATCTTTAGCTTTATCTAAGGCTTGAATATTTTCTTTAGCTTCGTTTATGCCCATATTAATTACTATCTTATCCAATCGCGGAATCGCCATAGGCGATGAATAATTAAAATCTTTCATTAATGCCGAAAGAATTTTTTTGTTAAATTCATCCCTCAATCTGGATGTGTATTTTTTACCGCTGCTTTCTTTTGTTGCTTTTTCTTTAGTCATCTGAAACCACCTTTGTTAAACACAGTCATCAGCCTCGTGTTCCGAAAACCCGATTATGAAAACAATCAAATCATCAACTCTCCGCATTTGCGACAAACGCGAACTTTATCTCCCGTTTGCATTTTAGAGAATTTTACTTTTACCCCTTTGTCGCATTTGGGACATATAATTTTGACATTGGACATATCTATAGAGCCTTCAACTTTATGTATCCCGCCCGGTTTGTCTTTCGACGGCTTTTTATGCTTGGTAAGCATATTCACGCCAATAACAACAACTTTATTCTTAGCCGGAAAAACCTGCTTGACTTCGCCTTTTTTGCCTTTATCGGCTCCCGTTATAACCACAACCTTGTCTTTCTTTTTTAATTTGAACATAATATTTTATCCTTAAAAAACGCTATGGTCGTTTGATGTGCATCCCGCCTTGTTATCCCGCTATCAGCGGGAGCATAGCCTTGGCCGTCTGCCTGCCCGCCCCCTCCACTACGGCATCGGCGGGTTTCCACCACTAAATCTTCGGTGGACTTCCGCCACTACAACTTTGGCGGACTCACCGATGTAGTAATGGGGAGCACCGATGTAGTAATGGAGAGCGCCTAAGTAGTAGTGGCGAAAATGCAGTAGTGGCGGGATGGACATAGTCCTTTGTTACGGCACCCGGGCGCATAGCCTTGCATTTTTTACCCCTCCGTGCCTATCCCGTGGCGCCTATGGCGCCACGGGATAAGGAGGTTTTATACTAAATTACTTCCGGCGCCAACGAAACTATTTTAAGAAAATTCTTGGCTCTGAGCTCTCTTGCCACAGGACCAAAAACGCGCGTGCCTTTCGGCTCGCCATTGGCATCCAAAATACATACGGCATTATCGTCAAATCTTATGTAAGAGCCGTCCTTGCGTCTTTTTTCTTTTTTTATTCTCACAACCACCGCTTTAACAACCTCGCCTTTCTTAATAGCGGTATTGGGTAAAACATCTCTAACGGAACAAACACAAATATCCCCTAAAGAGGCATACCTCCTAACGCTTCCGCCAAGGACTTTAAAACACTGCACTTTTCTTGCCCCTGAATTATCCGCGACATTGCATATTGTTCTCAACTGTATCATAGTAGTTCTCCTAAAAACCGAAACTGTGTTTCATATCCGTAGCGCCTATGGCGCCACGGTGAAACACAAGATTCGTGTTCCGGTTCATTGTTCAACGCATAGCGCTTGATACACCGCCTATAGAATTACTTATTTGCTTTGGCAATAATCCGCGTAATTCTCCATTTTTTAAGTTTTGATTGCGGTTTGGTGCTCATAATCTCAACCAAATCGCCGCTCAATGATTCATTGGCTTCGTCATGAGCATAAAATTTTGAATGTCTTCTCTGCGTTTTCTTATAGAAAGGATGTTTAATAATTCTTTCTACGCTGATAACGCGGGTTTTATTCATTTTATCCGACACCACAATTCCCTGAACTGTTTTTCTCTTATTTCTTTCCTCTGCATTTTCTTTATTCTCATCCATTATTGAATTACCTCTGATTTAGCTTTATCCGATTCTTTTTCCCTCAGCCATGTTCGCACCATAGACATCTCTCTTCTGATGCTTCTTATTTCCAAAGGATTTTCAAGCGGAGTAGCAACTTTTTTAAATTTAATTCGAAAAAGTTTTTTCTCCAAATCTCTGATATGAGACTTAAGTTCTTCAGATGACATACTTTTTAAGTTTTCTTTATCTTTTCTCTTCATAATTTAATCTTCTCTCACAACTAGCTTGGTTTTTATCGGAAGCTTAGCGCCTGCTTTGATCATAGCGTCTTTAGCCTCTTCATATCCGAGACCTTCCAACTCAAACATTATTCTTCCCGGTTTAACAACGGCAACCCAATGATCCGGCGCACCCTTTCCTTTTCCCATCCTTGTTTCGGCGGGATGTTTTGTAATGCATTTATCCGGAAATATTCTTATCCACATCTTTCCTTTTTTTCTCACCCGTCTCATTATGGCAACACGGCAAGATTCTATCTGTCTTGAGGTTATCCATCTGGGTTCGACGGCCTTTAAACCATATTGGCCGAACAAAAGCTCAGTTCCGCCTTTAGCCTTCCCTTTTATTCGGGGCTTTGTTTGAGGTTTTCTATACTTTACTTTCTTAGGCATTAACATAAAACTGCTCCTTTGAAGTCCGACTTCATAGCAAATATACTGTGACTTCCAAATATTGTTTCCACCTCTTAAATTATCAGCTACAAATTGCTAGTTAGGCGATTCCGCCCCCTCCACTACGGCATCGGCGGGTTTCTGCCACTAAATCTTCGGCAGACTTCCGCCACTACAACTTCGGCGGACTCACCGATGTAGTAATGGGGAGCACCGAGTAGTAGTGGAGAGCGCCTAAGTAGTAGTGGCGAATATGGCGGGCCTGCCCGCCGATGCAGTAGTGGCGGGACAACAAGAAACGACGCCCGCCAGCCAAAAAATCCTGAACACCCAATTACTATAGTTGCAAAACTTTTTTGTCAAAATACTAACGCAAATTTTAAATTCCGCGATTATGGCGCCACGGTTTCGAGAAAATATTACTCTGCTACATTGTTGTCTGTCGCGCTATCGCGCTCTTCCGATTGTTTTACTTCATCGGCTTTATCCTCAACAGACGAAATCTGAGATTCAAACTCTTTAAGCTGATTTATCAAATCCTTTCTGGTTTTAGCGAAAACAAGTTTTCTGAATATCCATACTTTTACGCCTATTTTACCCATAACCGTATTAGCTTCCACAAAACCATAGTCTATATCCGCGGAGAAAGTCTGAAGAGGAACCCTACCCTTTCTCAGCCATTCCTTACGCGCTATTTCATTGCCTCCGAGACGGCCGGAAACCATAACTTTAATTCCTAAAGCTCCGCTTTGCATAGTTCTTTCCATAGCCCTTTTCATCGCTCTTTTATAGGCTATTCTTTTTTCGATTTGAAAAGCGATAGATTGACATACAAGCATAGCGTCAAGCTCCGGTTTTTTTATTTCCGAAACATTCACAAAAACTTTTCTGGAAGTTAATTTTTCAATATCCTTTTTAAGATTTTCAATATCAATGCCCCTACGGCCTATAACAATTCCCGGCCTTGCGGTGTGAATAGTAAGCTTAAGAAAAGAACCGGCTCTTTCGATATCAACCCAGCTAACGGAAGCTAAATGAAACCTTTCCTTAATCATATTCCTTATTTCATAATCTTCGCGTATTAGCTCCGGCATATGCTTGGGAGAAAACCATCTGGAATGCCAATCTTGAATATAACCCAGACGAACGGATTTAGGATGAATTTTTTGACCCATGTTATTTAGTGGTTAGTGTTTAGTGTTTAGTGGTTAGTATTTAGTGTTTAGCTGTTTGCCTTTCACTGTCCACTTCCACTGTTCACTGCTTACTTTCCATTGACCTCCTTAGAATCGGACACTACAACTGTTATATGACACATACTTCTTTTAAAAGGCATTGCTCTGCCCATTGGTCCCGCATTAAAACGCCTCAAAGCTTTCATAGTCCCCATACATGAATAAGCCGTTCTTATCCAGACAGACTTTAAGTCCACTTTCTTGCCCAGCTTAACCGATAAATTAGCTCCGGCTGACATCACGGCTTTACGCACTATATCGGACGGGCGTTTAGAGATAAATTTTAATATTTGCTCGGCATCATACAATGATTTCCCGGCAACTTGCGCCAAAACTTGACCGACTTTTCTTGTTCCATACCTTTGATACTTTAAATAACATTTTGCTTCCATAGTTAAATTAGCAAGTTAGAGGTCAGAGGCCAGAAGTCAGAGGTCAGATATATAAGGAATCTCCATATAAATCTTGCTTCTTACTTCTTACTTCTTGCTTCTCTAATTTACTGTCCTCCTTATTTCAAATCAGCGACTCCCTTAGTATGAGACGCGCCATGACCTTTGAACAATCTGGTAAATGAAAATTCTCCAAGCTTATGTCCGACCATTCTATCTGTGACATAAACCGGCAAAAACTTACGGCCATTATGCACCGCAAATGTATGCCCGATAAACTCAGGAATAATAGTACAAGCTCTGGACCATGTTTTAATAATCTTCTTATCTTCCGGATTCATCTTCTGCACTTTCGCGAGAAGCCTATTATCCACAAAAGGACCTTTTTTTGACGACCTGCCCATAAATTTTTCTCCTCATTACTCTTGGGTATCCGTATCAACTTATCATCGTATTCCCATATCTACGCCGTTTCTTAACCCTGCTTTTACTTCTTTTTTCTCCTATCCTGAACAATCATCCAATTCCAAATCTTGCTCGGATTTCTTGTTTTAAAACCTTTTGAAGGCTGGTTCCACGGGGACCGCGGAACATTATTGCCCTTTGAACGCCCCCTGCCGCCGCCCAATGGATGATCGCAAGCGTTCATAGCAGTGCCTCTAACGGTCGGTCTTATGCCGCGATGCCTATTTCTTCCCGCATTTCCTATGGTAATGGTATTATGCTCCGTATTTCCCACTTGACCTATAGTGGCAAAACATTTTTTTAAAACTTTTCTTATTTCGCCCGAAGGCATTTTAATGGAGGCATATTTGCCTTCTTTGGCCATAAGCTGAGATTGACTGCCTGCTGCTCTTGCGAATTGAGCTCCTCTTCCAGGCTGCATTTCTATAGCATGTATAAAAGTCCCTTCCGGAATGGAAGAAAGAGGCAATGAGTTCCCAACCTTAATATCAGCGTCGGGACCACTCATAAGTTGTTCTCCGACCTTCAAGCCATTAGGAGCTATAATATACCGTTTTTCCCCGTCCACATAATGAAGAAGAGCGATTCTGGCGCTTCTATTTGGATCATACTCTATGGAAAACACTTTCGCGGGAATTCCGAATTTATCCCTTTTGAAATCTATTATTCTATAGCTTCTTTTATGTCCGCCCCCATGATGCCTAACCATAATTCTTCCCGTATTATTTCGGCCGCCCTTTTTTCTAAGTCCCACTAAAAGACTTTTTTCAGGCGCGATTCTTGTAATATCAGAAAAATCGCTAACGGTGATGGTTCTTCTTGACGGTGTATACGCTTTAAATGATTTTACTGGCATAAAAACTCCTTAATAGTTTCGCGGACCCGCGCTTATTCGCAGTAAACCTTCTACTATAAACCCACAAACAACTTCATAAGCGCGAAATTAGCAACCATGAAACTGTTTAAACTGCCGCGCTGTCGTACTGTCGCGCTATCTCCTATTTGGGTAGTGAAGTCAAATCTATTTTCTGCCCCTCTTTAACAGTTACAAACGCTTTTTTCCAATCCGAACGCAAGCCCTGATATCTTCCGACTCTATGCATCTTGCCGTGCATAATAAGCGTGCGAACTTTCTCAACTTTAACTTTAAACACAGTCTCCACAGCTTTTTTTATCTCAATCTTATTAGCCTTTGCATCAACTTTAAAAGAGTATCTATTTTCTTTATCTTTCAACGAAACGCTTTTCTCGCTCAAAATAGGAGCCAAAAGAACTCTTAAAATTGATTTACTCATAACAATCCTCCAGAAAAAACAGGCATAGGGTTTAGGGAATAGCGATTTTAAGGAGTTTCCCTACCCCCCCTATTTTTTATCCTCTCATTCTCCCAACTCCTAAACTCCCAACTCTTAAACTCTAAACTTTTTTATCTTCTTGCTTCTCATTTCCTAAAAACTCCGCTAAATCTTTTATCCCCGCGGCGGTAAAAATAATCGCGCGCGCCCTTAAAATTTCATAGGCATTAATATTTCTTGCGAGAGTCCATGAAATTTCTTTCATATTTTTTGAAGCGAGAGTAAATTTATCGTTGGGCTTATCCATAACAAATAAAACCTTTTTACATTCAACCTTCAATGCTTTTAAAATTTCTCTTACTTGTTTGGTTTTAGCTTCAGTAATATCCAAATTTTCAATAGCCAATATCGCGCCATCAAAATATTTAGACGAAAGAGATTCCAATAAAGCCGTTTTTCTTTTCGTCTTTGGCATATCTATCTTAAAAGAATGAGGTCTCGGTCCAAAAACCACTCCGCCTTTGCGCCATAACGGAGAACGATTGCTTCCAGCTCTGGCTCTGCCTGTGCCTTTTTGCTTCCACGGTTTTTTACCGCCGCCGGACACTTCATTTCTTTTTTTCGCGCAAGCTGTGCCTCTCCTTTTATTGGCAAGATAATATTTGACTATCTCATGCAGAAAATGAGCATCCACTTTTCTGGAAAATATTTCCTGAGGAATTTCACATTTTCCCACTTCTTGTCCGCTAAGATTCAAAAGTTTTGTTTCCATAAATATCTCCGTAAACAGCAGAGGTTAGAAATCAGAAGCCAGAGGTCAGAGGTCAGATGTATAAGGAATCTCCTTAATACTCTTACTTCTTGTTTCTTACTTCTTGCCTCTTGCCTCTTGCTTCTTTATTTACTTCTTTTTGTCCTTCACTTTTGCTTTAGGCTTTGGCTGAGCCTTTGTGGTTTCCACCAAATAAACAATACTGCCCATAGTTCCTGGCACGCCGCTGTTCAAATAGATCACATTTTCCTTGGAATCTATTTTTAAAACTTTAACCTTCTCCATAGTTACAGTCTCACAACCCATATGTCCGGCCATTCTTTGTCCTGAAATTACTCTGCCTAAAGACCTTCTTGAAGCTATTGAACCGGGGGCTCTTTCTCTATCGGAAGCTCCGTGAGAGGCTCCGGATCCTGAAAAATTATGTCTTTTCATTGCTCCGGCAAATCCCTTTCCTTTGGATACGCCTTGAACATTGATATATTCCCCTTCTTTGAATATATCGGTCAATGCAACCGACTGTCCCGATTTAACTCCTTCGGTAGACGGAACTCTAAATTCTTTCATATGCCTAACGGGAGCAATATTGAATTTTTTGAAAATACCCTTCGCGGCTTTATTAAGCTTTCTCTCCGGGATTTCTTCAAAACCCAAACACACTGCGGTATATCCGTCTGTTTTTTTCTCTCTGGTGTAAACAACCTTGCAAGAATCGGTTTTTATGATAGTAGCGGAATTCATATTTCCTTCCGCGTCAAAAAGCTGCGTCATTCCGATTTTCTTACCGATAGCAATCTTGAAATTAGCGGGCATATTGCCCATCTCTTCAGCTTTGAGCTGTTCTTCTACCGCAACATCGGCGGTTTTATCCGTCGCAGCATCTACGGACTTGTCATCCATAGCCTTGGCGGCGGATGAAACTTCTTGAGTTTTTTGAATTTCTTCTTCCTTATCTTTGTTTTCTTCTGTCATAATCCTGCTCCCGAGCTTACCGTATATAAAATATCCAAATACAAAAAATGCACAAGCCGACGGCAGTGCCGCATCAAGGCCTATGGCCATAAGGCGGTACAAAAAAACAACCGGCGCGTTTCGCGTCAGCATCTCATAAAATACTACCGCTGTTTTTATTAATCTTAGGTTTTTCTGCCCGCAGAAAGATGGAATTTAAGGCCGACCTTTCTATAGGGCTGCTGCCGTCACAAAAAACGAAACTTTGTTTCATTCCCGCCTTTGGCGGGATCGGAAGTTATACGAACGACCAAAACATTGAAACCTAAACGACGGCATAATGTACTAATAAATTCTAAAAGAGCATAAGGGTTTGATTACACAGTTATAATTATAACAAAACCCCCAAACAAAGTAAACCCGAAAAATCACAAAAAATCACAATGCAATAATTTTTAACCCCGTGGGTTAGATTCAACTTGGTTTTTGCGAAAACCCGCGGGGTTTAAAAAAGAGAGAACTATCGGCAAAATTTCACACTCACGCCCGACAAGTTTGGAAGCGGAATTGTAAATAATCAAGAAACAAAGTAACATCCTGCTATCCGCTATAAGCGGGATTGCGCAGATCGCCAAAGACTTCTTTAAGTATGTTTAAGATTTTTTGCCTGATGGTGAGTTTCGGCGTGGCCTGTCATGATCCTGTCATGGGCATGGGCATGGTCATGGGTTTATCCCATGATTTATCCCATGAGTATCATGTGACCCAGCACCGGGGGTTATAATTCAAAACCTTGACCGCGACTTTTCTTTTTCATGGATTTTAAATCTTTACACTTATTCGGTTCTACGCCAAGGCCGATTAAGTCTAATTTGTCTTTGTCTCGGCCACAGGCGCGTTTAGTTTCAATTAAGCACTCTTTCGATAGAAAGGCCGCGGATTGGTTGCCGAAATCGCTTTGTACCCGGCTCGACCATGCTTTCTCCCAATCCACGCCGGTTAGATTCGTCATAATATGCAAACCGTTCGGTTTAATTCCTAATTCAATTATGGTCTTTTCTTTGATTTGCGCGGGATCAATATCAAGGCCGCCGAAATCTTTTAACGCGCTTGCAACATTTTTCGCATTTTCGGGTTTGGAATTTATCAGAAGATCTATATCTTCGGTTGCGCGTAAATACCCACAATGTCCGACCGCATATGCTCCGACAATTATGTATTCAACATTATGTTTATTAAAAATAGCGATAATATCCTCATAATCGTCTATTGGCTCATTATTATCTGGCGTCATGAATTATCCTTATATGTCGGCAATCAATATGTACCGTCCGGGGATTAGCCGGGTTTAGTAAGAGCAAATGTCTGGAAAGCGCTCTCATTCGATTGATTCGTTCTTTAGGGGATAACATTAAGCAACCTGCGCGATATTCTGCCAATTCTTCCGCTTCATCCGGTGGGAAAGATTTAATTGTTGCGACAAGACCGGATTTACCGGTATATACTTTTTTACCGGCGGATAAGGTCGGTTGATAAAATCGCTGAAATTCTATTATCTCGGTCGGATTAAATTCTTTTCCTTTTTTCCTAATATCAGCCGCAAAGACGGTAAATGCCTCCGCTAAAACTTCACTGCGCTTCTCTATGCGATACTCAGTATATCCTTTACTTTTGCACATTTTAACCCAACGGTTTTTATATAAAAATTTTAGAGCGCGATTCACTTGTGAGGGATTCAATTTTAATAAATCTTGAATTTGCCCAAAGCGTAAGCCGCCACGCTGGTATAAGGTTAGTAATATCCGCAAGAGATTTTTGTGATTTAATAGGTCGGCAATCATATATATATTATACTACCAAAATGTAAGTATGTCAAGGTCGCAAGTTTCAAGTGTCGCAAGTTTCAAGTCACCGGTCACCAGCTACAAATTGAACTCCAAACATCCCTATTTTAAAACACCCGAAAAATCACAATGCAATAATTTTTAACCCCGTGGGTTAGATTCAACTTGGTTTTTGCGAAAACCCGCGGGGTTTAAAAAAGAGAGAACTATCGGCAAATGTTTTATGTTCGCGGGACCTGTCGGTGAATTTGACAGCAATCCACATATAAGCCCTTTCGATATTTACCTGTAGGACCAGGGTCGGCACGAGCCAAGCCCGCCCTTCTCTAACTGCAGAATAGCGATGCGAGAACTTGTGTCCATAGCGGTCCTTTCGATAGCCCAGTCCACCCTCAGCCTCCTGAATGCGCGGGTCGGCTTCCGAACGGTTTTGCTTGCCAAACATCACCGTCACCCGCTTGGCCAAGCTTCAATATTTTCCTCCTAAAAGTGTTCCGCCCTATTTCTGATACATCCGAATCACCCCAAGGCCTACATAAAGGAGTTACTTTATACTTTTACCTATCAAAAATCACTCCTCTATTTTTATCCATTACACCTAAAATTAGTAATCCAAGTTGGGAAATATCATAAGCTTTTAATCTTTTGTAGTATCCCTATATTGGATTTGCTAAAATAAAAATATGAATATTATTGTGTTAATCGTAGTTTTAGCAGTCGCTTTCCTTATTTACATCATTTGGGAATTTATAAAATATTGCAACAAGAACAAACTCCTTGAGGATGAAGTTTACTCTCATATTAACAATGGACTATCTTTAGCGGATGCATTAAAACGGTCTTTTACCAGATTAAATAATAGTCAGGGCTTTGGCTTATCCGATTCTACTGCTCTGTAAAGTTAATTCTTAATAGTATCATAGTGCCTGCTGAATTTGTCGCGGGCTTTGTTCTTTGTGAAATTCCAACATATGTTCGTTTTACGACGATTTCGGTCAACAGTCCATGCGCTCACCTGCGCTGTCATGGTTTCAATCTTGGCAATACGCCGGTCAAGACATTGTTTGGATAAAGCCGATAGTTCAATTTCGGCCATATTCAGCCAACTGGCTTTCTTAGGCGTATAAACCATTTCAAAACGTTGGGACAAGGCAAAAGCGTCGGGCGCCTTAAAGACTTCATAAAACGAAGATGGATTATGCGTGTTAAGATTATCCTGAACGATAATTATTTTTTCAGCTTTCGGATAACTTGACGCCAAACCTTTCATGAATCGCGCATAATCCTTTTTCGTTTTTTGCTTTGTGACTTTAACGATGCGACGCCCCGCCAAAGGTTCGATTGCCATGAGCACGACGCAGGTTCCGTTTCGTTCATAATGGTAATCTTGACGCTGAATATGTTTAGGCTTCATCGGAATCGGCATCAGCACATCTCCCAACAACTGACATGGACGTTCGTCAAAACATACAACAGGTCTGCGGGAATCGTATGGCCGTTCATAAATATCCAGCACTTGTTCCATCCGCCAAAGATACTCGGCTGTAATAGATCCAATGCACCATTGCTTTTTTAAGTGCGGCTTAAGTTCGTTTTTTTTAAAATATTGCTTACACTTTGGTGCGAAATGGATTCAACAATATCAAGCTCCACAATACGGTCGGCTAATAATCGCAAACTCCACCGAGCGCGGCCATCTGGCGGAGCGCTGCAGGCAATTGCTGTAATCTTGGCTGCCGGTTTACCATTAAACTTTGGCGGTTGCCCTGAACGCGGGCATTCGTTGATGGCGGCTTCAATGCCAACATTGCAGTAACGGCGCCTTATATTAAAAACGGTCGTTAAACAGACATTCAACGAATCGGATATTTGCTCATCCGTTTTGCTGTTTACCCTATCGGCCAGCAACAAGACCCTGCACCGTGTTATTTTACGCGCTTTATTCTCTCCCGATTTTACTATAGCCTGCAAATATTTACGCTCTTGCTTGTTCAATCTAACTATGTGGCTTTTTTGGCTCATGGTTTATCTCCCTTTTTTAGGAAGATATTATCATAATATCAAAGAACTATCAATAACTAAATTGACAAAGCA
>JAKLQJ010000069.1 GCA_022013385.1 Elusimicrobiota bacterium
ACTGTTGACTTAAGCCCGCGCTTAGTTTGTTTTAGTTCTGAGGGATTAATCGTTTCAACCGGTGACAATTGTAAATCCATCCGTACGGGCGCGGATTTATCAAGATTGCTCTCTGATGTTATTTCATTAAACTTTAGACCGGAATCTCGTTTGCTTACCTCAAAATCGCCGGCAAAAGCAAACACTGTATTTGACGCAAGACTCGCTACTGTAAGGATTGTTATCGTTAATTTTTTCATTTTGTTTTCCTCCGTTAAGTTTTGCTGCTTATTTAAAGTTTAATAAAGTTTCGCGTGTTTCAACAGAGTCAAAAGCACCTTGATTTTGCAAAAAAATGCTTATTGAGATTTAGGCCTTTTATCAGGCTTTATATAGGCCATTTGGCCCACGGCTGTACCAAGAAAAAACAGAGAAACCTTCGTTAATGGCAAAATGTTCTACTAAGAAAAGGGGACAGCCGTTTTTGTCCGCTTTTTCTTTTTTGTCGCTACAGTAAAAACTCTACATGTGGGCCAAAGGACCTTAAAATTAAGGGAAATATGGTCCTTGCCGAGATTTAGTTAATGAACTAAACTTTAACAGTAAATAATTTCGTAACTGTGAACGGCATCACATTTATAAAAGGGCTCTTAAATGAAAAATTTTGTTTTTGCATTGCTTATCCTTGTTTTACCGGCCGCGCTGCAGGCGCAGGAAAGTGAGGCTCTTAAAAAGCTTCAGAATATTCCCTGGCAAAAAAACGAGTTCATCGACGATAATCTTGGGGTTTTCAGCGATGAGAAAGGCTTAATTTTCGGTGAAAAGTCAGGTCCGCGTTTTGAGGGCTGGTATACTAGAATCACGGATCAGGACGGACAGCGGTCATTTGCCTTCATTGTCGGCTCTTTCTTGCCGGACGGCGTATCATTCTCTCCGTCACAATCGATGACGGGATATATTGCCGTACTGATAAGCGACATATCCGGTAAAACGCTCCGGGTCTACGAGACCTTTCCTGAAAAAACCAATTTGTCCGTCAATGGCAAAAAGGTATTCAATGAAAATCCGCTTGAACATTGTTCTGAGGGAAGCGATTGCCGGCGCTCCGATTTTGAATGGACAGCTCAAGGCTATGGCCGCGTGGACAATAAAGGCTTTTCGCTGGAGATTCCGGGAGAAATAAATATCAAAGGAGATTTCGGCGAGCCTATTTATTGGAACGGTGAGAGAAACGCCAGTCCCGAGGGCATGGCAACATATATTTCCCTTATGCCTATACACTGGTATGTCCATTCGCTGGGTTCCCTAACCAAATATGAATACAATATCACGGCGGAAAATATTTCAGTTAAGTCTTTGGGTTACGCGCATATCGAAAAAAACTGGGGCAGGAGCTTTCCGCGCAAATGGATATGGTCGCAGGGCATTACAGGCGATAACAGCTCCCACTATGCCTTAGCCGGAGGGGAGATAGATTTAGGAGTTTTTAAAATGACCGCATTTCTAGCCGGATTACATACTCCGAAAATAAGCTGGGATTTCAAACCGCAGCAAGGAACCGTATTTAAGGCTATAATCAATAGCTGCGCCGGAACTTTTTCCATCGCGCTTGCGCGTCCAGGAAAGACGCTTTTTATAGAATCCGTCGCAAATCTAAATACTTTCGGCAAAGTTTCCATCCCCACTTCAAGCGGATTCGTCACCGGCGGCGGGGCGGAATCGTTTTCGGCAAAAACGACGATAGAGGCTTACAAAATAAATATGGCCGGAACCTCTACGCTTGTGGAAAAGAAAATTTTTAATAATTCCGCTCTGGAATTCGGAGCAAATTATATGTGCGGGGGCTTCGGCCGTGAATAATATCAGACCGGTGAAATGTTTGAGTTTTTAAAATACCGACACAAGCGCTCGACGGTTTGTTATGCCGGGTAAAACTTTGGATTTACTTAATCAACACTAAATGATAAGCTATAATAGTAGATTCAAATTAACGGAGGCGGAACATGAAAAAAAATTTAGCGGGACTGGCTGTATTCGCATTATCTTTGCTGATTTTCAACTTTTCCAAAGCGGAAGTGAGCAGCAAATTCAATTTAAACGCTATGTCGGCTTCGGATATAATAAACTCCGGAGAAAAAGACGCGGATGCGTTCAAACTTTCCGAGCCTGCCCCGACCGCTCCCAAAGAATGGACAATGATGGTATTTATGAACGCCAAAAACAATCTTAGCGAAAGCTTGCTCTACGGACTCTCCGGAAAATGGGCGCAAAAAGATTTGAAGGAGATGAAGGAAGTCGGCACAACCGGCAAGGTCAATGTGGTGCTGGAATACGGCATCACAGGCCAGGGAGCCAAAAGAATGCTTGTCGGCAAAAAAAGCGAGACGGTTTTAAAGCATGACTTAAATGCCGATATGGGAGATTATAAAAGGGTTATTGAGTTCGTCAAATGGTCCAAAACCAATTTTCCCGCCAAACGCTATATGCTTGTGCTCTGGAACCACGGTCTCGGTTGGATAGATCCAAACCTTAACAATGCAGGAGCCACAGGTGTTTACAATAGGGCAATCTTATTTGACGATGAAACTAAAAACTATGTGCGCACAAGGGAACTCGGCGAGATATTGAGGCAGACAGGTTATGTTGATGTTTTTGTAATGAACGCCTGTCTTATGCAAATGGCCGAAGTTGCGTATGAAATTAAAGATAATACCGGCCTGATAGTGGGTTCGGAAGAGGTTATGCTAGCCTACGGTTTTGACTACACAAAACTGCTCAGTTATCTAAACGCCAATACTGAAACCACTTATGATCAGCTAAGCGATTTTTTTATTAATTGGGAAAAGGAATTCTTTGCTACCGGCGCAAATCTCATAGGGCCAATCAATATACCTCTGTCGTCAATTCCGGCCACACTCTCAACTATACGGCCTCAAGCATTAAACGGCTTGCCCGCTTATCTCAATGCTTTTGCCTCAGCCGCGATGAAATATAGGGAAACGGAAGCCGTCAAATGGGCAATAGAGAACACTGTTAGATTTTCAAGCTTGGACATAAAGAATGACAAGGAAAAACTTATAGCTCCGTATGTGGACCTCTATGATTTCGCCCGCATTGTAAGCGATGTCGCGGGTTATGAGACGCAAACGGCCGCTGAAAAGCTGATGTCTTATATAAAAACCAAGCTTGTAATAAGAAGCGTAGGACTCAATAAGGATTTGATAAACGGCTACGATTACACAAGGGTCGGGGGCATAGCTATAGGCATGACAATGAAGGCAAAACAGCTTCCGCCGCAGCTAGGCAACATATATGAAACCAACTATTCTGACCTTTCGCTGTCCCAGTCAAGCTTGTGGGATGAATTTGTCGCGTGGTGCGACGCAACATGGCGGAATTAAAACTGTGCGGCTTTCGGTTTATCAGTCAAATTTCAAACTTTTGATTTGTTCAGTAATCGCATCTATTTTGTCAGCTGTTTCAGCTTCCAAACCGCGCTTAAAAAGCTCGCCCGTCCCTTGAAGGAGGCCATCGCCCTGAACGCGGTAAACAGCCGTTTTCTCTATATCTCTAGTAAAGGTTTTGACTTTCCATTTTAAATGGATTTCCATCGAGGCTACAGGATTTTCACTAGTCCCGGCGTTCCCGACCGATGAGTCCGGCACCTCTGCTGTCATATCAAGGTTGCATCCCCATGCCGTTTCTATGCTTTTGGGCTCTATGGTAACGCCCGTAAGAAATTTTCCCTTGCCTTTGAAGCTTCCGCCCCAGATATAGTGCACTTTGTAAGTCATTTTCACAACTTTTATGCCTACGGCGTTTCTGGCTGAAAACTTATAGGTTTTGGAATTGGGTCCTTTCCAGCCTGTGAGTTGTGTCCAGTGCGCGACTCCCTGCGGAACGGCATTGGCATAATTCGTGGCTATATTAACTACCGGCCTGTTTTCTTCAATTATTTTGAAAATTTTACTAGCCGTATTGACAATTTTCTTGATTATGTCAAAAGGATTGTCGGAAGAATCGGCCCGCTCGCTGTTATAAGAACTATCTTCCGCTATTTCCTCTATCATTATTGAAGACTCGTCAATGGTAAAACGATTCAGATCTCCCTGCATAGCCGATACTTTGATGGTCGTCAGTATCAGTACTGAAGCAAGAATAAGTTTTGATATTGTTTTCATTTTTCCTCTCTTCAGTTATTAAAAACCTTTTCAGGATTGAGCATAGGCAGAGCGGACTTAATATCCTCCATCCTCTTTTCCAAAGCAAAAGGGCTAACTATCTCTTCCATAGCGCCATTGCCGTTTATAAGGTAAACGCTGTTTCCGTTCCATTCCTTGAGCGGACTGGCTATTTTGGAAGAGAGTTTAAGCTGCATAACAGCTATAGGGTTTTCATAGGTTCCGATATTGGTTATCGTGGTCTCGGGAACAAAGGCCGACATATACAGCTTGTATCCCCATGAAACATTTATGGCTCCGGGAACAATGGTCACACCCGTTAAATAGGCTCCCTTGCCGTCAAATTTTCCGCCATATGAGAAAACAACTTTGTATGTGACAGAAACAACTTCCGCCCCATAAAGGTTCTTGGCGTGAAATTTATATTTGTAGGTGTCAGGCCCCTTCCATTCATAAAGCTGATTGGGCGAAGTCGCATTATCCGGAACAGCGGCGGCATACTTTGTTTCCGCTCCCACCACAGGAGCATTCCTTTGTACTATCTTCCATATCTTATTGGCTATATTTATTATCTTAACTATATCCCCTATCACTCCGCGGTCATCCGCCTTCGGTTTAGCGGTTACGGTCTTTGAAATCAGTTCTACCCTGACCGACGCGGGATCTATAGTGAAGCTCAGAGGATCCTCGTTTGCTAAGGCAATTTCAGCTTTGGAAAAAACCGCGCCTTCGTCCGCCGCAATTCCGGCGTCTTGCGAGAAAGCCCCTTGCAGAGAAAAAAGCATCAGCAAAGAGAAAATAAAAATTTTTTTCATTTGTAGCTCCTTGGTAAGTTAAAGTTTGCTTAGAACAAATTATATACTCTTTAACCTAAAGATGTCAACGCGCTTGGACAAGAATAGCGTTAAACTGATATAATCATACTATACGAACCATATATTATTGTAGTCGGTATTCAGCCTTATTAGGGAGAAGATATGGAAAAATTAAATGAAGCGGGAACGGATTCAATTTTTGTTAGGCAAAAAAAAGAATGGGGCGAGATTTTAACGGGTTTTGAAACAAAGAATAAATATGCCGTTTTCAATAATTTAAATCAGCAAATATATTGGGCCGCGGAGCAAAGCTCCTTTCTTGCCCGTATTTTTCTTAAAAATTGGCGGCCGTTAACCATTCACATACTCTCGGTTGCCGGACACTCTGTTTTAAAAAACACGCGGCCATTCAAGTTTTATTTTCATGAAATGCACATTTCAGATTCAAACGGACAGCATTTGGGAACAATTAAAAGAAAATTTTCCGTATTTACAAGAAAATTTATAATTGAAGACAATCAAGGAATTGAACTTTTTAAAATTCACGGCCCGTTCTTTCATCCTTGGACTTTCAATATCTTGAAAAACGATATTGAAGTAGGCAAAATACTGAAAAAGTGGAGCGGTATGGGCAAAGAAATATTTACCGATGCGGACAATTTTAATATTACTTTCCCTGTCGGCATAGACGCGAAACAAAAAGCCGTATTTTTGGGCGCTTTGTTCCTTATTGATTTGCTTTATTTTGAAAAATGATCCGCCATTTTTAACGCCGGCATGCGATGCAATAGAAAGGAGGAGATAAGCTATGAATGAAGAAAAAATAAAAAAATATCATAAATTGGCGTCCATAATTTCTTATGCCGTAATGGCCATTATCATTATCTACGCTTTAACCATTGAAATATTCAAAAACGCCGCCTCGGGGTTTAAGCCTTTACTGGAGCCTCAAACCGCAATGACTGTCAAGTACGCTTCTTTTTTAATAGTGGCATTGGTTTTTATCGCTATTAAACAAGTTTCAAAAGCCAAACTTAAAAGCGAAAAAAACAAAACCGCGGAAGAATTTTTAAAAAATATTTTCGCGGTCAGTGTATTAAGAGCCGCTATATTTGAAGTGCCGTCATTTATAGGTTTTATTCTTTTTTTTCTGGCGGGAGCTTATGTAGAGTTTTATATACTTTCGTTTTTTTCCTTCATAATGGTAATTTTATATTTTCCAAATCGGGACGAATGGGATAAAGAATTAAAAAATAAATTTGTTAATTCAATCAATAGTCAGGCGGCAGAGATACAGTGTGGCAGAAAAACCATCTTGAGATGACGCAAAACTATTTTGTTGCCACTGTTGCGACAAAGTAATTACGCAACAAAGAGCAATTACCCCGTGGGTTGCTGCGTAACTTCTGGTGCGGCAACATCTAAAGAAACCCGTCTGTCATGCTGTATAGCGTGGCGGGGTAAGACACTGAAGTGGTTGCAAAACTAATTTGTCATTACACTACACTAGAAAAAATATCATGCAAATTGAAAAAGACAATCTGATAGCTATCGTAGGCGTGTCAAACAACACTAAAAAATACGGCTATAAAATATTTAAAGATTTACTAGACGCAGGCTACAAGATAAAAGGAATAAATCCAAAAGGCGGGGAAATACTCGGACATGCCGTTTATAAAACTATTGAAGAAGTCGGAGAAAAACCCGATTTAATTATAACTGTGGTTAAGCCCCAAACAACCTTGGAAACAGTAAAAAAATGCGGAGAATTGAATATAAAAAAAATATGGATGCAGCCCGGCAGCGAATCGGAAGAAGCAATAATAGAAGCTAAAAAATTAGGCATGGAAGTGGTAAGCAATGCCTGTTTTATGATAATGAAAAAGGTGTGGTAAACCACTGAAGAGGAGATAATATGAAAAGCGCGCTTATTGAGGCAATAAAAAAAAGAAGGAGCATAAGAGTCTATGCCCCCGACAAACCAATAAAAACGAATGTTTTGAAAACAATAATAGACGCGGCCAGATACGCGCCCACGGCAAGAGGCGATGAGCCTTGGGAATTTATAGTGGTGAAAAAAAAGGCAATGCTGGAAAAATTAGCCAATTTAACCGACCATGGAAAATTCATCAAAGATGCCGGCGCTTTAATAGCCGTATATTCAAGAGAAACCAAATATTATCTTGAGGACTGTTCGGCGGCAACTCAAAACATTCTTCTGGCGGCTTCGGCTTTCGGCATAGGCACATGCTGGGTGGCGGGGGATAAGAAAAAATATTGCCAAAAAATAAGCATTGCCCTTAAAACGCCTTCAAAATTCAAACTTGTAAGTTTAATTTCTCTGGGCTATCCCAAAAGAAAAAATGAGTTCAGAGTAATTCAAAAAAGGCCTATTAAAGAAATTTTTCACAATGAAAAATTTTAATCGGCTTGTTTGTTAAATTAAAATCGGCGAGGTATACAAAAATGAGCGACTTAGCAATTAAAATAATTGCGAGAATATTTATATACGCCGCGCTGATTTATTTTGTATTCTCAATAATATTCTTTCTCCTTTATTCTCATCCCAAACGCTATATAAGCCCTTTTAATCTTAAGGATTTTGGCGCGGCTTATGAAGAAATAAAGTTGCTTACCGAAGACAATATAACTCTTGACGCTTGGTTTATTAAAAATCCCAAAAGCTCCAAAGCCATTATACTTTGTCACGGCTATCCGATGGACAAGGGGAATATCTTTCATTTAACAGCTTTTCTTTCAAAAAAATACAATCTTCTTTATTTTGATTTCAGAGGTATGGGAAAAAGCGAAGGTTTTTTCACAAGCGGCGGCTATAAGGAAATAATGGATATTGAAGCGGCTTTGCAATTTTTAAACGAAAGAGGCTTTAAGGGGATAGGAGCATATGGGCTTTCAATGGGCGCCGCGGCGGCTTTAATGGTTGAACCCGGAAAATTAAAGGCAATAGCGGCTGATTCTCCCTATGCCGATTTAAGTTCTGTTTTAGACAATATATTTTCAATATTCGGCATCTTGCGCCATCCGCTGCTTGCAGGAATGAATATATGGAATAAGATTGTTTTTGGCATAACAACGCAAAATGTTTCACCGCTTAAAAATATCGGGAATTTAAACATCCCGATATTGATTATTCACGGCGATAAAGATTCGCAATTGCCGCTTTCAGGCTCAAAAAAATTGCATGAGAAAAATCCCGAAAGCGAGTTATGGATAATAAAGGATGCTGACCATTGCGAGACAAGCTTTGTCGCCGGCAATGAATATGACCGCAGGATTACCGATTTTTTTGATAAAAACCTATAATAGCGCGACAGCTCGGCAGTGCAACAGCGCGGCAGCTTGTGACATGTGACATGTAACTTGTAACTGGTGACTTGCAACTGGTGACTTGTGACTTGTAACTGGTGTCTGGTGACTTGTGACTTGCAACAGGTGTCTGGTGACAGGTGACAGGCTTGTCCCGCCTATGGCGGGATGACTTGCAACAAGGAACAGCGTTAAACTCACTTAAAACTTGTGTTTACTGTAGGCATTATTAAAGGGTATAATTAGGGTGTAGGTTACAGGGTACAGGTTGCAGGGTACAGGCAATAATGAAAAACTTTACTAGGAGGTAGTTAATGAAATTAAGAAATGCGGTTTTTGTTTTTACAATTCTTGCTTTCGGGGCAAGCTCGGCTTTCTCCGAACAATGGCAAGTACTCGGCACGCGCCCTATGGGCATGGGCGGGGCATTTGTCGGCATGGCCAAAGGACCAATAGCTCAATATTGGAATCCTGCAGGTCTTTATCAGGAAAACAATGTTTCAGGACTTGAAATAGGCGCGGGAGCCGGCGTTGAATTTGCCGGCAATATTATGGAAAATTCAAGCACAATAGGCGATTTGGCCGATAAATTTACATCGGTGCAAAGCGCTCAAAGAGGCGGAACTGCAGTTGACGCTGATGAAATGGCCGCATTTGTTAAAACACTGTCTCTTTTAAGCGATATGAATGACCCGGGCACCGGGGCATTATTTGAAATTGCCGGCGGAGTAAATTTGAAACTCTCAAAAATAGCCGTTTCAGTAAATAAT
>JAKLQJ010000070.1 GCA_022013385.1 Elusimicrobiota bacterium
AATAAAGAAGAATTGTCGTTTGAAAATGTGAAAATATCCGAGAGGAGTTATAAGTAAAACAGCGCTGTTGCACTGCCGAACTGCCGCGCTGTTGCACTGCCGAACTGCCGCGCTGTTGCACTGTCGAACTGCCGCGCTGTTGCACTGCCGAACTGCCGCGCTGTTTTACTTATAACTCCTCTCGGATATTTTCACATTTTCAAACGACAATTCTTCTTTATTCAAAATGGGAGGGCTTCCTTCTCCGGCGTACTGCCAAGCTCCGACATAGGAATAGTCGGCGTCGTTTCTTTTAGCTTCGCCTTCGGCGGTAGCCGATTCTTCTCTGAAATGTCCTCCGCTGGATTCATTTCTTTCAATGGCATCGCTAACCATTAGTTCCGCAAATTCCAAGAAATCCGCCACCCGCAAAGCTTTTTCCAAAGTCGGATTTAATTCTCCGTCGGAACCGGGAACCATGACATTTTTCCAGAATTCTTCTCGTATTTCAGGTATTTTTTTAAGAGCTTGTTTCAAATCCTGTTCATTTCTGGACATGCCGCAGCCATTCCAAAGAACATTGCCGAGCTGTCTGTGAAATTCCGTCGGAGTTTTCTTGCCTCTTATCGCGAAAAGTTTTTTTATTTTTTTATTGACGGTTTCAGCTGCTTTAAGCGCGGTTTCATTTTTTTCGTCCATTTGCTCAAATTTATTTGAGCCCAAATACCCGCCTATGGTGGAGGGTATGATAAAAAATCCGTCGGCAAGCCCCTGCATAAGGGCGCTCGCTCCCAATCTGTTCGCGCCATGGTCGGAAAAGTTGGCTTCGCCCAAAGCGAAAAGCCCAGGCACATTGGTCATAAGATTATAATCAACCCACAAACCGCCCATAGTATAATGCGGCGCGGGAAATATTCTCATCGGGACCTGATAGCCGTCTTCGTCGGTTATTTGGTAGTACATATCAAAAAGATTTCCATAAGCCTCTTCTATTTTATCTTCGCCTTTTCTTTTTATGGCATCTCTGAAATCAAGATAAACGGCCTGCTTAGTCGGGCCCACGCCTCTGCCTTCGTCCACAACAACTTTGGCGGCTCTTGACGCTATGTCTCTGGGCACAAGATTGCCGAAAGCGGGATATCTTCTTTCCAGATAATAATCCCTTTCTTCTTCCGGTATATCGCCGGGTTTTCTGTTATCGCCTTTTTTCTTAGGCACCCATATTCTTCCGTCATTTCTCAAACTTTCGCTCATAAGAGTGAGTTTGGATTGATGTTCTCCCGAGCGGGGGATGCATGTGGGATGTATTTGGGTATAGCAGGGATTTGCAAAGAGCGCGCCGCTCTTATAAGCCGCCCAAGCGGCGGAAACATTGCAGTCGGCCGCGTTTGTTGATAGGAAAAAAACATTGGCATAGCCGCCAGTGCATAAAAGAACGGCATGCGCCAAATGAGTTTCAAGCTCTCCGGTTATTCTGTTTCTGGCGATTATTCCGCGGGCTTTTCCGTTTGAAATAATCAATTCAAGCATCTCTCTGCGAGGAAATATTTCAACCCTTCCCTCATTAATTTGCCGCATCATCGCGCTATACGCACCAAGCAATAATTGCTGGCCGGTTTGTCCGCGTGTATAAAATGTTCTGGAAACCTGCGCTCCGCCGAACGAGCGATTGGAGAGATAGCCTCCATATTCCCTTCCAAAAGGCACTCCCAAGGCCGCGCAATGGTCAATTATCTGATTGCTTACTTCGGCCAATCTGTAAACATTCGCTTCCCGCGCTCTGTAATCGCCGCCTTTCACGGTATCGTGAAAGAGCCGCCAAATGCTGTCGCCGTCATTGGGATAATTTTTTGCCGCGTTTATCCCGCCTTGAGCGGCGATGGAATGGGCGCGTCTGGGAGAGTCATGTATAGTAAATACTTTCACATTATAGCCGAGCTCTCCTAAGGAAGCCGCGGCCGAAGAGCCGGCAAGTCCGGTTCCGACCACTATTATATCGTACTTCGTCTTATTATTAGGGTTTACGAGTTTTAGATTGAATTTGTGATTGGTCCACTTCTTTTCTATCTGTCCTTCGGGTATATTGGCGTTTAGTTTCACATAGCCTCCTTTCCATATCAACTTATTATCGTGTTTACATATTTCCGTTATTGTTTTCTTGCTGTCGCTACTCCTATATTTCTACGCATCTATAATCCATACATTTTATCTTTCAACGGAATACTCCCATTAGATAGGTTTCTGCTTCAAATAGAAAAATGAGCGGAAGCAGGGCGAAAGCCACCATTGCCAAAGCCATAATCCAACCGCCAAATTTTATAAAAGGCGTATATTTTAGATGGTTTATGCCTAATGTTTGAAAAATACTCTGCACTCCATGGCTTAAATGAAGTATTATTGCCAAAGCGCCCAATGTATAGATAGCCGTGTAAACAGGATCTCTGAAAGCGTTTGTAACCATTTCATAAAAACCCATGCTGTGGTCGGAAAATCTGAAAGTAAAAACATGATAGACCGCGAAAATAAGAATTGTGGCCGCGCTGTAAAGCATAGTCGCAGAACCTATGGTTCGTCCGCCTTGCCAGTTTCTTTTTTCATAACCCGCGGGACTATTTCTGAAATCTTCCCATCTAACATAGGCGCCCATGAAAATATGAATAAGAAACAGAGAGAATAGTCCGATTTCAATGAGTAATAGGAAAGGCATGCCGGTTAAATGCGCCACATAGGCATTATAGGTTTCTCGTCCATTTAAAAGGATAAGATTGCTCATAAGATGGAATGACACAAAACCGACCAATAAGAGGCCTGTCGCGGCCATTACCAGCTTTCTGCCTATAGAAGTGGTTATAATTCTGCGCAGAAAAATAAGATTCATAATTTTATTACTCCTTAAATATTTAGTGTCTATGCCTGTATCACTGTTCCCGTGTCGCCATATTCGCCACGAGACAAGCTGTACTGTAGCGCTTTTTTTTGAGGTATATTGTGTAGCGCCTCAATTTATTCTAAAATACTATTGCGCTATGAATCAAGGCGCTCAATTTAGGACATACATTGTTACTATTAGTATTTCTAATAAGCTATACGAATAAACAGGGGAGATCAAATGAAAAAAACTATATTAGCGGTTTTACTTATTCAGTTGCCTTTTTTAAGTTTCAATGCCGAAGCTTATGATAAATTGGAGCTCAAGGGTCAAGTTAAGAACTCCGCTCTTATAAAACCGGTGGATATTTCCGTTTGCGAAGCAAATGTATTTGTCATAGATTCAAAAGCGAAATCCTTGCTTATATTTGATAGTGAAGGTAAACTGTTGAAAAAAACAAACACAAAACTTAAGTCTCCCGCCGCTGTAGCCTGTTCCCAATCAAAAATTTATGTCGCCGATTCTAAAAATTCCGAAATCAGTGTATTTGATTTGACAGGGGAATTTCTTTGGTCTTTCGCCACCAAAGGCTCTATGCCGGGCCAGCTCAACGGGCCATTAGGGATAGCTATAGGTTCAAACGGCAGGGTTTATGTTGCCAATACAGGCAATAAGAGGATAGAGATTTATAACTCAGACGGCATATTCATTTATGGTTTTCCCGCATTAATGGCGGACGGAACAAGTAAAATTGCGCCGTTCAAAATCAGCATTGACAGGGCGTTAAATATATACGTTTCTGACAGTAAAGGGAAGATGGTTATAAAATATGATATTTTCGGCAAGGTTTTAAAAGAGTTTGCTTTCAGTAATAGCGGCATTGCCGTCGATGATTATGGTTTTATCTATATTGTGGATTCAAAAGAAGGCAAGATTAAGGAAATATCTCCCGAAGGAGAAATTCTTGGAACTTTCGGCACACGCGGAAAGGGGAAAAGCGAATTTTTAGATTTAAGCGATATTGAAGTGGAAGGGAGCGGGAATATTTATTTGAGCGACGCGGGCAATAAGAAAATTGTCACTGTGATTCTTGAGAATAAACTTAAAAAAGAAAAGCTGGAATCCGTTTCTTCATCCGCCGCGTTTAATTTAAAAGGTCCTTCTAAAAAACTCGTTTACAAAACAGATGCGTTTCTCATTTTAGATAATGGCTCAGTAATAGCCGCGCTTCCGGATACTAAAGAAGTGGCGATTATAGACGAAAAAGGCAGAAAAACTTTTTCCAGATACGGAAAGGAGCAGGGACAAACAAATAAACCTTTGGGATTTTCGTTTGATACGAAAGGCCGTGTTTTTATAGCCGATACCGGAAATAGCAGAATTCAAATTTTTAGTCCCGAGGGCGGTTTCTTAAATATGTTTGGCGAAAAGGGAAACAAAGAAGGAAAGTTTAACGCTCCTCAAAATTTAATCCTAAATAAAGAAGACCGCGTGTATATCGCGGATACAAAGAATAAAAGGTTGCAGGCGTTTAATGCTAACGGCCTTTTTCTTTTTGTGATGGGACCTGAAATCGGAAATATCAGTTTAAAAAAGCCTATAGATGTTAAATGTGATGAAAAAGGCAATATTTATGTCCTGGACGCGGATTTGAAGAAAGTTATTGTAACGGATGCGTCGGGAAAATTTATCAAAGTGTGGGATGATTCTGGCAAATTAGTGAAGCCTATCGCTTTGGCATATGATATGAAAGGGTACTTTTATATTTTGGATGAAGGCGTTTCCAGTATTAAAATCTTTGACAAAGACGGAAATTTTGTAACCAGTTTCTTCTCTAAGGGCAATAGCGATAGGGAGCTTAATGAACCGTCGTATATGGTTTTTTCAAACAATAAGCTTTATATTTCGGATATGAAAAAATCCGCCATTGTCGCGTTTGACATCAATTATATCCCGCCGGCGCCGGCTTTGCCTAAAGTCTCTCTAAAACAAGGCAATGTGAGTATTTCTTTGAAAGCGGACGATAATGATTGGATAAAAGAATATGGGGTTTACAGAAAATCAGGCGAAGAGGAGTATAGCAGGCTTGGTGTTTTGAAAGAAGGAGAATATTTGGATGAAAATTTGGCCGGCGCCACTTACTATTATGCTGTGGCGGCGGTTTCACATGACGGCGAGGAAAGCGCTTTATCCGTGCCGGCATCGGTTTATGTTAAAGGCGTAAAAAAAGAGAAGCCGGCGGCGGTTTCCGATAATATAGCGCCGGTTGAAATTATTCCAATCGACCTCGGTTACATATTTTCGGCGAATTATAAATATTACATCAAAAATCCCATAGGTAAAATCAAGATAAAAAACAATACCGACAATTCTTTCAGCAATGTTAAGTTCTCCTTTTATCTCAAGGATTTTATGGATTTTCCTTCAGACAGCATAGTAGAGGAAATAGCTGCCAATAAAGAAACTGAAGTTGATCTCATGGGAACGCTTAATAATAGAATTTTAAGCATAACCGAAGATACGCCCATTCAGGCGCAACTTACCGTTACATATTATGACAGCGGCAAAGAGAAAAAAATCACTTTAAATAAACCTCTTAAGGTTCTTTCAAAAAACGCGATAGTATGGGACAGGCCCGAGCGGCTTGCTAATTTTATCACTACTAAGGATGGTCCCGTTCTTTCATTCAGCAGGGTTTCTTTAGTGGCGAAATCTAAATTTGAAAAAGACGCGAAGCTTATTGACGAAAATGTATTAAAGGTTTTACTGCTGTGGGAGGCATTGGGCGATTATGGAATAAGCTATTTGCAGGATCCTGTTAATCCTTATTCAGCTATAAAATCTTCGGGAGCTCAAGCTTTGGATACCGTTCAATTTCCGAGAGACACATTGAAAACGAAAGGCGGAGATTGCGACGATTTAACGGCTTTGTTCGCCTCTTTGCTTGAGGCTTCGGGCATTCATGTCGCGCTTTTGGATTATCCAAGCCATATAGCTCTTATGTTTGATACGGAAAAAGCTACTCCCCAAGAGATCGGTATTCCGGCGGAATACCTCATAAAGCATAATAATACTTATTGGGTCGGACTTGAAACAACTTTGACGGGAAAGGATTTCTTCAATGCGATACAGC
Source organism: Elusimicrobiota bacterium (assembly GCA_022013385.1). Classification (GTDB taxonomy): domain Bacteria; phylum Elusimicrobiota; class Elusimicrobia; order Elusimicrobiales; family UBA9959; genus JAKLQJ01. Next base: position 5,982 of record JAKLQJ010000070.1, read on the forward strand.
ATCAAGCCTTGATGTATAGAGATAATGAAGAGGATGTTAAGGTTATAGATGTGCGCCATGCATGGACATTTTTTGAGCCTGTTACATTGCCTGAAAGTGATACTGATTTTTCCGATATGAAAAGAGAAAATTTGGATGAAAAAATAGTCAAAGCCATAAAATCTCTTTCACAGGCAAGATACGATTATCTTAAAAAGCAGTATGAAACCATATTGCGAGCTAAGCCTGACGATAAAGAAACTCTTATAAATTTCAGCATACTATGCGCCGAGTACGGCGAATATAAAGACGCTCGCGACCATTTGAAGAAATTATTGGATGAAGATGCTCTTGATTCCACTGTTTTAAACAATATGGGCAATATTGAATTTTTGGAAGGCAAATACGAGAAGGCCAAGGAGTATTATTTCAAAGCTTCAAAAGCTGATGGTTATGACGCGAATATTTGGCTTAATCTTGCCAGAGTTTCCGTTAAACTGGAGAAACAAGACGATGTTAAGGCTTTTGTTGAAAAAGCCATAAAATTGGATTCAAGTCTTAAGACGATTGGTTCAAAATTAATCAAGAATTAACCATTTTCCACCTCCGAGGTGGAAAATGGTAGCGCACAAGTGTGGCGGAAAGTAGTAGGAAAATTTATTTGGAGGCAAATTTATGAAAAAAACATTGACTATTCTTATTATGGTTTTTGCTGCTAATACGGTTTTTGCGGCAAATAGCGGCAGTTTTCTTGACTGGTATAAAAAAGTTCTAAAAAGCTTAAATACTAAAATTGAAAAGCGGCTTGCTCCCAAAGTGCGCATAAGCGCTGTGGCGGCCGTGAGAGGCGCGGATCAGAGCGTGGATCCTATGGAACTATATTGGAAAGGCGGAATAACCGAGAAAGCGGCTCAAAAGCTTGATGATGAGAAAAAAGAATTTATCGCCGCAATTGAAAAAGTAGTTGACGGTCAAATCGATGAGGGCAAAAAACTTCTTGAAGCCTTCATAAAAAATAATTCCGATAGTTTGTATCTTCAAGATGCGAAAGAGGCTTTATCCAAGCTTTCCGAAGCGGAAAAGGCCGAAGATACTAAGGCTGAAACAAAAGAAGAACCCCAAAAAACTGAAACAAAAAAGTAACCGAAAAATCCGAGCTTTTAAAAAAACCTAAAAAAGAGTTTGAGAAGCCAAAAGCGAAAGTCGCAAAGAGCGCAGAATAAGTTATACGCAAAGGCGGATAAATCCCAATATTTGATTTTTTAAAGTTTAAATTGTCGCCGGGTGTGATTATAGTTTGCCAATAGGATATTTTGTGAAAGTTAAAACAGCGCATTTTATTCTCCTATTGTCTTTTATATTCTCTCCGGCTTTTTCTTTTGCATTGGAAAAAAACGAAGTTTCTGGCATTACTCCTTTAGAACTCCTAAAAAAAATTGACGAGCTTTATAGAAGCGACAGCAGTTATGGTGAAATGGAAATGGAAGTTGTCACGCCCAATTGGACAAGAACTATAGGTATTAAATCTTGGACTCGCGGGATGAAAAAAACATTCATGTATATTACCGCCCCTCAAAAAGACGAGGGGATAACCACATTGCGCTTAAACAATAAAATGTGGAATTATTTTCCGAAAATAAATAAGGTTATGCGCGTTCCGCCTTCAATGATGATGGGGTCATGGATGGGGTCTGATTTTACCAATGATGATTTGGTTAAAGAAAGCACTTTTCTGGATGATTATACAGGGGAGTTTTTCACTCCCAAAGAAGCGTTAGAGGGAATTTATTATATACGCCTTAAGCCTAAAAAAGCCGTGGTTTCTTTATGGGCCAAAATAGAAATTTTAATAAATAAAAAAAATAATTTGCCGGTAAAACAAATTTATTTTGACGAAAAAGGCCGAATAGCTCGCAGTATGGAATTTACAGATATTAAAAATTTAGGCGGAAAGTTTATTCCTGCTACGCTTTTTATGAAAGTTGCTTCTAAGCCCGGACGCAAAACCGTAGTAAAATATAAAAAGATAGAATTTGATATCAAAATACCCGAGAGTATTTTTAGCATCAGAAATCTCCAGAAGAAGCGGTAATTAGCGTTCATTGCGTTTATTGAGCAGGGTTTGTTGTTTTTGCTTGTGACCTGTGGCTTGAAACCGTCGACCGATAAATTTAATATTGTTTACTTTAAACTCTAAACTTTGAACTCTAAACTTTGAACTCTAAACTTTGAACTCTAAACTTTAAACTTTGAACTCTGAACTTTAAACTCTAAACTTTAAACTCTGAACTTTAAACTTTGAACTCTGAACTTTAAACTCTAAACTTTGAACTCTAAACTTTAAACTCTGAATTTATGCTGATATTAAGAATGGCGCGCAGAAATATTTTAAGGCAGAAAAGGCGAACGCTTTTAACCGCGCTCATGATAAGCGGCGGTTTTCTTTTATTTTCACTCAGTCTCGGTATTTCCGAAGGAACATACGGCAGTATAATAGAAATGTTCACACGCATGCATACGGGAGATATTCAGATTCATAAAAGCGGATATTTACAGCGTTCTTCTCTTTATAAGACCATAAACAATGCCGATGATTTAAAAATTGCGTTAAAGAAGATGGAATTTATTAAATCCTTTGCTCCGAGAGTTTATTCTTCCGCTCTTTCATTTGCCGGCGCTAAAACAAGCGGCGCTATAATTATGGGCTTAGATCCCGACATGGAAGCGGTTTCCACATCACTTGCTTTGCAAGTGAAAACAGGAAATTTTTTGCCGTTTGAGCCGTCAAAAAAAGTTATATTGGGAAAGGGCTTGGCGGATATTCTTAAAGTAAAATTAAATGATGAGATTTCTCTTATAGGTCAGGGAGCGGACGGTTCTATCGCGAATGAAAATTTCCACATAATCGGCATAATGGGGGAAAATGGCTCTTCTTTCGGCCAAAGGCATTGTTTTATGCATATTAAAGACGCCCAAGACTTCCTATCGCTTGGCCCAAAGATTCATGAATTGGCGATAGTCTTGAATAATCATAAAGGCGCTCGAAAAAGAGCCAAGGATATAAAGCTGGCGCTTAATGACAAATCCATTGATATTGATCCTTGGCAAGTGATAGAAAAGGATTTTTATAATGCCATGCGCGCCGATAGAAAAGGCGCCAATATCAGCAATTTTATAATTATGGTCATTGTGCTTATAGGCGTTTTAAACACAATTCTTATGTCCATACTTGAGCGCACTAGAGAATTTGGCGTTATGAAAGCTATCGGCGCTTCGCCTTCAGATATATTTAAGTTGATTATGACTGAAGTTATTCTTCTCGGCTTGGTTTCCATTGTAATCGGCATTATTGGCGCTTTTGCCATAAATTATTATTTATCAATTCATGGCATTCCGGTTACGCCAATTGCCTACGGCGGTATTAAATTTACCCAAATGATTTCATCCATAGAGGCTAAAGTAATATATCAACCCACATATGTGTTTTTAATCGCTATAGTTTTAACGGGTTTATATCCGGCTTTAAGAGCGGCGAATATTCTTCCAATTAAAGCGCTTGGAGACAGATAATGAGTAACGGATAATAGGCGAAATACCCGCAATTACAAGGATTTGTCGCACGGAGATTTAATACTGTTTCTTTTTGCCATGTTGCCTAACTATTATGAAGATTGTTTTTTTATTAAAACTTGCTTGGCGAAATAATCTGCGCAATAAACGCAGAACTTTTCTTGTTAGCCTTATGGTCGGTCTCGGACTTGCGGCTTTAATTTTTGTTGACGGAATGTCTATAGGCATGGCGGATAATATAGTTAGATCCGCGACAAGCACTTTTCTTGGACATGCTCAAATACATGGAGAAGGATTTAGGAATTCCAATGATATTGATTTGGTAATTAATGAAAACATTGGAATATTAAAACAGTTGGCGGGAGACGATAAGGCGGAAAGTTTTACGCCAAGAGCTATTTCTTTTTCAATGTTTGCATCCGCTAGCAACTCTGATTCGGTAATGCTTTACGGCATTGATGTTGAAAGAGAAAAAAATATTTCCAAAATAAACGATTTTATAAATAAAGGTGAATTTCTCAAAGAATCAGGGCAAAACGAAATACTTATCGGCTCGGAGCTGGCTGAAAATTTGGAAGTAGGCATAGGCGAACATATCATTGTAACGGTTGCGCAATATAAAACAGGAGAGCTTGCGCAGGGAATGTTTCGCGTTGGGGGAATTTTTCATTCCAATTCACGGCAAATGGATAAAAACCTTGCTTTTATAAAATTGACGGAATTTCAGAAATTATTGGCGATGAACGGCAAGATACATGAAATAGCTCTTAAATTTAAAGATTTTAAGGAAGCTGAAAATGATTTCTTTTCAAGTAAATATTCAAACAAGTCTAATGAAGCATTATCGTGGCCCGCTCTTTTGCCGGAAGTTATGGCGGCAAGCAAAATGTCTGCGGTGGGAATTCTTATTACGGCCATAATACTTTTTATGATAGTGTCATTGGGCATTATGAACACGCTCTTTATGGCTATTTTTGAAAGAGTTTTTGAATTTGGAATATTGCGTTCACTCGGCACGCGCCCTTTTCAACTTGGCTTGATGATAGTTTTGGAAGCGGTCATGATTGCTTTGACAAGCATAGTCTTGGGCAGTATTATAGGATTTGCCGCTGTTTATATCGTCGGCATTAATGGTCTTGACTATAGCGGAATAGAGTTCGCGGGAGCAACCTTTTTAGAACCCATAATTCCTGTTTCAAGAATATTTCAATATATCGTCTATCCCTTGGTTTTAATGATATTCACCGTTTTGATTAGTATTTATCCCGCTTTTTACGCCTCAAAAATTACGCCGGTAAAAGCAATGCGCAAAAGTCTGTAGAATAGAGGCATAGATGTGTGGAGGCATGGATGTATAGAGGCATAGATGTGTGGAAGTAAGGATGACTTGTGACCTGAGACTTGAAACTTAATTGCTGTTGCATGTGACTTGTGACATGAGACTTGAAACTTAATTGCTGTTGCATGTGACTTGTGACATGAGACTTGAAACTTATTTTACGGAGTAAAATATTATGGACTATGTTATAGAAACCGAATCTTTAAGCAAAATTTACATCTCGGGCGAGATTGAAGTTAATGCTCTCAAATCCGTCGATTTAAAGATAAAAAAAGGAGAATTTATCGCCATAGCCGGACCATCGGGTTCCGGCAAAACCACATTCTTAAATCTTATAAGCGGTTTGGATTCAATTAATTCCGGAATAGCGCGTCTTGCCGGTAAAGATATAAGCCTAATGACAAAAAAAGAATTATCCGATTTTAGGCGCGATCATATAGGTTTCATATTTCAAGCCTATAACCTTATTCCAGTTCTTACCGCCGCCGAAAATATAGAATATATAATGCTACTTCAAAATATCTCTCCGGCTCGGCGCAGAGAGCGAACCTTGAAAGTTCTTCAGGATGTGGACCTTTCCGGTAAAGAAAATCGTTTTCCGTCTCAGCTTTCAGGCGGCCAGCAACAGAGAGTGGCAATTGCCAGAGCCATTGTTTCAAATCCCGACATTATTTTAGCTGATGAACCCACAGCGAATCTTGATTCTGAAACCGGTTCCTCTTTGCTTGATTTAATGCATACCTTAAACAGAAAGCGCGGCATAACATTTGTTTTTGCCACTCATGACCCTAAAATCATGGATAAGTCTGACCGCCTTATAATTTTCAAAGATGGGAAGGTAGATTCCGATATAATTAAAAATGATAGAGCTCAAAATTTAAAAAATGAAAGTAATTAAAAAACTAATTTTTTGCGCGGTGTTAATGGGTATGAGCTTTAATAGCGCGCGTAGCGCTGAACCTTTATTGCGATTTAAAAGTTTTTACAAAGGTTTTGTGATGGGGGCGGATTCTCCTCTTTCATCGCAAGACGGAGTTCTTTTTAATAATAAATTTCGTTTGGAAACTATTTGGAATAAAAAAAATCTGCGCGGAGAATTGGCTTATGAAACCAATATTCTGGCGCGTAAATATAATTTTCTAACAGCTCCGTCCTCATTGGCGTCTTCATCTTTATCATACCGCGCGTATGACGCGGGCAGATATTTATTTCCACGCACTGATAATGCGGACGCCGATTTTAGCGCTACTCAAAATATAGACAGGGCTTTCTTTTCTTTAACGGCCGATTTTGGTGATTTATATATAGGCCGTCAGCCCATAGCTTTTGGAATGGCAAAAGCCGTAAATCCTACCGATGTTTTGGCTCCTTATGATTTTGCCGCACTTGATACGGAAGAGCGGATGGGAGTTGACGCTTTAAGGGTAAAAATTCCCATAGGTTTATTAGGGGAATTTGACGGGGGGATAGTCTGTGGCGGGCATTTTAAAGTTGCCGAGAGCGCGGCTTTTTTGAGGGCTAAAATTTATAAAAGCGGAACCGATATAACTTTGATGGCTCAAGCGTTTAAGAACAATCTCCTTTTAGGCGCGGATTTCGTCCGCAGTATCGGAGGGGCGGGTTTATGGCTTGAGGCAGCTCATACATACGCTCAAGTTTTTAGCGAGCATTTAAAAGAAGAAGATTTTTTCAGGCTTTCCGTAGGCGCGGATTATAATTTCCAATTTTTTTCCGGTGTTTTAGGTTTTATTGAATATCATTACAACGGCGCCGGCAGTTCAAATGAGAATAAATATATATCGCAAACCGCGAAAACGGCTTTTACCGACGCCGGCGTTTATCTTCTTTCAAGGCATTATCTAATTCCCGGTTTTTCAACCGCGATTACTCCGCTTATAAGCGCAAATATGTCCGCCATTTATAATCTAAATGATAGTTCAGCCTATTTTACTCCAAGGCTTGAATATAATATCGCAAGCAATATGTATTTGGGTATCGGCGCAAACATTTCCATAGGCAAAAGAGCTCTTTATGCCGGAAGTTTAATCGCTCCCAATTCAGAATTCGGTTTATATCCGGATTATTATTATTCCTCAATCAGGCTTTATTTTTGATTAAATTAGGCAGCCCAAGGGGCTGCAGCTACACTTTGAAATTCCTATACATTAAATTAGTTGGCTTGTTTATGCCGCACTGCTTCGCTGCCGTTCTGCCGCACTATGTTTTATTCGCAAATGGAAGAATTGCCGTGCGCGCAATGGTAACATGTAAAACGCCGAGTTAATTCTTCCAAAGAAGAGGGTTCATTCTCTTCTCTGCAATTTTGCCAGCGCTCATCTTCAGAGTAGCCGTGTTGCATTAAATCATCCATAAAGGAAACGATTGTTTTTAGGTTTGTTTTAAAATCTTTAGCGTCAAGATTTAAAGTTTCTTTATCGGTTTCTTTTTTCCTATTTCGGAAGTCAATTATAAGAGACAGCAGTTGTTGTTTGGCATTGTTTACGGATTTTAGGGGTTCTTTTTCAAAATCAAATAAAATACTATGGTTTTTTAAGTGTTTAGGGAAATATTCCAAAGCGACTTGAAGTTTCAGCAATTCGTCATAGAGATTTAATTCCTCTTTTTTGACGGCGGAAGATTGACGGATGTAAATGTCAGTGGCGCATTTCCATAGCATATTTTTGAGCATGCTTTTTTCTTTGATGCCCGGGCTAAATAAGGGATACAAAGGAAATATCAAAGCGTGAAAAGTGGTTTTATGTTCGCCGATTTCTTTGATTTTTACTTTTTCTCCGTTCATTTCAAATTCCGCGGTTAAATAATAATTTACCCGAAGGGAGGCGGGAAATATCATAATCCATCCGGTATCAACCAAAAAACTTTTAAATAAATCGCGATAAGTCCACTTTCCGAAGGATACAAGGTCAATGATTAAAGTCCCTTTGCCGTTTTTAGGGTCATAAAGGCCCGCATCGGCAAAGATATCTTCGGTTTTTCTTATTAAATAATCAGAGTCTTTGCATTTTACGGGAAAAGCCTGAGGTTTCGGAGGATTGGTAATGGAGCCTATGCCTATTGAATCCGACACGCTTTTGTAAGGAAAGTTTTTCCATGAAACATCAATTTTGGCGAAAGGTTTTATTGTTTTGTCATTGAGCATTTTTCTAAGAGTGTTGCGGGAGGATAATATATCCCCCGATTGAAAGGAAGCGCAACCGGTAAGCAATAAGAAGATTAAGGGAAAAAATATTTTATTAGATTTCATTTGTTAACTCCATAAATATGGTTTAGCGTCATTATACAGCTTTGATATATTGTACAAAACGAGCGAACAAATCCGACCATTTTAATTTGGAACAAAATATTTGCTAAAAAGGGGTTTCACTGCCCGGATAGCATTTTATGGAACGCTTTTGAAATATTTTTTTAATTTCAGATACATCCTTTAATTTGAAAGAAGGCGCATTTTTGTAGTGATATTCTTTTCCAAGTAAAGAATATTTTGACCGGCCAAGATTATGAAAGGGAAGGATATTTACTTCTTTTGTTCCGGCGTTTGATATAAAATCCGCCGTGGCGATGATATTATCTCTTGAATCGTTAAATCCGCTAATCAAAGGCATTCTAAATATTAAGCGGCATTTGCCGCTTGCCGCTATTTTTTTTGCGTTTTCCAAAATCAAATCATTCGGCAAACCGGTCTCTTTTTCGTGAGCGGCGGAATCCATATGTTTAATGTCAAAAAATATCCAGTCCGTATAATCCAAAATTCTTTCATAAGATTTCCACGGAGCATAACCGCAGGTTTCAATAGCTGTATGAATATAAGCGTCATGGCATTTTTTTAGAATTTCAGCCGTAAATTCAATTTGACTCAAGGGCTCTCCGCCGGATAATGTCATTCCGCCTTGAGCTCCCCAATATTGTCTATCCCTCCGAATCTTTTTCATAAGTTCTTCCGCCGATAAATTGATGCCCGAAATTTTTATTGCGTCATAATAACATTGGCTCACGCATGCAAAGCCGTTGCATTTTCCGCATTTAAGAGTATTAATGTTCGCGGATTTTTTTCCGCCAATAATGGCCGCATTCGGACAGGATTCAATACATTCGCCGTCGCAATCGTTTATCGCGCATTTTGATTTGTAGAAAAGTATTTCCGGATATGGCGCGATTCCTTCAGGGTTACAGCACCATTTACAATTTAAAGGGCATCCTTTTAGGAAGATTGTTGTTCTACAGCCCGGTCCGTCATGAACGGAAAAGCCTTGTATATCAAAGATTGTTCCTTTTTGAATCATCAATTATTTTATCAGCCTATGACAGCGCTTTCTATCCTTGCGTCTTAGGTTTCAAAGAAATCCATAAGGGTTACACTGCCGATTTGTTTGGAGGAAACTGTTCCTTGTTGCTAAGTAGTCAATTTAAAATCTTTACAATCTTTGGCGGAAAGGTCGGGATATATTAAGGTTTTGTTTTTACATTTTCCCAGAAACTCTTCAATGCTTGAATAATGCAGGCAAAATTTGCATTTTTTTGCGAACTTAAATTTATCACAAGCCTTTTTATCAATGGAATTAACCTTTTTATCAATGACGCATAATCCCTCTAAAACATCTATTGTAATAAGATTTTCGCAATCGCGGCATGTATATTCTTTTGTCACCTATTTGCTCCTTGCTATTTTCTCTAAACTTTATACTTGAAACTGTTTTGCTCTTTGTCGCTATTGTTTTTAACTGCCGCATCGTCGAGCTGTATCACTGCTTTCTGTTATGCTATTTCACAATATTCGGTTCTGGCTATAACTTCATCCTGAATCGGTTTTCCAAGCTCTACCCAATACTGAGTAAAGCCGGCCACTCTCACCATAAGTTCTCTGTATTTTTCGGGGTGTTTTTGGGCATCTTTGAGCGTTTCAGAATCAACCACATTAAATTGTATGTGAAAAGCTCCCTTTCTCAAATAAGCTTTTATAATCTCAAGAAGTTTTTTTGACCCCTCGCGTCCTTTAACCACGCTCGGATGTATCTTCATATTTAGCTGGGAATTCTGGGAAGCTGAATGGTCCCATACTGTGGCCGAGTTAAACAAAGCGTATGGCCCGTTTTTATCTGTTCCTGGATACGCGGAAACCGAACCGTCGGCGAAAGTCGTCCACGATAGGCGTCCGTCGGGAGCGGCCATAGTTGCGGCTCCCATTGAGCCGTGAGTTGAAACTGAAATCTGGCAAGGATACATGGGTTTGTCATATAAAGATATGAAATTGCCGCACATGGCGCAGAACCAATCTTCCCATTCTTTAAAAATACTGTCAACATAAAAATCATCATTTCCGTATTTGGGAGCGTCCAAGCACAGTTTGTGTATTTTTATCCATTTTCTCTGTTCGGCATTTTTTACGCGCTCTCCTTTTGAATGGAAATCAGCTTTTTCTTTTGACTCATGCCCAAAACTTTGAATCATGGCATCTTTCATTTCTTCTAAGGTAAAATTCTTTTCCTCAAAAACATTTTTCTTAAGCGATGCCAAAGAATTAACGAAATTAATTCCGCCGCATACCTCAATATTAAATGTGGCATTAAATCGCGAGCCTTTTTGACCGATATCTTTTCCTTTTTCCAGACAGTCCGGCTTTAAAGCCGAATTGATAATCGGCGGCGTTATTTTTCTCCATGCGTCATGTTGCACATTATTGCATAAGCAAAGAACATCAACGGCCTGGCTGAAATAATCTTTAAATGCCAGCCAAACTTCTTCATAAGTCTTAAGTTTATAGTCGTGGTCTTTGAAAACTTCCAGCCCGGTTCTCTTGTCCATGCCGTTAAATAAAACCAATTCAAGAATTTTAGGCGTGCTTATGAAATGGACTCCTACGCTTGTGGCTCCGGCCGAACCGCCCGGTATCCAATGCGTTTTTCCGTCCAGTTTAAGCGGCATCCAAGCTCCGGGCGATGTTTCAAGACAGCCGCCAATAGCCCATGCGCGGGCATCTTGGGTAGTCATGCCTTCCGGCCCGTAATTTCTCATTAAAAAATCCATAGCCGTTTGATCATTCACCCAGGCCGGATAACCCGCTCCGGTTTTAACGCATTGTACTCCTTTTAGCAGAAATTCTTCCGGCAGTTTCTCATTATAAAGGATTGTTAATGTGGGTTGAGGCGTAGCGCAGGTCATGCCGGATTCTATTATAAACATTTCCAATTCATTGGCGGCGCTTTGTCCGTCTTTAGTTAAACCGCCGATGGAAAGATTATTAAAAGTGTTTCCTGACAAAACTCCGCCCACAACACCCATAGACGCGAAGCAATCCAACTCCGTAAATTTCATTCTCATGCATTCAAGCAATTCCATGGTTTTTTCTTTATTGAGAATTCCGCTTGCCATATCTTTTTTCCACCATGGATATAGAACCTGCCCCAATCTTCCCGGCGACATTCCAGAAATGCAGTCTTCATTTAATACTGCTATATGAAATGTCCAGCATAATTGCAGAGCCTCGTGGAATGTCCGCGGAGGATTGGAAGATAACCATTTAAGTCTTTCGGCGGTTTCGGCATATAATCGCTTCCGTTCGGAATCTTTTTCTTTATCGGATAGCAATTCCGCTTTTTCGGCATAATTTAAAATCCAAGTTTTTACACCTTCCAAACTCAAAATGGCCGATTTGTAAAAATAGAGTCTGTCCATATCGGGACGGCCGGCAACTTCATTTATTTTTTTTTGGCAGAAATCAATCATTCCGTCAATGCCATATTGGAGGGGATAATAATAATTCATAACTTCCCTGCCTTGCGGAATCGTATAGCCCGAATCAAACATACAGACAAGAGATTTCATGATGGCTTCTTTTTGTTTATACTGCGGCACAAGTTTTTCATATTTATGGCCGATATCTTCAACAGATTTGCCTTTCCATATTTTTACCATTTCCATAAGCATCGGCAGTTCTTCTTTTCTTAATCCAAATTTGCCGGCTATTGAAATTACATTATTGCCGCTTTTCGTGACATTTCCTCCGCCTTGACCGAATTTCGTCAGCTTATCGGCGCTTAATTTTCCACAATCTAGAGCGTCTTTGTATAGTTGGTCATGGGCGGCCATGAAATAAGAACCGGATAGCCATGGCATCGGATAAGAGCCCCTCATATTTCGCGTTTTTCCCATTACTATCAATTCATTCGGAAAAATTGACGGGGTTAATCGCGTGAAGGCGCGTTTGAGGGCTTTCGCTCTCCTTACAATATTTATTTCGCCGTCATTTTCAAACCATTCCCGGCTATACCAATACGGAAATTCCATATCGGCAGATGATTTTGTTTTAAAATATCTTTCTTTCCACTTTTTTATAGTCTCTTGCGGCACAATGGCTCTCCTCTATTCCGAAAAATTCAACTGAAACTGAATTTTATGAGGCTGGCGGCGTAGCAACACCCCGTATCCGAGATAGGATTCCAATTTACATAGGTTGCACCGTCTGATATAATGATTATCTACCAATCACCCAGTAGGTGCAACCCATGAATACAAGTTTACAACAAAATCTGCCGAATTTTCAACTTGGCGGGCCTGCCCGCCGATGCAGTAGTGGCGGGGGCGGGATTGCCTAACTACTGATCATATTCTAAATAAAACAAGAGATGATCGTATGAGCAATAAGACCCGATTATTTTAGAAAAAAGACCTACTCTATACTGGGCATTAAAGGTTTCTATAAAACAAATTTTTTATCTTTCTTGCGGTCAATCGCCCAATAGTCAAGACTGCGAAAGACAAGAAAGCTTATGGAAGGATAAACTTTCTTCCGATTTCTGTGTTCTATCCGGCCGTTTACAAAACGCCTTGTATCATGTCCCCTATCCGGAGCATTGCGACTTACAAATGGCCTTTGCGTTTTGGTTTTGTTCTCATAATTTTGTAAAACTTAGTGATGCTTAGACAGTTGAAGTTCAAAAATGTTTGGAAGGAGTTCCATTATGAAAAACAGTAAATTTTCAGCTATCGTTCCGGTCGCGGGCGAAGGCACAAGACTTAGGCCGCATACGCATACTCATCCAAAAGTTCTTTTAACCGTCGGTGATAAACCCATAATAGCGCATATATTAGATGACCTTCAGAAAGCGGGCATAAGAAAAGTTTACATGATTATCGGTTATCTCGGCGAAAAGATAAAAGAGTTTGTCAATACCAATTATCCATCATTGAACGCTACATATATTGTGCAGGAAGAAGCTAAAGGGCTTGGCCATGCCATTTGGATGGCTAAAGATTATGTCGAAGGTCCGGCTTTAGTAATGCTCGGCGATACAATATTGTCCGCAGATATTAAAAAATTTTTAAAACCCGGAATGAATGCTTTGGCTGTTAAAGAGGTTCAAGATCCGCGGCGTTTTGGCGTGGTTGAATCTAAGGGGGGATATATAAAGAAAGTGGTTGAGAAACCTCAGCATCCAAAGTCTAATACGGCCATTGTGGGCATTTATTCCTTCAATAATAGTTCCGTTTTATTCGGCAGTTTGGATAAATTGGTGGCTTCCGGCAAAAAAACCAAAGGGGAAATACAGCTTACCGACGCTTTGGATATAATGATAAAAGGCGGAATTAAAATTAAGCCCATTGCCATAGAAGGATGGTATGATTGCGGCAAGCCTGAAACTCTTCTTGCAACCAATAGATATATCCTTGAGAAGAAAAAAATGTCCGCCAAAAGAAAAGGGGTTATTGTTATAGATCCGGTTTACATAGCCAAAACGGCAAAAATTAAAAATTCCATAATAGGACCGAATGTGTCCATTGGCGAAAATGCCGATATATCATGGTCAATGATTTCAGATTCCATAATAGGCAGAGACGCCGCCATATCAAATGTGAATCTAAATGAATCTTTGATAGGTTCCGATGTTAAATTGAAAGGGCAAGTTAAACGAATTAATATCGGTGACAGCTCAGAAATCAGTTTTGAATAGCCCTTAGTTCTTATTTTGTGGTCTGAAAACTTATGCCTTGCTTTTGTTTTTTGCGTTCTGTTGCTCTATATCGCTACTACGCTGTTGCTGTGTTGTCAGGCTAGATTTAAAAAGTTAGAATTATTATTGCTGTAAGGCGTAAGCGAATTGTTATTAACAAGCAAATGCGAAATATGTAGATAACGGAATCTTAGAACTACTCAGTTGACTTATTGTTTTTGTTTCCGTATTTACACTATTTCTAAATTCTGTATCAAGGAGAGTATAAAATGGAAAAACCTATATTAAAACCTAATTGCCCTAATTTTTCTTCAGGTCCATGCGCTAAAAGACCGGGGTGGGGCGTTGATGTCTTAAAAAATGCTCTTGTCGGGAGGTCTCACCGTTCTAAAGAAGGAAAAGCCAGATTAAATGAAGTGTCGGATCTTATGAAAAAAGTTCTTTGTTTGCCTGAAGATTACCGCATAGGAATAGTGGCGGGCTCAGATACCGGCGCTTTTGAACTTGCCATGTGGACTTTATTAGGCTCAAGGCCGGTAGATATTTTTGGCTGGGAGGCTTTCGGCAAAGACTGGATAACCGATATTGTTAAACAGCTTAAATTGCAGAATGTAAAGGAAAATAAAGCCGATTACGGCAAACTTCCCAATTTAGCTTCAGCCGATTTTTCCCATGATATTATATTCACATGGAACGGCACAACCTCCGGCGTTAAAGTTCCGAATGCCGATTGGATATCGTCAGATAGAGAAGGTCTTACAATGTGCGACGCCACTTCCGGCGTATTTGCCATGGACATAGATTATTCAAAGCTTGATGTTATAACTTTTTCATGGCAAAAAGTGCTCGGCGGAGAAGCCGCGCACGGAGTTATCGTCCTCTCACCCAGAGCGGTCAAAAGAATGGAAGAAAATGAGCCTAAAGTTTCTTGGCCCCTTCCTAAGCTTTTCAGACTTGCTACCGGCGGCAAACTTAAACCGGGAGAACTTGAGTATAGCACGGTAAACACACCTTCATTATTGTGTGTTGAAGATGCCATTGACTCTCTTAAATGGGCGCAATCCATAGGCGGATTGAAAGCTTTGATTTCCCGTTCCAACGCGAACCTCAAAGCCATTGAAAATTGGGTGGAAAAAACGGATTGGGTGGACTTCTTAGCTGAAACTAAAGAGACTCGCTCCAATACCTCTATTTGTCTTAAAATAACCGCGGACTGGTTTCAAAAGCTGGACGATGGTGAAAAGACAAAAGCCGCCAAAAAGATAACTTCCATGCTGGATAAGGAAGGAGTGGCTCATGATATCAACTCTTATGCAAAAGCTCCGGCCGGCATCAGAATATGGGGCGGCGCGACCATTGAAACTTCGGATATTGAAGCCCTTACCCTGTGGCTTGACTGGGCATATTGCCAAGTCGCGGCCTCTTATTCATCAACATGTTGTTGTAAAGGAGATTGCAAATGAAAGTGTTAATCGCTGATAAATCGGATAATATTTGTGAAAAAATTCTTAATGAAAACGGCATAGAAGCGGTTGTTAAAACCGGCATGACCCCAGAAGAGCTTAAAAGTTGCGTGGCCGAATATGACGGAATAGTTATTCGCAGCGCCACAACCTTAACTAAAGACATAATTGAGGCAGGAACCAAGCTTAAAGCGGCGGTCAGAGCGGGCATCGGTGTTGATAATATTGATGTCCCCGCATGCACAGAGAAAAAGATTCTTGTTATGAATACTCCTCTGGGAAATACGGTTTCCACCGCTGAACACGCTATCGCCATGATGATGGCATTATGCCGTCATATTCCGCAAGCCAATCAATCCACTCACGCCGGAAAATGGGAAAAGAAAAAATTCGGCGGAATTGAAGCTTACGATAAAACTCTTGGAATAGTCGGTCTCGGCACAATCGGTTCTATCGTAGCCGATAGAGCGCTTGGCCTTAAAATGAAGGTTATAGCTTATAATCCCTCATTGACCTGTGAGAGAGCTCAAGGAATGGGTGTGGAATGCGTTAGCTTGGATGAGCTTTATAAGAGATCGGACTTCATCAGTTATCATGTTTCCATGAGGGAAACCAGTAAAGGCATGATAAATAAAGAAGCCATAGCCAAAATGAAAGACGGCGTAAGAATCATCAATTGCGCCCGCGGCGGCATTATGAATGAGCCTGATATAAAAGAAGCTCTTGAAAGCGGAAAAATAGCGGGACTTGCGACGGATGTTTATGTTACCGAGCCGGCTAAAGAGCATATTTTCTTCGGTATGGAAAATGTAATCTTAACGCCGCATATAGCCGCTTCAACCAAAGAGGCGCAGATAAATGTGGCAAAACAAGCGGCGGAACAAATATCCGATTATCTTTTGAACGGTAAAAAGACAAACACAAAAAACGGCGACAAAGTGTAAAGCGCAAAAACGCAGAGAACATAGATGCGCAGAGACCGCAAAAACGCAGAATATTTAGTCCGTGTTCTTTGCGGGTATTTTGCGTTAATTTGGAAGAAATTTATCACCCTGCCGCCTACGGCGGAACTAATGACTCATAAGCAGGCGGTAGGGTGATGACTATAATGACTGAAAAAATCAAAGCTCCGAGAGGAAATAAGCTTAATTGCAAAGGCTGGCATCAAGAAGCCGCCATGCGGATGCTTATGAATAATTTAGATGCCGAAGTTGCCGAAAAACCAGAAGATTTAATTGTTTACGGCGGACGAGGAAAAGCCGCAAGAAATTGGGATTGTTATAGGGGCATAGTGAAGTCTTTAATCGGCCTTGAAAATGATGAAACTTTGCTTGTGCAGTCCGGCAAGCCGGCCGGAATATTAAAAACGCATGAATACGCTCCGAGAGTATTGATAGCGAATTCAAATTTGGTTGGCAATTGGGCTAGTTGGGAAGTTTTTGACGAACTTGAGAAAAAAGGGCTTATGATGTACGGACAGATGACGGCCGGAAGTTGGATTTATATAGGAACTCAAGGAATATTGCAGGGCACTTATGAAACTTTTGCTGCCGCGGCCAGAAAACATTTTGGCGGGGATTTAACTCGAAAGCTGGTTGTTTCAGGAGGGCTTGGCGGTATGGGCGGAGCCCAGCCTCTCGCTGTTACCATGAATAATGGAGTGGCGATTATTATTGAAGTTGATCTGGAAAGAATAAAAAAACGGCTTGCTACAAAATATATCGACGCGATGACTGATTCTCTTGACGAAGCTTTGAAGATGGCGGATAAACATTTAAAAGACGGAACTCCTTTTTCCGTAGGTCTTGTCGGCAATTGCGCCGAAATAATTCCGGAGATGGCAAAGAGAAATATTAAGATTGATATTCTTACCGATCAGACATCGGCGCATGACCCTTTGAAAGGATATATTCCCAAAAATATGAGTTTAAGCCAGGCTGATGAATTGCGCGAAAGGGCTCCAAAAGCTTATCTGGAGCTTGCAATGGAATCAATTGCGATTCATGTTGAGGCCATGCTCAATTTGCAGAAAAAAGGAGCCATAACATTTGATTACGGCAATAATATAAGGACAATGGCTTTCAAGCAGGGGGTTAAAAACGCTTATGATTTCCCCGGTTTTGTTCCGGCTTATATAAGAGATCTTTTTTGCGAAGGCAAAGGCCCTTTCCGCTGGGCGGCTCTTTCCGGTAATCCTGAAGATATAGCAGTTACGGATAAATTGGTTCTTGAAATGTTTCCCGAAAATGAAAATTTAAAAAGATGGATAAAAATGGCGTCTGAAAAAGTTAAATTTCAAGGTCTGCCGTCCAGAATATGCTGGCTTGGTTATGGCGAAAGAGAAAAATTGGGGCTTGCCTTTAACGATTATGTCAGACAGGGAAAAATTTCGGCTCCCTTGGCGATAGGACGGGATCATCTTGATTCGGGTTCGGTCGCAAGCCCTTTCAGAGAAACCGAGAGCATGAAAGACGGCTCTGACGCTATAGCGGATTGGCCGATTTTAAACGCTCTTGTCAATACCGCTTCGGGCGCTTCATGGGTTTCTTTCCATCATGGCGGCGGAGTCGGCATGGGATATTCTCTTCACGCCGGACAGGTTACGGTAGCCGACGGCACAAAAGAAATGGATAAAAGAATTGAAAGAGTTTTGTCCAATGATCCCGCTACTGGCGTGTTAAGGCATGTTGACGCGGGTTATGATAAAGCCATTAAATTCGCGAAAGAAAAAGGCGTAAAAGCGCCGATGATAAAGTAATATTCGGAATGTAACTGGTGACTGGTGACTAGAAACTGGTGACCTGTTTGTAACTGGTGACCTATTCGTAACTGGTAATTTGTGACATGTGACCTGTAACTTGTAACCTGTAACTTGTTTGTAACCGGAGGCAATTATGGCAAGCGAATATAGTTTTGATATTGTTTCAAAAGTTGAACATGCTTTAGTTGATGAAGCTGTAAGCAATGCGACAAAAGAAATAGTAAACAGATATGATTTCAGGGGTTCAAATTCCGCTATTTCTTTTAATAAAAAAGAAGAAACGCTTATGCTTGTATCTGCTGATGAATATAAAGTGAAAGCTCTTTATGATGTATTGCAAACAAAGCTTTCTAAACGAGGCTTGCCGCTTAAAAATTTTCAGCCCGGCAAAATTGAACATGCTTTGGGCGGACAGGCCAAACAGAGCATTAAAATTCAGCAAGGCATTCCTCAGGATAAGGGGAAGATGATAAGCAAGCTTTTAAAGGACAGAAAAATAAAAGCCAATTCATCCATTCAAGGCGATTCTTTGAGAATCTCGTCTAAATCAAAAGATGTATTGCAGGATATAATGGCCTTATTAAAAGAAGAAGATTTCGGCGTATCACTGCAATTTACAAACTATAGATGAAGCAGTTTAAAGACGGTTTATTTATAAAATAAAAAGAGACAGAGCTTTATCGTTCTGTCTCCGTACTGAGCGTTTTCAAACCTCTCCGATTAAAAATTATAACTAAGGCTTATTTTGTTTACCGTTTCAAATTCTCCCATCGGAGTAAAAGAATAATCTATGGTCATATTATTTGAAGTTTTTAGGCCTATGCCGCCCGATATACTGCCGGTTATGCTTTGATTGCCGTCATTGAAAGCCATGCTTGAATATCCGCCTCTGAGCGATACGCTTCCCAGCACATTATATTCCGCCATAAAGGGGGACGATAAAGGGGGACGTTGCTTTGTTTCTTTAATATTGTAAAATATAAATATGCCAAGACAACCAAGAATAGATATTGAAGGACAAATGTATCATGTCATATCCCGCGGAATAGAACGCAGAAAAATCTTTTTAGGCAAGTAAAGGGGGACGTTGCTTTGTTTCTTTGATATTGTAAAATATAAATATGCCAAGACAACCAAGAATAGATATTGAAGGACAAATGTATCATGTCATAT
>JAKLQJ010000071.1 GCA_022013385.1 Elusimicrobiota bacterium
AATTAACTTGCCATTTGGCTGACTGATTTTTGAGCGAAACGAGAAACGAAGAGCGAGCATACCCTCTGCGGTCTGTAAGCGATGAGTGACGAAGTTGTAGCCAAAAATCAGCCAGCCCCATAGCATAATTGCTATGGGGAAGCTCATATTTTATTGATTTCTTCGTTGCTTCTCATTCACAGGCGTAAAGCCTTCTCATTCGTTGCGCCTTGAACTCAATTTAAATCTGAGCTTCCAAGTGTCAAGGTAATTGTTTTTCAGAGCCTAAATCCGCTGCAAACATAAAAAAATTTTACCAAAGTCTTTCCAAAAACCCGGATATGATTTATTCACGCAGTTAGGGTTTCTTATTTTCACATGGCCTTCGGCAATTGTAGAAGCTACGGCAGCCGCCATGGCTATGCGATGGTCTTTAAAGGTATTCACTTTTCCATCACGAAAGCGTTGCTGCCCTTGTATCTCAAGCGCTCCTTCCCTGTAAATAGCTCGCGCTCCCAAACTTTCAAGCATGGACATAGTGGACTTTATTCTGTCAGATTCTTTATGGCGCAGTTCGGCCACGCCTTTTATTAGGGTTTTTTCGCCGATTGCCGCAGCTATAACAGCTAGTAGCGGCAGTTCGTCTATCATAGCCGGAACTTCGCGTTCGCTTATTATTGCTCCATTTATTTTGGAAGGAAGCACCAATAGGTCTCCCATTGGATCCGGTGAAGCTATTTTGACTGTGGTTTTGAAAACCGCTCCCATTTTTTTAAGCGTTCTTATCATCCCCATTCTGGTTGGGTTAAGACCCACATTTTTTACCAGAAGTTTCCGTCCGGAAAGCAAGGCGGCGGCAATGAAAGGCGCCGCGGCTGAAATATCGCCGGGTATAGATAGGTTTCTTCCCTTCAAATTTCCCGGCTTCAGCATTATGGAGCGGCCATGCCGGCTTAGGCGCGCGCCGAAATATTTAAGCAGCCGTTCCGTGTGATCGCGAGAAGGGATAATTTCTTTTATAACAGTCATGCCGTCGGCATAAAGCCCCGCAAGAAGAATGGCTGATTTTACCTGGGCGCTGGCAACAGGCATGGTATATTTTATTCCTTTAAGAGATGCGGATTTAATTTCCAGAGGCAGTTTGCCGGAATATGTCTTCAGGCTGGCGCCCATGAGATTCAACGGCTTCGCCACGCGGCCCATCGGACGGCGGCGAAGAGAAGGAGCTCCGGTTATTTTAGAAGGGAAAGTTTGGCCAGCCAATAAACCGGCAAGCAACCGGGCAACTGCCCCGGCTTCGCCGGCATTGAGCGCTTTAAGAGGGGGATTTAGACCTCTAAGTCCGCAGCCTTCCACGCTGATATTGTCTTCGGAGATTTTAAATCTTATGCCCAAAACCTTGAGGCAGTTTATGGCAGCAACGGTATCGTCGCATATCAACGGTCTTTTTATTACGGTGCGGCCGTCCGCTATAGAGCCTAGCAGTAATGCGCGTATGGTTATAGATTTGTCAGAAGGAGGATAATAGGTTTCCATTTATCTTAGTGGTTTCAGCCGCTATTCTTTTAGAATGACATTGACAAAACTCATCAAATTATCCATCTTGAAAGGTTTAGGCAGATAAAAATCCGCTTGCAGAGAAAGTCCTTTTTCCAAATACGGGGGATCACTTTTAGTTGTGAGCATAATCACCGGAACATCACAATACTCTTTATTTGTTTTTAAGGACTTTAAAAAACTAAAACCGTTCATAACCGGCATCATCACATCCAGAATAATTAAATCCGGTTTTAACCTGGACACGGCATCAAGACCTTCTTTGCCGTTATAAGCCTTGTCCACGCCATAATTTTCTCCTATCTCTGTTAGATAATCTTCTATTATCGTGCAGATATTAGGATCGTCGTCCACAACAAGAATCTTTTTTTTGGAAATTTCAGTTTCACTTTTAGATGTCATATAGCCTTCGCTCCTTAAAATTTTAAATTGTTTTATAATTATTCAGCTATTTAATCATATTGTTGCCGGCGGTGGCAATCGCACACCCCAAATCCTCGGTAGTAAGAATGATTTTATTTGCGTATTAAGGGGCATGGCGGTTTCTTTTTTTTCGCCGTTTTTTAATCATTTATTGATGATGACTAAACTTTGGCCGTCTGATGAGCATAGCTCCTTGATACGGCACCCAGCATAGCTTTGAAATTTCTATACATGAACATAGGCGGACAAAATTCTTTTTGTCCATTGGCAGTAAAGTGGCGGAAGTGGAAAAGATAAAATTACACCGGATTGGTTCGGCCGAACCGTCTGGCTATATCCTGCTTTGAAAAATACAGAAGGGTGGGGCGCCCGTGGGGGCAATGCAAACTGTCTTTAGCATTTTTTAAATCCGTAATAAGCCTTATCGCTTCTTCATTTTTAAGC
>JAKLQJ010000072.1 GCA_022013385.1 Elusimicrobiota bacterium
AATTAACTTGCCATTTGGCTGACTGATTTTTGAGCGAAACGAGAAACGAAGAGCGAGCATACCCTCTGCGGTCTGTAAGCGATGAGTGACGAAGTTGTAGCCAAAAATCAGCCAGCCCCATAGCATAATTGCTATGGGGAAACTCATATTTTGTTGATTTCTTCGTTGCTTCGCGTTCACAGGCGGAAAGCCTTCTCGCTTGTCGCGCCTTGAACTCAACTTAAATCTGAGCTTCCAAATAATAAGGTAATTCTTTTCCAGAGCCTAAGGCTCTGACAAGGTAATCCCGCCCCCCATGGCGGGACAAAATTTGTAACCTAACTAGGTTTGACGCTGTTCCTTGTTGCCATGTTGCCTAGTTACCTTGTCGCCTAATCAAAATTATACCTTATATTTTCAAAAGGCAGTTATAATATCTGTAAATTCTATTTCCCATAATCTCAGAACTAAAATTTTTCCGAACAAATTCAATGCCGTTTGCTCTAAATTCATCCGTCTTTTGCTTATTGCCCAAAACAAAAAGAATATTATCTGAAAGTGCCCGCCAATCTCCGGGTTTATATAAAACACCCGTTTTGCCGCTAATAACAATCTCTTTGTTGCCCGATATATCCCCTGCAATAACTGGAATACCCATCGCCATTGATTCTCTTATGCTTCCGGACAAGGCTTCTCCTTTAATGGCGCAATTAACGCTAACCGATAGAACTGAAATAATATCGCTTATATCGCTTCTCAAGCCCAATAAACGCAGTTTGTTGTCAGGAACGCCTATTGAAGCGGCAGAGTTGCGCATTTCAATAGAGTTCGTGTTTCTTCCCACAAAAACAAATATAGTGTCCTGCCTCTTTTTAAGAATTTCGACAGCCGCCTTTAAAAGTATTCGCTGACCTTTATGCTCACTAAAATTACCGATAAGCCCCACCGCTTTGGCGCCGCGCGGCATTTTCAATTCTTCAATAATTTTCTCGCTCGGCTTTCGCGGAGCAAATGTCGCGGTATCAACTCCGCTATAAATAGTGATAACCTTATTTTCATCAATACCATAATCAATAAGCATTTTTCTGATAGAATTCGCTACCGCGATATAGCCGTTTATGAATCTATTTTTGTATTTTAGTCGCGCAAAGAAATGCTTTCTAATCGGATGCGATACGCGCCTGGTAACGACGAAAATCGGATTTGTTTCTGAAAAAATCTTGGCAATAAGTCCCATGGCATGAGCTTTAGGGTGATGAGCGTGAAGGACTTGAATATTTTTTTCGTCTAAAAGTTTGGCAAGTTTTAAAGCCTGTGAAATATCATAATCCCTTTTTGGCTGAAAATGTATAATTTCAAAATTCTCAGCTTTCGCTTTTTTCCATAAATCGCCGTTCTCAGGACAAGCTATGATATTTTCAATGTTTTTCTTTCTCAGCTCAATAGCTAAAGCTAGAGCCTGCGCCGCTCCCCCTGACCATCCAAAGCTTTCGCTTATATGCATCACAATGATTTTATCCATAAATAATACTTTACAAAAGAACCCGACCTAAAACTTACCATGTGTCGGTAGAATTATAGTAAATATGCCCGATTCTCAAAAAGGCAATGATAATAAATGATAATAAAAAATGGCAATAAAATATCTGCCGCAAATTTCATAAAATATATCTATCGATACATTGCAACCTCTGCAACCCGCGGGGTTGCGGAGGTTTTTATGCATGATTTCAATTTTTATAATCCGGTAAAAATAATTTTCGGCGAGGAAGCAATTAAAAACGCGGCAAAAGAAATAGCGCGCTATGGCAAGAAACCCTTATTTGTTTATGGCGCGGCCAGCATAAAGAAGACAGGCCTTTACGATAAAATCACCAAAATTCTAAAAGAAAATAGTATTGATTTCATAGAGCATTCCGGCGTAAAATCCAATCCCGTTTTATCACATATGCGCGAAGGAATAAAAAAAGCGCGCGAAAACAGCTGTGATATAATTCTTGCTGTCGGGGGCGGAAGCGTTATAGACGAGGGAAAAGCCATAGCGGCGGGAATGAAATACGACGGTGATGCGTGGGACTTTTTCACGGGAAAGGCTTTCATTAAAAGTGCGGCGCCGATTATAACGGTTTTGACTATCGCGGCTACCGGTTCTGAAATGAATACGGGATGCGTGATTACAAATGAAGAAACAAAACAGAAATTCTCGGCTCACTCGCCCCATCTTTTTCCGAAAGTATCAATACTTGATCCTAAAAATACTCTGAGCGTATCAAAGGAATACACCGCTTACGGAGTTATAGACGCATTAAGCCATGTTTTTGAAGGATACTTTAGCACAGAAAACGATTCGGCATTCATAACGGACGAAATATGCGAGGGAATATGCAGAACGCTTATAAAATCAATGAATATATTGAAAAACGATCTTTCAAACTATAATGCGCGCTCCAATGTCATGTGGTCGGCAACTTTAGCTTTAAACAGCCTTCAAAGATTGGGCTACAAGAATACCGAATTTATAAATCACGCCATAGAACATTCTTTAAGCGCGATTTACGATATTCCGCACGGAGCTGGACTTTCAATCATAATACCC
>JAKLQJ010000073.1 GCA_022013385.1 Elusimicrobiota bacterium
TAACTTGACATTTACTATTTACGCATCTTGCGTCGTGGTTTTAACCCCGCGGGTTTTTTCTACAACCAAGTTTACCCAACCCACGGGGTAAAAACAAGCATTTAAATGTAAAGAAGTGTTGGACGCACTACACTAGAGTAATAAATACTGGTTCACAAAATAACGATTTTATTCTCGACTTCTTTCTTGGCTCCGGCACGACAACCGCAGTGGCGCACAAACTTGGCAGAAAATGGCTGGGCGTTGAAATGGGAGAACATTTTTATAACGTAGTTTTGCCGAGAATGAAAAAAGTTTTAGCTTATGATAAATCCGGCATCTCAAAAGAAATCAAGGAATATCAAGGTGGCGGGTTTTTCAAGTATTACGAACTTGAGCAGTACGAGGAAGCATTGGCGAACTGTAAATACGAAGAAAGCGATTTGTTTAATTCGCCCTCAAAAACTCCATATCAAGAATATGTCTTTATGAAAGACGAGAAAATGCTCAAGGCGCTGGAAATTGATTACGAGAAAGAAAAAGTCAAAGTTGATTTAACAAAACTTTACCCCGTGAGATATGAAAATTCATCTCACGGGGTGAACCCAAACATAGACATTGCTGAAACTCTGTCTAATCTTACCGGCAAATGGATTAAAAAAGTAAGCGCCGGAGAAGTAGAGTTTGAAGACGGAAGAAAAATCAATACCAAAGATTTGGATTATAAACTTATTAAGCCATTGATTTGGTGGGAGTAAACTTGTGCAAAGATTGCGTGATGAAGTAAATGAAGTCGTGACATTTTGTCACGGGTTGAAATTGAAGGTTCTGCTATGGAAAATAAAATGGCTATTTTTAGGGGCAAAAAAATCAGGCGATTAATTCATGAAAATGAATGGTATTTTTCGGTAATTGATGTAATTGAAGCTCTTACAGATAGCGTAAAACCTAGAGTTTATTGGAATGCCATGAAAACACGTGTAAAAAGTCAGGATGGAATTGAGTTGTCTACAATTTGTAGACAACTGAAATTAGAGTCTTCTGACGGTAAAAAATATGAGACTGACTGCGCTAACACAGAGGAGATTTTTCGTATCATTCAGTCTATTCCTTCTCCGAAAGCCGAACCATTTAAGCGATGGCTGGCTAAAGTTGGCTATGAAAGAGTGCAGGAAATTGAAAATCCTGAGCTGGCGACAAAAAGAACACGGCTATTGTATAAACTAAAAGGTTATTCCGATGATTGGATAGAAAAACGGATGCGCGGGATTGCTATTCGTGAGGAATTAACCGACGAATGGCAAGAAAGAGGCGCAAAAGAGCAAAGGGACTATGAGATTTTAACCGCAGAAATCTCAAAAGCCAGTTTTGGCATAACTCCAAGCGAGTACCAAAAACTTAAAGGATTGAAACGACAGAATCTGCGCGACCACATGAATGACTTGGAGTTGATTTTTACTATGCTGGGTGAACGGGCTACAACAGAAATCCACAGAACAGAAGATTCAAAAGGCGTACCAAAACTCAAAGCAGATGCTAAAGCCGGCGGCGATATTGCCGGAGGAGCTAGAAAGAAACTTGAAAAAAGATTAAAAAAATCAATTGTATCCAAAGAGAATTATTTAACAAAACCAGAAAGCCAGAAGAGATTAAAGGAATAATCATGTCTAAACTTTATCTACAGAACATCATAGACGATATTTCTTTTGAAAACTTGCCCGCAAAGTGGCAAGGATTTGATTTTAACCGGTTTTCAAAAGACAAAACGCTTTTTGATTTTCAAAAACAAGGGCTTCAAAATGCGCTAAAAGGTTTATGGCTCTATTTCAAAGATAAAAAAGAAGACAAGCAAAATTTATACAATCACTATCAATCAAACGATTTTACGGAAAATTTTGACTATGATTTAAAGAAAAAGGCAGAGGGAAAAACAGCAAAATTTTTATTGGAATATGACAAAGATTATCCAGTGGTTGATAACAAAATTTCATTTGAGCATTTTATCAATCGGATGAGTTTTTGGATGGCGACTGGTTCGGGCAAGACGCTGATTATAGTTAAATTGATTGAGCTTTTGGGCAAGCTTATCGCCGAAAAAGAATTGCCGGAACGGGATATTCTCTTTTTGGCGCACCGCGATGACCTTTTGGACCAGTTTAAAAATCATGTTGAGGAATTTAACAGCTTCAATTTTGACACAAAAATAAACCTCAAAAACTTAAGAGATTATGAAAGCGTGAAGCGCGAAAACGCTCTTCCGTTTGCCAAAAACGAAATTACCGTTTTTTATTATCGTTCTGATTTGATTTCCGATGTGTCTAAAGAAAAAATTGTAAATTTTAGGAATTATGACAATAGCGGCAAATGGTATATTCTTTTAGACGAAGCCCACAAGGGAGACAGGGAAGACAGCAAACGGCAGATTTTATACTCCATTCTTTCAAGAAATGGATTTTTGTTTAATTTTTCTGCCACCTTTACCGACCCAAGGGATTTTGCAACCTGCGCTTTTAATTTCAATCTCTCAAGGTTTGTTGAAGAAGGATACGGCAAGCATATTTATGTGTCCTCTGCCGAGATCAGCGCGTTTCACGGGCGAGGTGATTTTTCCCCAATTGAAAAACAAAAAATCGTTTTAAAAACGCTTCTGCTTTCAACTTATATCAATAAATATTTTGAAAAAATCAGAAAAGTTAATAACTCGCTATACCACCGCCCGCTTCTTTTGACTCTGGTTAATTCAGTCGCCGTAGAAGATTCTGATTTGGAGTTATTTTTTAGAGAATTGGAAAAGGTTGCGAAAAATGAAATTAGAGGGAACTTGCTTAAAAAAGCAAAAGAGGAGCTTGTCCAAGAGTTTCAGGACAATTCAAAATTTGAGTTTGAGGGGTTGGACTGTGTTGTCAACACAGATTTGATTTCAAAATTAGATTATAAAGATGTTTTGAAATATGTTTTGAACGCCAAAACTCCGGGTAATATTGAGGTTTTGAAAATTCCCGGCAATAGAAATGAATTGATTTTTAGGTTGATGACTGCCGAAAAGCCGTTTGCCTTAATCAAAATCGGCGATATTTCCGGCTGGCTAAAGGATAAACTTGAGGGATATGAAATAAACGAGAGTTTTGAAAATGAAAGTTATTTCAGGCGAATAAATCGCGACGATTCCGACATAAATGTTCTAATGGGTTCGCGTTCTTTTTATGAGGGCTGGGATTCTAACAGGCCAAATCTTCTTTTATTCGTTAATATCGGAGTCGGAAGCGACGCCAAAAAATTCGTTCTGCAATCGGTTGGCAGGGGCGTAAGAATAGAGCCGCAGAAACACAAAAGAAGGAGGCTCAAGGAGCTATTAAATACGAAAGAAGTAAAAGAACAATTATTTAACAAAATTCAAAATCTAATTGCGCCAATTGAAAGCTTATTTGTTTTTGGCACCAATGCAGAAAATTTGAGAGAGATAATCGCAACACTAAAAGCAGAAAAACAGGACAAGAATTTGGGCGAAGCGTTTATTTTAAATCCCGAAGCGCAAAAACATCCTCTTTTGGTGCCGGTTTATAAAACCGCCGAGAGAATTTTTGCTGAGGAAAAAGACCCGCAAAAATATTCTATTAGTCGAGAAGATTTTGATATAACATCGCAGTTTTACGAATTTTTGGGCGATAAAATTGCTTTAGCCAAATACGATTGCGAAGTAAAAGTTTTGAAAAAGGCAAAAGAAAGTTTTATAGAAAAAGAGCGATACTATGATTTTAGCGAAAGGAACTCACTCTTTGAGCCGGAGCTAATCCTTGACCGAATTTTTGATTATCTTGGGGTTAAAAGTAAAGAGTTTGAGAAGTTTAAAGAACTGGAAAATGAAATCGTGCACTTCAAAAAGGTTAGGTTTACCCCGTTAGATAATTTGTCATATCTAACGGGGTTTAGCGATGGCGAAAAATATGAAGAAATAAAGCGAAAAATTGAGGAAGTTAGGCATTATCCCGAAAGACAAAAAGAGTTAGATAAGCATTACGGTAAAATCCCCAGAAAAGAATTTGAAAGACAAATGACTTTATTTGAGCAGGCAGGGAATTTTGAAATGAAAAATCAGAAAATTAGTATTAAGTATTTGGCCAATCATTACTATTTTCCGGTGATAGTTTTAGAAACCGAGAAAATTGACTATCTAAACCATATTATCAATGTTGATAGTGAGGTGAGGTTTATTGAGCAACTGGAAGAATATCTGGCCAATCCCGATAATATTTTTTCCCGTTTTGACTGGTGGATGTTTTCAAAACTTGACCAAACGCTGGATGAAGTTTTGATTCCATATTACAACCCAAAAGAAAATAACATCGCTAATTTCAAGCCGGACTTTATCTTTTGGGCGCAAAAAGGCAAACGCTACTTGATTTTGTTCGTTGACCCGAAAGGAACAGAACACGCGGACGGATACAGAAAAATTGACGGCTATTCAAGGATATTTGAAATTGGCGAACAAAAAGAAAGCAGAAATTTTTCGTACAACGGATTTACCATAAATACAAAGCTATTGCTCAAACCAAGACGAGGAATAGCAGAGGTTTTGGAAAATTACAAAAGATATTGGTTTGATAACTTTGTTGATTTTGCAGGCAAAATAAGTTAATTTTGAAATTGATAGTGTGTCAGCTTCGCTGGCATAAAAATCGGCGGCTCGCCCGCGAAGCGGGCAATGCGGGCGGGCAAAAAGAAAAGGGGGTCTGGGGGAAATGAATTTTTGCCCGCCCGCCCCGTCTGGGATGGGAAGCGTTTCCGCCTTTCCTCGTTAGAGGAAGGACAAAACAGAAAAATTTTCGTTTCCTTAATTGGAAAAAATTTTGGGGGGCGCGCAATTAAAAAATGTTAAGAAAATTTTTCTGTTTTGCTCGCCATCAGGCGGGCGGAAACGCTGGGCGGGGTTTCTGGCCCGTCCCCGAAGGAGAAGCTACGCTTCCCTACGGGGCAGGCAGCGCTAGAAATTGTTGCTCAAAAAAGGTTCGCACTTCGTTCAGTAATTGCGATAAATCGTGAACACTTTATGAAAGATTATAATCCAAAAAATCTACAAAATCAATTAGTGATTTATCAAGCCAAAAGCGGAAAAATAGAATTTCGCGGAGACTTTAAGCAAGATACTGTCTGGGGCAATCTCAATCAAATTGCTGAACTTTTCGACAAAGATAAATCAGTTATTTCACGACACATCAAGAATATCTTTAAATCCCATGAATTAAGACCGAATTCAGTTGTTGCAAAAATTGCAACAACTGCTTCAGATGGAAAAAATGATCGAATTGGTTTTATTGCTTTTAAAAAAAGATTATAACTAAAACCACAAAACACACTGGAGTATTTCCTCCCAAAGGAAAATAAATCCTAACAATTGATGCAAGATAAAATTGAGAAAAATAACTAAAGAATTAAAATGAAAAAATCGTTTATAATCGCCATACTATTATTACCGGGACCTGTATTAGTTTTCGTTCCCTGCATCATACTGTTGTTTACCAAGGAAAATGTGTATCCCGCTAATTTTTTCCTGAATCTCTTTTCAAAATACGATTCTTTTATGTGGCTATCTCTTCCGTTTTTTATTGCCGGGTTAATTTTGATTTTTACCACGGTAAAATTATTCCTTACTAAAGGCGAGGGCACGCCCGCTACTTGGAACCCCCCTAAAAAACTGATAGTCAAAGGCCCTTATAAATATGTCAGAAACCCTATGATTACCGGAGCGCTTTTAATACTGATAGGTGAAAGCTTATTTTTCGGCTCATATCCTTTAGCGCTTTGGACTCTTTTGTTTTTCATTATGAATGTAATTTACTTCCCCTTCTTTGAAGAAAAAACTTTGGAAAAGAAATTCGGGAAAAAATATACCGACTATCAAAATAATGTTCCAAGATGGCTGCCAAGATTGAAACCTTGGAACTCCAACGCTGAATAACAAAATTCTTTTTTTGAGAACAAAAACCTAATTGCAACCAAGCGTCCATCCCGACTTTGACAGTTTAAGGGCAGTTTGAACCCAACCTTCCTATGAGACATCTCTCCCAAACTCGAAAATGTAGTTACACAATCTTTCGTTAACTTGTAACATTTACACACCGCTTTCATTGACAGCCATGCATCATTTACGATAAACCATTTATTTGTGATTTGTATTTTTTTAGGGCCAAAGGTCCCTATAGATTTAGGGCACATTGACCCTTATTGAAGATGCCTATTTTGGCTATACTTTAAATTATAACCAAATATGAGAATAGCCATAGCCATAATACTTGCGACCGTCCTATTTAATCTAAGCACGGTGCAAAGCAAAGTTCAGCCGTTTGATCAATTGCATAGAATCAGCGCGGATATTTTTGCCGCGCATAGCATGGCGCCCGAACTTCAACAGGAAAATACCGATAATATCGCGGACTTCAATGATATGCCTTCAACTCCTCTTCTGGACGAAATAGCTTTTTCTATCAGGCACAAAGCGGAACATGATTTGGACGCTCTTCTTTTTGATCCTCTCAAAATGAATTTCAACAAAAGCATTTCCAAAGATTCGGACATCCCTTTTATGGTATCGGTCGTAAAAGAATCAAAAGCGCAAAGCGTGGATTTGGAACTCATACTATCTGTAATAGAAAAGGAATCTCAATTTGACCCTAAAGCGCATAGCGAAGCGGGCGCTATCGGGCTTATGCAAGTTTTGCCATGCACGGCTAAATGGCTGGGTTTAAAAGACACATCGCAGCTTTGGAATCCGGATGTCAATATAAAGTACGGCGTGAAATACTTGAGATATCTATGGAAACAATTCGGCAAAGGCGATTTTTCCAAATTAAAAACAGTTGACTTGCAAAATGAAGGTCTTAGAAAAACTATAGCCGCTTATAATGCCGGACCCGGCAATGTAAAGAAATATAATGGCGTGCCGCCTTTCAGAGAAACTATAAACTACTTAGAAAGGGTAAGCGCTTCTTTTGAATATTATGAAAACCTCTAAATCGCCTTTTACAGAAACAAAAACTATCACAAAAATTCGGATACCCCCGAAACCCTTAACTATCACTATATGGCGGAATTAATGAATGGACTGGAAGCCGCTCTAATCAAGCTATCCGGAATTTAAAATCCTATTCAACCTGTCCCACTTCGGAAGTGGGACAGGTTGAATAGGAAAAGAAGGTTTTAGCATTTTGACTATGACATTTCTATTTGCCGCAATCATGACATTTTAAAAAATTCGCTACAAGGCGAAAATTATATCTTTACATGCCCGCGTAAAAAATCTATATTCTATGTAAGCTGTGTTAGTGCCGTATCGAACGGCCAAGTGTAACCCCCCGTAGATTTCATTCCCCGCTAATTCCAGAGGAATTTAAACGCGGGAAATAACGAAATCTAAGCACGGGGGGTAAAAACCACGCATGTGTTTTTTAGGAGGCTTCGTGAAATTTATTTTACTGTTGCTTTTGCTAGCCGTAACTTTTGCCGTGGCCGCTTCTCCAAACGCCGATGAGCTGGCGGAAGCTCGTCAAGAAATGCAAAAAATCGCGGCTAATCTTGAAGAAAATATAAAACTAGAACCGGAAAAAGTTGACCTGTATGTTCAGCTTGGTTTTATCTACAGCAAGTTGGATAAAATAGATGAGGCGCAGAAAGCCTTTGAAAACGCAGTCCGTTTAGACCCTAAAAATGCCAAATCTCATTTTATGCTGGGGCTTATTTATGAAAAAAAAGGTCTGAAAAATAAAGCTATAGCCGCGTGGCAATCCTGTCTTGATAATGCCGTTAAAAAAAAGACTCGCAAGATAGCGATTAAACATCTTCACTTTTTGAGGGCGCAATGAATCGCTTAATAAAAAATATGCCATTGTTATTATCAGCTACCGCAATTTTTTTTGCAGGCTGCGCGACCCCGCAGGTTGCTATTAATCCACGAGCCGATTTTTCCGGCATTAACCGCGTCGCCGTAATAACATTCAGCGGGAATAAAGGAGATATCGCCGCCGACCTTATGGCACAAAACCTGCTCGCCGGCGGCATAGATGTTATTGAACGCCAGCAATTAAGCGCCGTGCTAAAAGAACATCAGCTTACGGCTTCCGGCGGTTTTGACAGAAACACCACAAAGAAAATAGGTAAATTGCTCGGCGTGGACGCATTATTTCTCGGCTCCGTAGTTGAAACCACTCCGGCAACCAGTTATCTTATAAGCGCGTCTCAAGGAGATTCGCTAAACAAAGTAACAAAAATATCCGGCGGCAATATGCGTTCGGAAGGTTCGGTTATGGGCGTGCCTGATTCCTATTTGGTAACTACTGCCGCCAGCACATCTCTAATATCGCGCATGGTAGACATAGAAACGGGTTCCATCCTCTGGTCGGCGTCAATGAGTTATGAGGGTTTTGATATTTCATCGGCAATATCCGGCATAACAAGGGCTTTTGTCCGTTCGCTCATTCCTATTTGGCCGGCGCTATTAGAACCCTTATAATTTTTCGCTTATTCATATCGCTGTATCATTTCTGATATTCCGTTTTTTATCCTTAGGCTCTAGTCTATCTTTTTGTCATTTCATAAAAAATTATACCGGCGGCAACAGACGCATTCAAACTCTCAACTCCGCCTTTCTGCTGAATGGAAATAATTTCGTCACAATGCTTGCGCGTTTGCTTATGAAGCCCTTGCCCCTCGGAACCCACTATAACCAAAGCGGGAAAAGCAAATTTGGCCTCATGCGCCGGCGTTCCTTCCATATCCGTGCCATAAACCCAAAACCCTTTTTTCTTAAGGTCTATTATCGCCTGATTTAAATTAACGGCTCTGACTATGCTGATTTTTTCAAGCGCGCCGGAAGCCGTTTTTTGAACAATAGGCGTAATCCCCACCGTTCTTCTTTCAGGCAAAATTAAAGCTGAAACTCCGAAACAAGCGGCGCTTCTTATAATCGGACCTAAATTCATGGGATCGGTAATACCGTCTATTGCAGCCCAAATTAGGTTTTTTTTACCTTTGGAAGAACTTAAAGCGTCAACCATTTCCATAGGTTTTAAAGGCGCGACTTCTAAAATTACGCCTTGATGATTTCCGGCTCTGGCTATTTTATCCATAAGCCTAGGTTCGCAAAAAACAATTTTCACGCCCTTCTTTCTGGCAAAACTTATAACATCTTTCGCTTTTCCTACAGGACTGTGCTTTGAAGCCATCAGTTTAAAAATTTTTCTCTTATCTGATTTCAATATTTCTTGAACAGTATTCGCTCCGTATAAATATTCCGTTTTCATATTTTTTTTCCTTAATCCTATCAATTTCTACTATAGCGGCAAATTAGTTTTGCTATCACCTCAGTGTCTTACCCCCGTGGCGACTATGGCGCCACAGACTCCGGGGTTGAACAAATTGTTTTCTGCTCTCTAATTACTCTTCAACCTGTCCCACTTCGGAAGTGGGATAGGTTGAAGCTCGTTACTCATTACTCGTTACTATTCTCTATCCCGTTATCTTTGTATTTCCAAAACTTGTCCCGACATTAACGGCCATTTTGATTTCTTGACAATCCGGAGGAACTCTTTTAAGTTTTTTCACAGCTTCATGTATTTTAGCGTCTGTAAATTGAAATTTTTGGAAAGAAGCCATAGAACCGAATTTTTTATTTTCAACCATCTCAACCGCTTTTATTCCAAAACCCGTCGCAAGCCAGCGGTCAAAAGCCGTCGGTCCGCCGCCCCTCTGAAGATGACCGAGAACCACCACTCTGGACTCCAGCTTAATTTCTTTATCCAGCATATCGGCTATTTTATATGAAACTCCGCCCAATCTTACCGGATCGGGTGAACACTCAACCATTTTTTTTACCGTCATCTTTCCGTTCGCGGGTTTTGCTCCTTCCGCGACAACCACTATGCTAAAATTTTTGCCGAGTTTCCGCCTATCTTTAATGGCTTTTACAATATCTTCGTTCCTGTAAGGCACTTCGGGGATTAATATTATATCTCCCCCTCCCGCTATGCCCGCCCTTAAAGCGATCCAACCGGCATAACGCCCCATAGTTTCGACTATCATTATCCTATGATGAGCTTCCGCCGTAGTATGAAGTTTATCGATAGCGTCGGTTGCGACTCTTAAAGCGCTGTCAAAACCGAATGTTATATCCGTAGCCGATAAATCATTATCAATGGTTTTGGGAACACCTATAATTGGAAGCCCTTTTTTATGAAACCTATCAGCCAAAATTAATGTGCCGTCTCCGCCTATAACGATAAGAGCCGAAAGCTTATTTTTATGAAAATTTCCAATCGCCTTCGCGGATACATCTTTTGGCGACTTTGAACTTCCGAAAGGCTCCAAGGAATATTTAAAAGGGTTTGCCTTATTGCTTGTGCCAAGTATCGTGCCGCCTTTTACTATTATGCCGGAAACATCTCTGTCTTTGAGTTTTGTAAACTTATTTTCAATCAGACCTTTATAACCGTCTCTAAAACCTATTACTTCCCATCCTTTTTTTAAAGCTGATTTCGCAACCGCTCTAACTACCGCGTTTAAACCGGGGCAATCCCCGCCGCCGGTAAGCATTCCTATTTTCACCCTACCACCCCCTTGTTCCGCATAGCGGAACTTCTGTATTTTTTAAAATCGCCCTTTGGGCTATAAGGAGACGGTATGGCCATATTTTTTCCCTTGTTTTGAAAAACTAAAAAATTGACGGATATGAAGGATCCCTTTCTTTGGATAAAATATATAATACGCTCATAAGTATCTGCGCCGGATGAGCAAGTCTTGAAAAGGCATAGTCCCAATGTATTTGAAATCTGTCTGACGAAGTGGGATCAATAAAAACAAAACCGGCAAGCCTGTCGTCGGCATAAATGGCATATCGCGAACGCAATATTCCGCCCAATTGACCGAAAAATTTTCTTAGTATAAACACTTCGGGATATTTGTCTTTAATCGTAAAAACAACCCGATTATCCGTATCAACAAATTCCCATTGCCGTTTAAACAAACTTCCCTGCCGCACCAGTGTAGCTACTTCTTTTCCATTGCCGTCGCGCAATCGGCCGTAACCTTCGTCCTTTTTTATTTCTAAAATCAAATTACCCAAATTATCGCTCAAACGCAATTTCTGTTCTTTATTAAGATAAACCGATATGCCCATAAACAACGGCAAAAAGAAAAATACTTCGGGAAATGCGGCGAAAAAACCGCCGAACGGCAGTCCCAAAAATATATTCGTAAAAACTGAAGATGAGCTTATGAGCGCCGTCACTGACCATGCGATATGCATGAATAATAAACCATAACAAGTTAAAACAAAATAAAACTCATGTTCCCTTGAAAAATAAGCTGTTAAATTCTGCCTTTGACGGCTAACAACGCTATAAACCGTATCGTTTAGAGTAACAAATCTACTGATTAAAAATGGAAAGAAAAAATCAGGCGGAATATCCTTGGGAGCCGGAGGTATTATGGGATTGCTCACTGATTTGACTTTGTTTTTGGCAAAAACCAATCCTAAAACCCACAAGGCGACAAGAATAAACCAAATATGGGCGGGGACGGGACTGCGATCAATAAGCGGTTTTTCTTTTTTAACAATTTTTATTTTTTTAAGCGGCGCTTTTTCAGTTTTTTCCTTAAATCCCGCAAATTTTTTAGTTGAAACCGCCACTCCGAAATTTTTATCAACACCCGTAGATTTATTTACTTCGCCCATTATATCGTCAATTTTTTTATCATAGGCGCGAAACACCCCTGTTAACTCTGGAACATCGCTGCTTTGTGATTCTTCTACTATCGGCTTTGGCTCAGGCTTAGGTTTTGCGATTATAATCTTCTCTCCCGGTTTCCTTATGGTATAAACTATCCTTTTCAAATCGGAGTCTGATAATCCTTTGGCGGATACCACAAAAGAGGCATTATTATAAGTAAAAAATCCTATATAAACCCTTTGTCCCATTGATTCATAGGATGTATAATAAAAATTTGCCGCGCCATGAATGGAAATCTTTTCAACCGAACCGGATATAAGGTTTCCTTTCCCGCGCAATGACTCTATCTGTTCTTTGACGCGCGTCTTAAGGTAATATTCGCTAAGCTCCGATTCAAGCTTTGAAAATTCAAAAAATGACTTTCCGTTTTCAAGCCTTAAAATAACTTCGGGATCTAAACTTTTTTCAACTTTCCATACGGAAGAGAAATCCACCGAAAAAATATCACCGGATGATTTATGTTCAGCGGCAAATACCAAAGGGGTAAGCGAGTTTATCAGAAGAATGCCAATGATAATAAGATAACGCATGATTGGACATTATATCAATTTATACTTTGTGATAGCGCTCTCTGAACAATAAAGTTGGCGCTACATTTATTATGTTTACATATAAACTCTAAACTGCTGTTTAGTGCTTATGTTTATGATGAGCGTCCGGCAAATGTTCATGGAAATGATTGGTCTGATTATGAATATGTTTATGAGAATGAATATCGAACGATTTATTTTCTCCGCCGTGCTCATGTTTATGGTGTCCGTCGTGGGTATGCCCATGAGAATGTTCCAAATATTCATGATAATGCTTATGCTTGTGTTTTTCGCTAAAGATAAACAATATGCCGATTGCCATAATAATGGCGGAAAAAACAAATTGATATGTGAATGCTTCTTTCAAAATTATAATTGAAAGCAAAGCCGCCATAAAAGGATTAGTTCCAAAAAATATTCCCGCGCGGGAAGCTCCTAGCTCCCTCATCGAACGAATTAAGAGAACAATGCTTATGCCGTAACTTATAAAACCCAAACTCAGCCCCGCCAATATTAATTTGAAATTTAGATTAAAACCCAGTACATAAAAGGCAAAAATCAAGTTAGCCAAACCTCCTGCAATTCCTTTGATGGCCGCTATGGCGATAGGGTTTTTTATTGAAATTTTAGCGGTAAAATTATTATCTAATGCCCACATAAAACTCGCGCCTATTGCTAAAACAATTCCCCAATTAAAGGAAAATAAGAATTTTTGAAAATCAAACAAGAGAATACAGGCTCCTAAAATTACAAAAATCACTGAAAGCAAAAGTTTAATTGACCCATGTTCTTTAAAAAAAAAGAAAGCTATGAGCGCGGTAAAAATAAGCTCAAAATTAAGCGCTAAGGCAGCCATTGAAGCGGAAACAAAAGTTAAACCCTTAAACAGCAAAATGGGAGCAATAATACCACCTGAAATAATAAATCCGATTACAAACGGAATATCTTTTTTTTCAAGCGGCGCTTCCTTTGAAATATTATTCTTTTTAACTCCAAAGTTCAAAGCGCATAAATACAAAGAAAGTCCTATGCCGGCGCCCAAATACATAAGGGCCGCAAGCTGCAGGGGGCTTGTTTGATCAAGCATTAATTTAGCTAAAGGAACTGAAATGGAAAAAAAGAATGCCGAAAGTAGCGCGTAGAAATATTTCACACTATCACCTCCTCCCCGATCCGTTCCTACCTCCCCCTATGGCGGGACAGGCAAATCCACTCTTTTTACCGCGCTGTTGCCGACCATGATACCCAAGCCACTCCCGAATAATGGCGCCATAGGCGCCACGATTCGGGAGAGTTGCTTCGCAAATTTCCGATGCGGGAAAGTTGCCGTTTTTTAATTACTTAATCACTCAATTTCTTAATCTCTTTTCTCGCCTTGCTACCATATAAAAAAATCATCTTCCTTCTCTTTCTTTTTGCGGCTTTTCTTTTTTGGACGATATTCCTCTTCCTTCTGAATTTTATAATCTTTTTTCCCAAAAACAATGCGCAATGAAACCCTGTGCGATGAGCCAAAATCACCCATAGGAGAAAACGCGTAATCAATTAAAAAATCATCCAAGCTTAAGCCCAAACCAAAATTTATGCCGGAAGCTAAATTTTTATTAGCGCCAAAAGCATAGCCCGCCCTCAAAAATCCGGCCTCATTGGCGCTTATATCAAAACCATATTCCGAGCCTGCGGAAAAAGTTATATTCTCATCCGAATATTTTTTAATTTGCGCCGTTATAAATCCATATTTCAAAGGGATATAAGCGAGAGCCAATTTAATCCCTGAAGGAATGGAAAAAGATTCTTCCTCAAGTTTTATTTTCGTTCCTATATTTTCCACGCTTAAGCCGGCTCTAAAATTTTCATAAAACTCACATATCATACCGGCATCGGCTGCATAAGCCATTACATTTTTACTTTCACTTTTTTGATAAATTGTTTTAATCCCGAGCCCTACAGAGCCTCTCGGGATAATTTTTCCTGAAACAGCGGCAATCAAAGCCCCCTCGCTATAACTAAATTCTCCGGACTCCGCTCCGTTTAAATCATATTTTTTCATTGAACCGCTTAATAAAATATTCGCGCCAATTCCTAAAGCGAATTTTGAATTTATAGGATGAAGATATGCCGCCGTTTCTCCGCTAAGCCCTTCAATCCATTGATTATGCGCAAACATCAATTCTCCTGATTTCGCAAGAGACAATCCCGCCGTATTGCTAAAAATAGCGGAAGCATCGTCCGAAATAGCCGTAAACGCCCCGCCGAGCGCCGCGGCTCTAGCTCCGACGGGAATTTTTAAAAAGGGAACGGCTGAAGCGCCTTCTTCTCCCGCAAAAGAAACGCTTTTAAAAAGAACTAAAACAATTAATATATAAAGGTTTGTCTTCATTATGATTTTCTATTACCAAGAGATAACAAATTTACCGCTTGAAGTTCCATACTCCGCCGTCTTAATTATATACACATATAAACCGCTGGCCGCTTTTTTGCCGCTCTTATTTCTCCCGTTCCAAACAGCTATATTCAAAGCGTTAATCCCGTCATTTCTATCCAAAGTTCTAATAAGATTTCCGGCGGAATTATAAATATAAATCTTAACGCCGGAAGCCGGCACTGGTATGCCTTCAAAAGTTAAATCGGAAATTGTCATGCGGCAAGGATTGGGATAAGCTTTAATCCGACTCATATCGGACTGAGCGCTGCCGATATATCTTATTGAATAAACTGAGAAATGATTTGTCTCAGCTTGAAGATAATTAGAAGTAAAATTGGCAACCATATCATTTGCCAAAATCCATTTTTGAAGCGATTCATCCAAATAATATAAACCAAGAGTACTCTCTAAAACATTGTCTCCGTCAACCCTTCCGTTATTATCTGCGTCAGGATAATATATTTTAAGCGTAAGAAACCCTGAAAAAACCGTTATCGGATTATAAGCCATATCGCGGGCGATGAACTCTTTTGCCAAATCAGCGGAAAGAACGGCAAAAGAATTATGGGTATTTAAATCGGCGGAAACAAGACTTGCGGGAGCGGGAGTTGAAATATTTATTATAAGAGTTCCGGCGTATCCCCCGGCGGGAAATATAATGCTTGTTCCGTCGCTATTGACTATATTGCTCCCGATATTTCCGTCAAATGAAGTGGCAATATTAAAGGACGAGCCGTCGGTGATAACAGAACCTATATTTCCGGCGGCGTCAGTAGCGCTAAAACTAAATACCGCCGCTCCGGTTGAAATATAAGATTCTATAAAAGCCGTTCCCGTCCAAGTAGAAGAAACAAGATGAGAGAGAGAACAGTTTCTATCTATTCCGTCGCTCCCTGTAAAACTTAAGCTTGGATTTCCGGAAATTTGATTTGCTTCATTTATTATGAGTTTAAATTCAAGAGTTCCGCTTTTTGCCGGCAAAGGTGAACTTATTTCAATTTTTGCCGTCGGACTGGTAATATCCGCAAGCTGTCCGTTTGAATTTGCGATACTTGACTCTAAACCGATGCCGTTTTCAGCTTTAACAGTAAAATAATATGTCAAACCATCCGTTAAATTTAAACCTGTTTTTGTCACTGTAAGATTTAGCCCATTATCCGTCCAATCGACTGTATTTGTGGCTCCCGCGCTTGTCCCTATCGCGTACCAATATTTTGCTATTCCGCTTTCGCCGTCGGTTGCCGCGCTCCAATTGGCTGAAAGCTGAGTTAGAGAATTTACATAAGCAATGTCCGCGCCCGCGCCGTCATTAACCGCTGTCACATCTGACGGAGGAGTAGTATCCGATTGCGCAAATACCTTTATACAAGCATTTGAATTGGGAAAATTATCTGTATCCGTAATATCTTCCCAAACAATGCCGTCTTCACTCACATAACTTTCCCCGGCATAGGCGCTGGCCAAAGAAGAATAATCCGCTATAGGCTCTTCAATAGCAATAGGAAAACCATATGAACTATTCGTAAGTTTAACGATAATGGAAAATTTTTGTCCGCTTGTTACTAATGACGGAGAAATTGAAACCGTATGATAGCCGGCATCGGCAAATGAACCGGAAGCGGTTGCTAAAAGCGCGCCGCTTATTGGCTGTCCTGCGTTTACATTGCCATAAACTTTCACTTCATAACTCACACTAATATCATTCGTGTAAAAACTCACCGCCGACAGGTTCTCGTCCTGTCCGGCCGTAAATATATTCGCCATATAGGCTACGGGATCATCATAACCGGTATCGCTTGTCCAGCCGAGATGGTCATATTGATAAACTCTCGCGTAATTGGATGTGCTTGAAATCACATTATAAACCACATTCACTTCTCTGCCAAGATTGCCGTCATGATAGGATATATAAAAATAGCCGCTTTCCCCCCAATCCGCGCCCCAGCTGTTCCTTATTATAAAAGCTCCGTTTCCTGGAGGAGCGGCAGGACTAAAATTGGCGGCCGGATAATCATTATTCCAGCCAACGATTACAACAGCATGATCGGCTACTACTAATGGGCCATCGTAATAATAGGCTTTATTTGCCGCATTATATTTCAAATCATTCCAATACATACTGCTATCCACGGCCCCATAAGTTAGAATAGCCGATTTTATGCCGTCATTATCAAGCGAACTTGTTCTTGACGGAATATAAAGGGCTTCCTGCAAATGTTTTTGTGTGGTAAGACCTACAGGTGAAGTAGGGGAATACGGGAAATTCATATCGTAAGGATCTTCAGAATCTAATTTAGGCCCGTCCCAACGCGCAAGATACGCTATTGACATATCTTGATTGCCGCCATCGCAATGCCCCCAGTCAAAACCATGCGTGTTTTTTAAATTATTCTCGGAAAAATTCCAGTTCTCACCGGGCAAAAGCACAGACTCTATGCTTCCCAAAGCCGCAAATGTCCAACAAGAACCGCAAGTGTCGCCTTGGTCTTTTACAAAAGTAAGCTTGTCTTGAGCCCTCAAATCATAAGAAACGGCATATTCCTGAACTTTAAATGTAGAAGGAGTTTTTAGATGGGATAAATCAAGCGGAGAAGGCCTATAGCCCAGCGCAAATCCGCCGACAATTTGAATCGCGCTTTGGATTCCGGTTTTTTTATCTATAAGTTTTATGAAATCGGGATTTAAGGGCGCCCTTATAAGCCCTTGAGCCGAAATATTGCTTAAGATAAGAAAAAACGCTACAAAAAATACACAAAAGTATCTCATTATCAATGAATTCTCGGGATTTTATAGTTAGGGCTTACTGAAAAAAAATCAGTAAGCCCTAATATATCATCTTAGTCTCTTAGTTTTGATTTATTGGCCGTTCATGACGCCGACACTTGCCTGTCCCGCCTTTATGGCGGGAATGAAACATAGTTTCGTTTATTGGTCGTACTCCCCGTGTAACTTCGTTCACAGGACTAACATCCTTGGCCGTCTGCCCTGCCCCGCCAAAGGCGGGGATGGACATCCCGCCTATGGCGGGACGGCACCCAGCATAGCCTTGGAATCTTCCAGATTCCTAAGGGCATAGCTTCCGACACTTGCCTGTCCCGCCTTTATGGCGGGAATGAAACATAGTTTCGTTTATTGGTCGTACACATAGCTTCCGACACTTGCCTGTCCCGCCTTTATGGCGGGAATGAAACATAGTTTCGTTTATTGGTCGTACACATAGCTTCCGACACTTTATGAA
>JAKLQJ010000074.1 GCA_022013385.1 Elusimicrobiota bacterium
CATCACCCGAAATTTCTTTCAGCCAATCGGCATAAATCTTAGAATTTTCAATTCTCGGCTGGTTTGCGGAATAGGTTTTTTGTATAAAGGACATTGCCATATGAGAACCGAAGCCGGCGGCAAACCGCAGGGCAAATTCAAGATCGTATTTCCCCCCTTTTGAAAGAGTTATGCCGGCAAGTTCAGGGTCGGGCTCTTTATAATTCGCTATGGGCGGAACTATGCCGGTATTTAAGGCTCTAACCGCTACAATATCTTCAAGACTCGCGCCCATGGTATGACCTGTAAAACCTTTAACATTGCTCACTATCACTTCATCGGCGTATTCGCCAAAAGCTTTTTTTAGCGCTTGAACTTCCGCCGACGCGCTGCCGCCTCTGGCCGGCGTATAGGTTTCATGCGACATAAAAACCGTTTTACGAGCAAAATCTTTTTTATTCAGACCGTAAATATTCTCCACTTTTTTAATGAAGTTTTCCATTATTGAAGACACATGATTGGTATCAAGTTTAGTGACATGGAAAGCGCTATTGGCCGATTCACTAAGCAAAAGTCTGGCTAAAGGCGCCATTCCCCTTTCTCTAACCAGGGTTTCATCTTCAATGACTATTCCAACTGCCGCCGAACCTACTATAAGTCCGTGCCGCCGTTTGTCAAAAGGCAGAGCCGCTTCCGATAGTTTTTCAGTGGTTGTGGCCGCTCCCGAAGCTATAAATCCTGCCATCGTCCAATCTTGCACCGTTTTATTTGTTATATCGTCGGCGGATATGATAACGACTCGCTTGGCTTTCCCTGTTCTTATCCATGCTTCCGCGGTATGAACCGCTTGAGTGGTGGAGGCGCAAGCCGCGCTTATATGCATTGACGGACCCTTTGCTCCCACCCATTGCGCGAATTGGCTGTCGGCTATAGGTATGATTTTTAATAGGAAATTCTGGCTGAATTCGCGGCCATTTTCTGTTTTACCCGAATGATGCGAGCTGAAGTTTTCTTCCATCCATCGGCGCAGATTTTGTTTGTCTTTTGAATCGCTAAGCTTGCTTATTATGGAATCATAAACATCCCACATTTGGGCGCTATTGCGCCCGCTATATTTTTTGTTGAAATAATTTGACACCTCTTCTATCATGGATTCAATAACAGGGAAAGCTGAAGCGAATATTACGCCCGTTTCATTTGCTATGGATTCCGGCAATGCCCATTTTTCAGGCAAATAACTGCCGGTGCTTGTTTTTTTGTAATAATGAACAAGCGGAATACCGGCGTCTTTAAGCGCTAAAACTCCCGCCGCAAGCGACATTCTAAAGGGAGATATTAAAGCTTTAGCGATAGTCGGAGGCAAACCAAATTCTTTTTCTATATCAAATTGACCGTTTCTCGCGGACAATTTAATGGAATGTTCCGTGGAATCTATAGCTTCAATTTTATGATTGCCCGTCGCCGATTTTACGACTCTAATGATATCCTTATCAACTTGTCTTTCTCGCCAGTCTTGGGGGATGCTTTCTATCATATTCTCACCGGCGAGAATTTCATCAATATTATGCTCTCTAAAAAGCTTACCCCATGTTCCCGGAGTTCCGCCCGCTATGCCGGAAAAGGCTATATTATTAAGATTGAAACCGAATCTTTTTATCAATTCCAAAGCTTCAATTGATTTGGGAGTATTAGCCGTTATATTATGGGAAGCGCCTATTGCTTTTTGTTCTCTCCCCTGCTGTTTATTCGACCAATTCAGATAATAGGGATTGTAAAATGTATTGCCCCGTTTGGGATTTTTCTCATTCCAATTAAGTTTATAACCGAGCGAAATAAGATTTGCCAGCAAGTCATTGAATTCCGTTATTCCGCCTCTTTTAGGGTGATTGGATGCCAGAATTCTGATATCTTTTTTGTCTTTAAAAGTCGCGGCGGCGAAAGCGCTCAAAACTCTTTTTGGCCCGACTTCAATAAAGGTTCTCACTCCGTCATCATACATTCTTTCCAATTGCTTTATAAACTCCACAGGGCTGACCATTTGTTCTATAAGAAGATCATAAATTCCCTTTTTGTCTTTTGGGAAATATTCTGCCGTTACATTTGAAAGAAGAGGAATTTTGGATGAAGATATGGGAATAGCTTCAAGAAATTTTCTGTATGGAACCATGGCGGGCTCAATTATTTTAGAATGGAAAGCGTGCGATACCGGTATTATTTGCGCTTGAACGCCCAATTCGCCGAACATTTTAACTGCCTCGTCAACGGCGTCTTTCTCTCCCGCTATAACGGTTTGTGACGGGCAATTTTTATTGGCGCATATTACATATCC
Source organism: Elusimicrobiota bacterium (assembly GCA_022013385.1). Classification (GTDB taxonomy): domain Bacteria; phylum Elusimicrobiota; class Elusimicrobia; order Elusimicrobiales; family UBA9959; genus JAKLQJ01. The sequence goes on from JAKLQJ010000074.1 coordinate 2,309, forward strand.
CTTGATTTTTTTAAGTTCTTTTTCAACCTTTTCAAAATGCCAAGCGACAGAGGCCATCTTGCCCGGATCTTCAACTTTTACTTGGGACATTTCTTTAGCTCTGCTTGTAACCGCCCTCAAGCCGTTTTCAAATGAAAAAATCCCTGATGCCGTCGCGGCGGCATACTCCCCAAGACTATGTCCGCACGCCATATCAGGGTTAATGCCAAATGATTGGAGAAGACGCATCATAGCGACATCGGCGGTAAGAACCGCTGGCTGAGTCATTTGAGTTTGTTTAATCGCGGCTTCTCTCTTTTCCAAATCTTCCTTGCTTTCATTTGGTTTGGACCAGAGGACATCGGTAAGTTTTACATTTATCATCTTTTTAAGAATAGCATCGGCCTCGTCAAAGGTATCTTGAACAGCTTTATATTTGGCTGCTAAATCTCTCATCATATCCACATATTGAGAGCCTTGTCCCGGAAAAAGAAAACCAATTTTGGTTTTAAGATCCGTTTTCCTAAAGGGATACATTCCTTTAAGTTTGAAGGTTAGAGGCGGATTGGTAAAAACATCATCTTTAAAACTTTTGGCGAAAAGATCAATTTTTGATTGAAGATCCTTCGGTGATTTGGAAACAATGGATATTCCATATGCTTCCTTCTCTCTTTCATTTAAAGGAATTGCGAAAGCGGCCATAGGAAACGGCTCAGGCCATTTTGATATTGTGGAATCTTTTAGCGATTGCATTTGATTTAAAAGAGCTAGCCCGGTCGGCGCTGAAAATGTAACGGCCTCGCCCTGTATGGCGGAAAAAGGCGCTGTTATGTCTTCTTTAATCTCAATTGCGTGCATGCCTGATACCGAACTATTGTAAGCTTCCGCGGTTTCTTTTGCAAAGGCAGCGCTTTTTCCGGGTATATATTCTTCCATGGCCACATGAAAATTGGCTCCGCCGAAGCCGAAAGAAGAAACATTTGCTCTTCTTATTTTTTCGGTTTTCCATTCTTGGGTTTTGGTAATTACTCTTAAAGGACTATCGCTCAAATCCACTGTTTTATTTGGGGTTTTAAAATTGATGGAAGGCGGCAACACTTTATTGTATAAGGCGAGAGCGACTTTTACCACGCTTACGGCTCCGGCCGCGGCTTTAGTATGGCCGATTTGCGATTTAACCGAACCTATCGCGACTGAATTTTTTGGCATTGAAAACTCGGAAAACACTTCTTTCAAAACTTTCAATTCTGAAGCGTCGCCGGCTTTTGTGGCGGTGCCGTGAGCCTCAATAAGCTCTATATCGGACGGCAAATAATCAACTTGGTCAAAAGTATTTTTAATGGCAAGTTTTTGTCCGCCGGGATTCGGAGCGGTTATGCCTTTCCCTTTTCCGTCGCTTGAAGCGCCCACCGCGTTTATAAGGGCGTAAATATTGTCATTATCCATTACGGCATCGGAAAATCTTTTTAAAATATAAACGGCTACCGCTTCCGCCATGACAAAACCATTGGCTTTTTCATCAAAAACCCATGAACCGTCTTCGGATAAAGCGCCTATCTTACAAAATTTAACATAAGCGGGCGGCGACATCATTTCATCCGCGCCTCCGCAAACAGCCATATCGAATTTTCCGGCCCTAAGACCTAAAACTGCGTAATCCAAAGCGGCCAGAGATGACGCGCAAGCAGCATCAAAGGTCATATTGGGCCCATTAAGGTTAAAGATATTCGCGACTCTTCCCGCAGTTACATTGGATAATTCTCCCGGCATTGTATCTTCGTTTATGCTTACTATGCCTTCATCCAGCATTGTTTCATATTGCGATAATATTTTGTTTTGCTCAATTTTGCTTAGTGAAGAAAAGGTTTTGGTTTTCCTAAGAATATCCTTACTGTGGTGTTTATAAACTTTAAAATCCGTCATTTCTTTGCGCATAGCGCCCATAGCATTTCCTATGGATACGGCCGTTCTTGTCCTGTCAAAGGATTTCTTGTCATAACCAGAATCTTCAAAAGCCATTCTGGCGGCTTCGACCGTCATTTTCTGAAGTCTGGATATTTGCTTTGCGCTTTGAGGCGGTATGCGGTATTTTATGGGGTCAAACCGGAAATCTTTTATAAAACCGCCTATTTTGGAATAGGTCTTATCAAGAGCTGTCCTATCTGAATCGTAATAAAGGCTTGGATCCCAGCGTTCTTTGGGAACCTCGCTTATTGAATTTCTTCCGGTCTTCACATTTTCCCAGAATTCATTCTTATTTGCGGCATCGGGCGCTATTATTCCAATTCCTACTATTGCTATTTTTTCATTATTCATATTTGCCTCTCAATGTGATTTAAATTTGGATTATTCTAAAGAAAGGATGACCGAGAATTATCCTTTAGAGCTTTTTGGACCATAGTGATGGTAAAACCATATACATACATTTTAGTAAAAAAGGAACCTTAAAATCCACTTGTTTTGAGGTCTTTACTTGTGTCTATCGCTTTTGTTGTTTTCTAATTCTTGTTTCTGGTCGTTTGTATAACTTCCGATCCCGTGGCGCCATAGGCGCCACGGGGGAAAGCATAGCTTCGTTGCCAGTGTTTTGGTTTACCGTATTTCCGTATCATCTTATTGCCATATCTACGCTGTTGCCTGTTCCCTGTCACCTGTATTATTGCCAAGCAGTTTCGCTGCCGCGCTGTTGCACTGCTGCTCTAAAGTTTTGTTTTGCTGTTACTGTAGCCTGCCGCGCTGTTGCACTGCCGTGCTGTTTTCGTTTGTATTTCCCCGCTCTTTTTTAATAAGATAAGGCAGTAGTTTAGGAGAACATATGAAAGTAAAGTTCTGGGGCGCAAGAGGCAGTATCACCGTATGCGGTAAAGAGTATCTTAAATATGGCGGGGATACCACTTGCATTGAGATTAGGTCCAAAAAAGATAACTTAATTATAGTTGATGCCGGAACCGGCATTAGGAATTTAGGCAAACAGTTAATAAAAGAAGGCAAGACATCTTTTGATATGTTATTCACCCATTCTCATTGGGACCATATAATGGGATTTCCCTTTTTTGCTCCGATATATCGTAAAAAAACCAAAATAGTTTTAAGAGGTTGTTCATTCTGCGAAGAATCTGTAAAAGAAATTTTAGCCAAGACAATGCGTCCGCCCGGTTTCCCCGTTAAATTTGAAGAAATTTCAGCTTCATTCAAATTTAAATCGGTTTCTGCGGAAAAATTTGAAATAGGCGGTATAAAAATTTATCCCATAGAAATAAGCCATCCCAATTATGGTTTGGGCTATCGTTTCAAAGAAGACGGAAAGTCTTTTGTTTTTTTGACCGATAATGAATTGGGTTTTTCACATCAGGGAGCTCGAAGTTTTGAAGATTATGTGAACTTTTGCAAAGGAGCGGATTTACTTGTCCATGACGCGGAATATACCGAGCAAGAATATCCTAATAAAAGGACATGGGGACATTCAACTATCAATCAGGCTTTAGATTTAGCTTCTAAAGCGAAAGTTAAAACTTTGGGGCTTTTTCATCATAATCAAGACAGAACAGATAGCCAAGTGGATAAAATGCTCGCTTTTTGCAATGATGAAATCAATGCGAAGTCTTTGGCTATGAAATGTTTTGCCGTTCGCGCCGGGCAGGAGATTAGTTTATAGTTTTTTGAATCGATATGGAGGAGGCAAACAATGATGAAGTTTGATATTTATTCTTTATGGATTGACCCTATGTTTTATATTTCAATCGCTGTTTTAGCGGTGTTTCTCTTTTTGCTTGTTTATTCCATACGCAAATATATGGAGATTTCAAATGCCGCTGAAGACGATGATATGGAAGATATCAGCTCCGCTGAGGGAATGGGTGACAGGGGACAGGGGACAAGCGACAGGGAGCAGGAACCGAAAATGCAAAATTTTATTAAAGAGGATCCTTTTGAAAAGACTGTTATCGCTCAAGCATCGGATATGCCTGAAGATATTGCTGATAATGAAAATTTTGAAAACATGCCTAAACAAAGTTCTGTAGGCGAAGATCTTTCCAAAGCTGAAGATTTCGTTAAGGGTATTTTTAACGGCATATCGGATATAGACGAAAGGCTTAAAGCCGTTGAAAGTACTTTATCGGAAAGAAAATTAAACGGAGATTTTGCCTTAAGATATTTGGAAGATATACTTGATGAATTTGATTCCATGGATAAAACAGCTGTTAAATCCAGAATTGAGTATCTTATCGCGGATTTAAAGAAATAAGAAAGTTTAAAGTCTGGGAGTTCAGACTTCTTCTACATACTGCCTTAAATACATATTGCTTAAAGATTTGCTTGCATTTCAAATCAATGAATCCTATTTCACTCTTCACTTTCAAATCTCAACTCTTTGCTATATTCTATTTTTTATCCTTTTTTTTTACGGCATCCTTAGCGAAAGCGGGGTTTTTGCCTGAAAATGCCTTTTCAGATGATGCCGTGGGAACCACAACCGCTAATTTTCTTAAAAATCCTCCGGGAGCGCGCTTTGAAGCTCTTGCGAAAGGCGGGCTTGTTTTAAGCGGCGCGGATGCAATTTTTTATAATCCGGCCGGAATAGCTTATTTCCCATACGGCGCCGGTAATTTCAGCCTAAGTTATGAAACAATGATAGAGTCGGGATATAGAAGCAATATGTCTTATTTAAAGGGTTTGGATAGCGGATGGGTAAGAGGTTTTGGTTTCCTCTTTTATTCGGCGGGAGAGATGGATGAGTTTAATGCAAAGGGCGATTTGACGGGTTCTTTTTCTTCTTATGACGCGGCTATTCAGACAACTTATGCCAAAGATTTTGAAAAGCTGAAATTTGGAATAAATCTGAAGTTTTTGCATTCTAAAATTTATACCGAAAGCGCGCGGTCAATGGCTATGGATATAGGTTTTATAATGCCAGATGACCGCTCATTGTCAAATAAAAGAACCGATGTCGCGATAGCTGTGCGAAATCTTGGATTTCCGATGAAGATTGGCTCTATAAGCCATCCTTTGCCTCTTGAGCTCGCTGGAGGTATTTTATGGCATTATGCCTCCAATTTTAATGTTTTATTTGAGGGAAAACTTCCGGTTGACCATAAGCCATATTTGCTTTTTGCCGGTGAATATGAGGTCATTTCTTTTGCTTCTTCCAAACTTTTTTTGCGCGCCGGTTACAATTTTAAAAATCAAGACGAGCTTGGTTTTATGGGAGGATTCTCATCGGGTTTTGGCATTCAGATTAAAAATATCGTTTTAGATTATGCCTTTGTTCCCTATGGCGATTTAGGCGATACTCACAAGATAACCTTTTCTTATGGTTTTGGCGCGCAAGGGAGAAAAACAAATTATAAAGAAAACATTCGGAAAGCTTATGCTCCTTTAGAAAAAAAGGTTCTTGCCGTGCTCACTTTAAAAAATGGAGAAAATATTTCCAAAATTCGAAGTTTTATGATTTCAAATATTCTGGAAGCTGAAATTATAAAAACCAAGAAATATACAATTATCCAAAGGACCGATATGGCTTTAGTTTTATCCGAGCAAAAGTTAAATGCCATTGGTCTGACGGATAGCGCCGACAATTACCTTGAAATTGGGAAATTGATTGCCGCCGATAGAGTTCTTATCGGCGGAATGTTTAAGAAAAAAAAGAGTTATATAATTACAGCTAAAATAGTGGATGTAAAAACCGGCGAGGTTTTAAAATCCGAAAGCGAAACCGCCATAGACCAATATAATTTTAGAGTAGCCTGCAAATTGTTAGTCCAAAAACTGATAAAAGAATAAATTAAAAAAGCTGTAGATGTAAATATTTTACAGGGCACCACGGCAGTTGTATTTACACGCAAGACCGAGGTCTCCCAGTACTGTCGCCTCTCCGTATCTCAGCCTCCTGAATGCACAAGTCGGCTTCCGAACGGCCTTGCTTAGCAAACACAACCGCCATGCCTTAATCAGATTTTTAAACTTCTTATGTAGATGTGTCCCGCCCGCCCTATTTGAGATAAAGCCGAATTCCCCTATCATATGGAAAATTCCTGAATAAGCTAAAATGAAGAGAAAGTATAAATCAGAGATATTGTATAATCTTTTTCACGAGGGGTTTTATGAAAAAAATAATTATCCATAATTATCCAATAAAAGGTAATTTTACCCCGTGGGTTAGAATAAATTTGGTTATGATAGAACCCGCGGGGTGAGAAACGAGCAGGTATTTTCAATCTATACTCTGCTTTCATTGACAAATCCCACAATAATTACGAAAGAACCAGAAATAATAAGCAACCTTCATAAATAATATATCAAATTCTATCAGAAATTTCCTTGTGATTAGGGGAATTTTCCCCCTAAATTTCGAGGTTATGCTGGGTGCCGTATCCACATCCTACCACCTGCTTGCGAAGCGTATTTTTTATGGTGGCGCTGATAGCGCCAAAGTAGGTGGGTTACCCTATCATATGGAAATTTTTTAAATAAGCTAAAAAAGAGAAAGTATGGATGAATAATAATGGCAAAAAACGAATTTTCCACCCCGTAGATGGCTGAATTGTTTTTTTGTGTGGTGACATCTAAAGACTTTTGCGGGGTAGAAAACAAAAAGAGAATAGAGGATAAGAAAAATCAGCCTTACAACTTTTTACATAAATAGACTTACCAGTTGTAAACAGGGCTACCTACAATAAAACGGAATAAATACATTTCCTCTAGAGATAGGATACCCTTGCTTTTTTTTGCTATTAAATATTGCTGAAGTTTACTTATCATTTCATCAGACAATTTTCTCATTATACTTTCCTGTTCTTTTTTGGGGGAATCTATAAGTTTTTGCCATACCAGTTCCAAGTCTTTTGAGTTTATAATGTCCACAAATTTATCATCCGGAGAAAATTCTTTTGTATTGTACTTTACCAAAGTCCCCGTTACTATTACATCGGTTCTTATAAACAATGGAAAATATATATGAGGAAAATATATTGTTCTTCTGTCCACATATACATTTGCCAAAGTATCGGCATTCCTGCCCGCTAAGGCATCAGTAATGGCCGCTTTTAAAGAATCTTCCCCTGTAGAGCATGCGGCATAACAAGGAAAAAAATAAAATTTGCTCGCTACACCTTCAGCTATTCCTGTAGGTCTTTCATATTTACCGCCAATACTGTTTGTTGAAACCGCTGTCGGCTGATAATAAGCGCAACCGCTTAAAATTAAAATTGACAACATTGAAATTATTTTTTTCACGAAGCCTCCTATTTACTAAATGATACAATATTCCCTCCACTTAAAAGAAAAAGGATTATATCGTGGTAAAGGTCAGGTTTTGTGGCGAACGACTTTGGGTTTTTGGCTAAGGACTGAAGTGTATCTCTCTGAGACAGTCATTCGTAAATAAAGTGGAATAAAGAGTAAACACTGAGGCGGCTGCAAAACTATTTGGACTGCAGTAAGAAAAAATTTTAAATTCCAAAACCATAGGTCCAAAGTCCCCTTGCGGATAACTTTACAGAGTTGTATACTAAATGTGTCGTACGGAGGAATAAAATGTCAAAATTATTAACATTTGACCCTGAACATAAGAAATTTATCCTTGATATTTTTGAAAAAACAATAGATAACGAAGGATATGTTGTAGAAAAATCCGATCCAACCCAAAGAGTTTTTACACCTGACGGAGAAGAAGTTAAGTTTGCCGATTTTGCCGGATTTATAAGAGGTTCTATGATTTTTGTTAAATCTGGTCTTGTTTCTGCTGTTAAGCTTGCCGACAGGTTGAAAAATGTTTCTTTTTCTCGATAAATTAAAATCTTTTTGTGAAAAAATTGAAATTAAAAACGCGCTAAATTTTTTTAGCGGAAACAAAACTACCAATAATCACTATCACATCCATTTAGGTGAAAAAAAAGGCGTTATTTCCTTTAACCCTAATAAAATTCCTGAAGAATATCAAGAAGAACTTAAAAACATTGTAAAGGAAGGATACAATGATTCTGGTTATCTATTGGATTGCAAACAAATTAACTTAATTGAAAATGTCCAAGAAGCACAAAAAGTCACTAATTCTTATGAGGCGCTATATGGAATTATTCCTAAAGATGATGTTTACGCGCTAAAAGCTTCCATTGTTATAAAAAACATGGCCGATAAAAAAATACCCATTGAAGAGCACAAAATAAATTTAGTTAATAATTTTGGAGAACGAGGTCGGAAAATATGCAACCTATACTCGGCAGGATATTTTGAGGAACTTCTTAGTTTGTTTCATGAAGTTAGCAAAGAGGACTTTTTAAAGAATTATCATATAACAATAAACGAGTACGCCTTTGCTGTTTTTGTAAATATTCATATACCGAAAGATAGAATCATAACAGCTATTAAAGATAAATTGGAACGGAATAAAAACTACGGTATTTACTATGTTAATGTTCATGCTATAGGCAAAATAAATGTGGACAATACTATTTCTGCAATTAATAAAATTTTGGATAGTTACACCTCTATTGAAGAAGAAACACGAGATAAAAAAAAGAATATTCTATTTGTTAGATTGATAGACGCATCATCTAATGATCAATCTTCATAAATACTAAAAAATTTAATATTCCAATCCTGACCTAAAAAACCAGCCAGACAATTTTTTATGGATCGCGATAAATATTTTGCGTATGTGGTTATGTCAGTGATATTTTCGGTCGGGGATCCCGACTATGGCGGGACGGCGTTGGCATTGAAATTATTGGATTTTTTAATTTGGTTTTTCAATAAAAAACCCTGCGATATATTTATGCAAAATACTGGATACCAAGGTTTGATAGGGAAGGCCTTCTTCCACAGCTTTTCTTTGGATGTGAATAAGATCGCGTTCTGAAAGTCTAATGTTAATGCGTTTGTTTTTTTGTAAGGTGTGTTTTGCATATTCTCGATATTTTCCAATTTCTTTTTTAATATTCGGGACAGATGAAAGATTGCTTTTTTTATAAGCATTTAGGATGTTTTTTTCTTCTTCATTTAATTTCATAGTAATTGCCTCTTCAAATATTTTTTTGTCGCTTTGCGGCTGGGAATAATAGTTTTTAAAAAAATCATTTCTTTTTTCTCGATAAAAGGGATTAAATAAGCATAATCATCTATATCCACTATAAACATTTTCTGGCAAGGATATTTATTTTGTTTGGGATGAGGAATGATATCCAATATACGATCATTGGCCATGTAAAATACAGCTTCTTCAAATGAGATCCCTCGCTCATTTTTTAGTTTTTTATTCTTATTGTCATCCC
>JAKLQJ010000075.1 GCA_022013385.1 Elusimicrobiota bacterium
CGTAGTCTGGAGAGTTGCTTCCACAATAGCCCGAATTTTCCTGTCGTCCAGGCGCTGCGCACTTGGGCCATGCGGAGCATCTTCGGACAATCCCAAAAGTCCCTGCTTGCAGAAACGATTACGCCAAAGCAGAACTGTCGGACGGGAAGTATTCAGTTCTTTGGCAATCGCATTATTAGAAAATCCATCTGCCGCAAACAGGCAGATTTTAGATCTCAGAACCATTCTCTGCGGCGTGGTTCCGGCTCTAACCCAGCTTTCTAATGTTTGCCTTTGTTCCATTGTTATTGTTAAAGTATTAGCAGGTTTCCACATGATTCTAATGATATCATATCGAAACTCTATTGTAAAGATATTACTGTTACACTACACTAGATACTTTAAGATTATTGGGAAACTGTTCAAACAAAAATACTTACAAATATGATAATGCAGAGGCAAGTAAAATATTTAATACAGTGGAAAATGAAGTTCGCAGAATAAAAACTCTTTTTAAAAGCGGGAACAAAAAAAAATTTCAATTGTAAAAGGAGATAGATTTATGAAGTTAAGTAAACCAGAAGAAATTTTGATTGCCATGTTCATGATATCAAAAGGAAAAATTTACCCCTGTAGATATGAGGATGTGGTAGTGAAAGTTTTTAAGATGTTTCACAAAGATTTTCAATTGCGCGGATATCCGCAATTTCCAGATTCGTCTGATATTCATAAGCCATTGTATGGTTCCCTTAAAAGCAAAGGACTAGTTAAATCTGCTAACAAAACATTTACTCTTACAGAAAAAGGCATTTCATTGGCCACTAAACTGTTGCAATTTGCCGAGAGTGGTAGAAGTATTAATCATCAAACAAAACGGCTAACTAGAGATGTGGAATTGGAAATTGCTCGAATAAAACAGGCATCTGTCTGTAAATTTTATTTTTCTGGAGAAAAAGAAAAAATACTTGATATAGACTTTTATTCTTATCTCGGTGTAAACGTCCGCACAGGAAAAAATGACTTTATTGGAAGGTTAAATACAGTTTCTGAAGCAATTAGAATATTTTGTGATATGAATCCAAAATCTGAAAGTAAGCTTTTAATAAAGCTTCATCTATTTTTACTGGATAAATTTGCGAAATTAATACAGATAAAATCGGGGGGCAAATGAATTTCAAAATACATCCACAGCTAAATGTTTTGATGATGATTTTTTAGACATAATAGGCAATGAATTTAAGTTTGATCATGTTAAAGGTATTGCGGAATGGTTGAAAAACTCAGCTGATGCCTACACGAGAAAAGGGGTGTCGGATAGTGAACAATATATATTCTTAAGGTTTTCTGGGAAGACTATGAAAGATATTACTTTCGAATGTATAGATTTCGTCGGTATGTCCAAGACCGACATTGATCAGGCTTTTAAGCGTTGGGGGGACAGAAGAGCTGCAGCTCGAGACACTGGGAGGCGTATGCTTGGGGGGCATGGTAACGGAGGGAAGTTTTATATGCGGCAGATGTTTTCTACTTCCCAATTTATAACATATAGTGGCAAGCGTCTAAATGTTTTCGGTTTTAATAAAAAGAAACGCTATGGATATGCGGATGGGTATGAAAATAAAAAGATGTCCATTGAGGATGCATTAAAATTTGCGAATATACCAGCCTCTTTAGTGCCAGTTGCAATAAAAAATAGATGGAGAGCGAGCGATGTAGGTTTTACAGTTGTTATAGGTGAAGTGCCTAATAAATTCAGAATTTCAACTTTAGCTAAGATATACCAAAAACTGAAAATACATCCCCAGTCTCGGCGCTTAGTTAAGCATAAAGAAATTCATGTTTTATCAAATTCAAAATTGCCTTCGCAGAAGCTTATTCCAGATGAGATAGCGCCTAGGAAGGAATTTGAGAAGCTGAAGCAGATTCAGATTCCAAGAAAGATAATTTATGAGGGTGAAGAATTTGAGTTTAGGAATAATGCTTATCCTAAAGCATATTTAGATCTTTATACTTCTGAGCAACCATTTGGCCGTAGCGGAGAGAAGGCGTCGCTAAATAGTATTGATATATTGGGTGAAGTAGGATGTATAGGAACATATAGATTAAATGAGCTTGGCTATCTCAAATATTCTGCACAGGCCGAATTTGTTTATGGGGAATGTTATTGTCCGATATTAGAGGACAAAGACGATGATTGTATTAAAAACGACCGTGAAAAACTTGTGGATGTTCAAAAGACTAAAGCTTTGCGCAACTGGATAAAATCTAAGGTAGATGAATTGTGTGAGAAGTTGTCCGATCAAGACAAAAACAATCGAAAAAAAGCCGATTTTAGTAAGTCTGCACAATTTAATGAAGTGCTGAATGCATGGAAGAATAAATTTATGTCAAAGATTTTCGCTGAGGTTTTTGGCGGGCCGGGACAAGGTGATTCGATAGGTGGGTTTGGTGGCGGCGGAGAAGCAAGTAGTGCTGGAAAGGGGGGAAAGTCAAAGGACGGAAAGCCGCGTTCTGGTGATGAAGATGGTGGCGGTGGCGCAGGCATGAATCCTAAAAAGGCACCTAGATTCCCGAGAGTTCTTCTTTCAAGTTATGATATAGATCCTCTTTCAGAAAATTTAAATGGAAAAGTGGAATTGGATCCAAGACATCATCCAGTGCATCAAAGACCTGAAGATACTAAAGAGGGTATTTATTGGATAAATACCTCTAGGCCATTGGCTCAGCGTATAATTGAGCAATATCATGTAGAATCGACACGCTGGCGGGAGTATCTTTTACAACGATATGTGGATATTATAGTAAAAGAGGCTATTCATCAGAAGTCCAAAAAGGAGTCATTCCTTACTTTTGAAATGGTCGATGGTTTAATGATGGATGTTATTAGCAGAATACATGATGCGGCAGCTCTTGATTTGGATAGCTTTTTGTTTGACGAGACATTTGAATCAAACATAAGTTGACCTACTTATATGAAAAATAAACCTTACACAGTAATTGATTTATTTTCTGGAGTCGGAGGGTTTTCTATTGGTTTTATCAAAGCGAATGCTAATAAGCTTTTTGAAATGAAACTTTTGGTAGATTTTGATAAAGACGCAGGCTATACTTTTCGCAAAAATTATCCTGATATTCCTTTTCTCTGTCATGATGTTTCTAAACTGACTTTGAAAGATATTAAACATTATTCAGGTGTGTTTACTAATCCAGATGTGGTTATTGGCGGGCCGCCATGTCAGGGTTTTTCAAATGCTGGAAAGCGGATTGAAGAAGATGAAAGAAATAAACTGGTTGCTATTTATGCCAATCTATCTATGGCGCTTGCGCCTAAAGTTATCCTCATGGAAAATGTCTTAAATATTACTAATAGCCAGTATTTCAAAGGGCTGAGCAAAAGTTTTGATAAGCATGGATATAAAAGTCAAAATTTCGTTTTGGATGCAGCAGATTATGGGGTTCCTCAACACCGGAAACGAATTTTTCTTTTGGCATTGCGTTCTAGGATAGCCAAAAAAGTTGGGTTGTCAGCCCCAGCTATTTGTAAGACAGACAAAGTTATTGTAGAAAATGCTATTGGAGATTTGCCACCACTGTTGGCTGGTGAAGGTGATGAGTATTGTTCGTATGCTTTAACGACGCCAATGTCAGACTATCAATTTGCGATGAGAAAAGGGGCATACGGAGTTTTTAATCATTGCGCCCGAAAACATTCCCCTAAATTTTTGGAGAAAATATCAATAATTTCCGAAGGCGGAAGCAATCGAGATTTGGCTCCAAAGTTGAGGTTTTCGGATAATTACTTTAGTCAGGCATACGCAAGGCTTGATCGCAAAAAAATTGCAAATACGATTACAACTCATTTTTCCAATCCAGGTTCCGGCAGGTTTACTCATTATCGCGATCTTCGCGCTATTACTGTTCGCGAAGCCGCTAGGCTTCAAAGCTTTCCAGACTCATTTATATTTCATGGTCCTGTTGTTGCACAAGCTAAACATGTGGGAAATGCTGTTCCGCCATTGTTGTCAAAAGCTTGGGCACACCATATATGCAAAATATTGGACTCATGCTACTCAAAGCGAAAAAAGGCATTAGCGAGGATGGAAAATATCTGATACGGTGTCTAAAAAAGCCAATTTGAAAATTATATGCAAGATGACGAAAAAATACAAAGCTTGAATTTAGGTTCTCGGGCCAAACATGTTTTGTTGAGAGCGGGAGTGGACACTGTCGGCAAGCTGAAAGTTTTGTCCAAAAACACTTTTGATTTGCTTTTAGGTATAAAAGGTTATGGAGTTATTACTCAACATGAAATTGCAAGTTTTTGTGATGAAAAAATGTGGGATAAACCCGCGGTAAAAAAAACTCCTCCGGTTAAGAAAAGCAAAGCTACTAAAACTTTTTTAAAAGGGGTGTTAAAAAGGGAGCTTTCTCTCACTGAAAGGGTCTTGGCCGAAAAGACAAACAGTTTGTCTTTGATGCTTCCTAAGACTGTGTTTCGCTTGATACAAAAAAAGAGATTAAAAACAATAATGGATGTAATTGGAGTCTCGAGAAAAAAGTTTTCAAAAAAAATAAGCGAAGATCTATCTAAGATTATTGAGAGGTTTCTGTCGGCACCAGAAAAATATCCCTTAATAAAAATTAATACTCTAACACCTAGGCAGTTTGTTGAATACATAATTTCAATGTTACCGAAAGAGATAGATAGATTTATTATCGAACGCAGATGGGGTTTTTGGGATGGTGAAAAAAATACTTTGGACGATTTGGGTGTGAAGCTTTCATTGTCTCGAGAAAGAGTGCGACAGATACAGGCAAGGGCGCAGATTTTTTTAAAAGATATTTATAAACCAGAATTTGTAAAAGGCTGGTTTGTGGAGATGCGTAAAAAGCAGATTAAAGCATGCTTAAATGGAAATTGTGGAATAGCCAAACTTGAAAAAGTTTTGCCACAAGACAAAACCGATAATGATTTAGCATTGTTTTTTATTTCAACAGTATTCAGAATATCACCATCATTGCCTTCGATGTTTTTTCCTATTCAGGATGGTATAGTTTTTGCGGAAGAAGGGTTGATTAAAAAATTCCAAAAAATTAAAGAGGATATTAAGCGAATTTTGATTTCAAAAGGGCGTCCAATAGAATTTTTAGCGGTTTTTCAAGATGTATGTCATTATAACCAGTCAGTTACACCGGATTTTATGAGAAAGTGTATTGATCTTTCAAACATGGTTGGGTTTGATTATGCGGGTCATGTCTGTTTACGGAGTTGGGATTGCTTTGATCCTCGATCTATCCCAGAAATGGCAGTAAAAGCACTAATGGAAATTGGAGAGCCAGCTCATTTTACACACATAGTGAATAAAATGAATGCTTTGTTCCCAAAGCGTGCGCCATTTAAGGTTCATTCAGTTCATGGAAGAATAATACAACAAAACTCCAAGTTTGTATATGTTAAGCAAGGGGTTTATGCTTTAAAAAATTGGGGAATGACACGAGTTCCATATATAAAAGATTTTTTGATTCAATCAATAACACAGAAGGGTGGACAGACTTCAATAGCTGATTTGATTTTATTGGGAAAACGAAAGCATGGCTATAAGGAAATTTCCGTTCGAACGACTCTGTATTTACATCGAGATATTTTCAAGATTTGCAATAACGAAACATGTAGTTTAGTTTGATTTTAAATGGATACTGTCAATAAAAAAAACCGCAGTAAAATAATGAGCCGAATTAAATCTCAAAATAGTAAAATTGAGGTTAAATTTCGAAAGCAACTTTGGGCGGTGGGGTTTAGATACAGAAAGAATTCTTCAAAATACTTGGGTAAGCCGGATTTAGTTTTACCTATGTATAGAGCGGTTATTTTTATTGATTCATGCTTTTGGCATGGCTGCAAAAAGCATTGTAGAATGCCGTCTTCAAAAGTTGAATATTGGAATAAAAAAATAGAGGGTAACAAAACAAGAGACAAAAAAGTTAATTGCCATTATAAAAAAATCGATTGGAAAGTTATAAGAATTTGGGAACACGATTTAAAAAAGAAAGATTACAAATTTGATGTAGATAAAATAAAAAAAGCAAATAAAATAGTAGTAGCCAAGATTGTGGATAAAACTTCGCAATAGGAACCTACTCTTCCGATTTCGCGCTTACTTGTGACCTGTATTCTTGAAACTTGTGACAACAGAGCTTGCTCTGTTATCCCCAATCTGAAATAAAAAAAACGGATAAGCCATTACGCCGCAGCCACCCGCGATGCTTCCTATAATCGGGCAAAACGCCTTCAACCGCTTTCCAAAATTTCGCGCAGTGCCCGTGAACTTTTAAATGGCAAAGTTCATGAACCACAATATATTCCATCACATCAAAAGGCATTAAGGCCAAACGCCAATTCAATCTTATATCGCCTTTTCTTGAACAACTGCCCCATATCCTTTTCTGATTGCCGATAGACAGCTTTCTCATTTTTACATTTAGAAATTTTGAATATTTACCTGCAATATCAATTGCCCTCATTTTAATTTGCGCGCCATAAAAATCTCTAATTGCGCAAGACGCGGCAGCCTTAAACTTTAAATCGACGACATCGCCAATAAAAAGATTAAGATTTTTCCCGTCCAATTCACATATAGGAACTCTTTGTTTCTTTGCCCTTTCAATATTCAATTTTAAACTTTGATCAAAGAGCGGAAACATTTCCCCCGTCCTAAATTCTTTAGCCGGATAAAGACCGGCAAGTTTTTTAAAACTATTCTGTCTTTTAATAATCCAATCAAATCTTTCTTTAAGAAAACCCTCTATATAATTTATACTCGTAAATCTCGGCGCGCGCACATGGACACTGGCATCTTTATTCACGCGCATAACAATACTTCCGCGCCTTTTTGAAGGAGTTAAATGATAGTTAATGGTCTTATTTTTATAAACCAGCGCAGGCATAATCAAATTTTATAAA
>JAKLQJ010000076.1 GCA_022013385.1 Elusimicrobiota bacterium
AAGTCCGCCGAAGTTGTAGTGGCGGAAGTCCGCCGGAGATTTAGTGGCGGAAACCCGCCGATGCCTGCCCGCCCCCTCCACTACGGCATCGGCGGGTTCGCCTAAGTAGTAGTGGCGAAAAAGTTGTAGTGGAGGGCCGTAGTGGAGGGGGCGGGATTGCCTAACTAGTCCCCGGTTATATGATGAAAAAACGGATAGATTAGAAAAGCTTCTTCACATTTTTTGTTCCGAAAGTTTTCCAATCAATAACTTCTCCGGCGGTTCTTTTAAGGCTTTCCTTTCCGGCATATACCAGATAATTGGAAAGTTCTTTTTTTCGAGCGAAATTAGAATAATATTTCAAGCCTTTGAATTGCTCCTCATACAAAGTTTTGGCCGATTTTATTTCTATAGCGGTCATTTTCAGTCCATTATCAATAAGACAATCCACTTCATGTCCCACATGGTCGCGCCAAAAATACAAGTTGTTGCGCCGACCATTATTAAACAAGTTTTTAAGCAGTTCACCCAAAACCCATGATTCAAAAATATATCCGCGCATGGGATGAACGACAAGCTCTTTGGAGTTTTGTATTCCGAGCAAATGACACAAAAGTCCCGTATCGTAAAAATACAGTTTCGGACTTTTCATCAGGCGCTTGCCCATGTTTTGAAAATGCGGCGGAAGAAAATACGCGATATAGCAGGTTTGAAGAATTGAAAGCCATGCTCTAGCGGTTCCGTGATTAATTCCGCAGTCATTGCCCAAAGAGGAAAGATTCAGGAGTTGTCCGCAGCGGGCGGCGCACATTTTAAGAAATATCTGAAATTTATGCAGGTCCGAAATCTTGAGAATCTGCCGTATATCGCGTTCCACATAAGTGGCCACATAGCCCGAAAAAAATTCTTCCGGAGTAAGTTTTTTATCATAAAGCCGCGGATATCCGCCCGAAAAAAGATTTTCCTCAAGGGAGGACGGCAGTCTTCGCCCCTTAGAAAGTTCTTCGGCTGAAAAAGGCAGAAGATTCAAAAGAGCTACCCGTCCGGCTAATGACTGCGAAACGCTTTCCAAAAGCATAAGATTATTGGAGCCCGTTAATATATACATTCCCTCGCGTTTCTCTTCATCCACAATCGTCTGAATATAGGACAAAAGCGACGGAACCCTCTGAATTTCATCGAATATGACGGGAGCGGGATATTTAGACAGAAACAACCGAGGATCGGATACAGCGAATTCTCGCGTATCAAGATTTTCTAATGACACATATTTAAACTTGGAAAACGCGGCGCGAACAAGAGTGGTTTTCCCTGATTGTCTGGGGCCGGTGACGGCGACGACCGGAGATTTTTTAGCCAGCGCTTTTAATTTTCTTTCAAGAGTTCGTTTAATCATGAAGATATCTTACAAATTGAGAAAGCAATTGTCAATTTGTAAGCAATTTTTATTTAAGAATAATTTGAAAAATAAAATTAATCATCTGATTTTTCGGGGGTTCCCCATTCGTAAGTTAAACGCTTCTAAATTTTCCATCTCGCCCACTAAAAAACTGCCATTGAAATTTATCTTAATCCCTTCTTTAAAAAAAAAATCCTGTAATCCCTTCTTTTTTTCATCTCTTCCAAAAATCGCATATACTCAATCTTCAATTAATCACTGTCCCCTTTAACTCGTTTTTTTACATTTCCTAATTAATTAGAACCGTCCCCTTTTACTGATGGCTATAGAGACGAACATCCAAAAGCCAATCATCTTTTGACTCAGGCTGAAGAAATGGCGCATAAATGAGAAATTTGTCAGATGGATTTTCGATTTCAATCATTACTTTCGTCTTCAGTTGCCCGATTGTATCAGGACGCAAGACATGTATCCCTTCAGGAATACATTCCTGAAGTTCAACCTCACATTCCCCTTCAGCATCATTCCAGAAAATAACCCGGTTGATATCGAACAACTCCTCTAATTTATTTTTTATTTTTTGTATATCCATTGTCTTCTATATATTTCTTTCCTTTTCCGGTTAGCCGATACTTCTGCTTACTACTTGTCGGTTTATTCGGAATAGTCATTTCAATTACTCCGCTTTCAATCGCTGGTACCAAATATGCCTCCCTAAAATAATCTTCGTGCCTCAACCCTAAGGCTTCTTGTATTTCACGCCGTTTCATTTCTCCCTTTATCTGTAAAAGAAGCTTTTCAACTTCCCCGGTGACTTCCCCGGTGACTTCCCCGGTGACTTGAGGAGTTTCCGTTACGACAACTTCCTCATTTTCTCTCAAAAAAGCCGAATGAATAGGGAACTCCACTATTATAAAAGACCTATCCTTATCCGTATGAAAAATAGGTAAAGGAGACTTATTTTTCTTAATTTCACGCAATATCTTAGGAATACCCGTTCCTCTTCCTTCTGTCATATCCAATTCTTTTAAAAACTCTCCAACTCTCCGATTTCGGTAACGCCTGGAAGTAAACCGAAACGCGTCCATATCTTTATCGGAAATCGAACAATCGGGCCCCGGAAAACTGCCGACCGTTATACGATCCTGTAATATCCTCACCTCAATCGGCTCCCTAATTTCATAAGAACGGTGGTATACAGCGTTACAAAGAACTTCTTTAACAGCAACAAACGGATAATTAAAAAAACGATCTGCCTGGGGACGGTCAGAATGTTTGATAATCTTTTCCGCGATAACCTGGTTACGGATATGCGCCAATGCCTCCTGCAACATGCTCTGAATTGGCCCCTTAAATATCATCTCGGAAAAAGAGTCCGCTCCGAGTCCTTCGGGAAAATGAACAACATCTATCTGTGTTTGCGGGAAAAACGCGCCGGGAGTATTATTAAAAAACATCAATGCCGCGTTTTTAGGACGGACAAATTCATCAGAGCCATCTACAAGATTCATTTGCCTGCACAACCGGAGAAAATTCATTCCTGCTGATTCATCAAAAAGATCGCTTTTTACCTGTTTTAAATAAGATCTAATGAGGCCGAGATCCATGTCATCTATCGTCGATGTATGATGTATTCTATCATCAAAAGGCACAGTAGACGCCATTCCGATAAGCTCCCGCTCATCATGCTGTTTAGCAATAACAGTAGAAGAGCCCTTTCGAATATAATATTGATATATTTTGTTTTTCTTTGACAAAAAAACCGGCGCTTTATACGGCCGTGTTTGACCGCCAACAGCCCACAATACAATAATATTTTTGCCTTTATATTTACAGGGCACAATAATCGGATGATAGAACGGCTGTATTTTATGTCCTATCTCCAAAATTCCCTTTTGAATCTTATCAATCTGATTTATACGCAACCCTTTAGGCGGTAAAACAGGCTGGCCTTCTTTTTCTTCAATTCCCAACAAAATATAACCGCCGCCCAGATTGTGAAAATCATTTGCAAACGCGCACAAAGAATGCGTAACCTCCTCAGGATTCCAGCCCGCCTTAAATTCCAAGCGTTCCCATTCCACAGTCCGCGCGGTTAATAAATCGTTGATATTAATCGGCAGATTCATCTTTTTCCTCTTTTGTTCCGGCAATCTTTTTTACATCCGCCAAAAGCTCCCCGAATTTTGCGTAATTAACCTTTACCCCATCATCAAGATCCAGCTTGATTTTCATGTTCGTTAAAGGGGACGGCCTGCCCGGTCCCTTTTCTATATTCTTAACTTCAGGCATCCTTTCCAACTTTTTTATGAAACCTTCTTCCACTAAAAAAACTGCCATTGAAATTTATCTTAATCCCTTCTTTAAAAAAATTCCTGTAATTCCTTATCTCTTCTTTTTTTTATCTCTTCCAAAAACCGCATATACTCAATCTTCAATTAATCACTGTCCCCTTTAATTAGTTATAACCGATTCCGTTTATAATATTAAAGAAACAAAGCAACGTCCGTCCCGCTCTCTATACTCGATCTTCAATTAATTAGAATCGTCCCCTTTAACTTTAAGTTATAACCGATTTCGTTTATAATATTAAAGAAACAAAGCAACGTCCCGCTCTCCTACTATATTAATAGCTACCAAAAAAAGGAAATTCCTATCGTATTAAATTTAACGCCCTTTGGGCGGACTTCTCATAAACAGCTTTACATATTACCACGAAGGCACGAAAGACTGAAAGCACGAAATATATTTAGTTTACCACCCTTTTTATTCCTAAAGTTGCTTTCGCAAAATTCAATAAAAGACCAACTTTTAAACCGGTGGCCTTTAAATATGACATTACTTGCGCCATATGACTATCGTCAAATTCTTTCACCGCTTTTAATTCAATGATTATTTCATTTTCCACCATAATATCTAAACGATGCCTGCCTATTTCATGGCCATCATAATATATCTTTATTTCTTTTTGAGTCTCTACATTCAACCCGTCTTTCCTCAATTGAATCGGTAAAGCTATTTGGTATATTGATTCTAAAAATCCTGGTCCCAATTTCTTATGCAATTCAATCGCCGATTTAATAATTTTGTTGGATAATTCTTCGAATTCTATGTTCATTTTTCGTGCCTTCCAATTTTCGCGCTTTCGTGGTTACTTTTAAAAAAAAGGAAATTCCTATAGTATATATTTATGTCTTTGATTTTTATAGCGGCCATTTCGCTTACTCTGAGGGCGCACCAGTAAAGCATGGATATCATCAGCTCATCTCTGCGGGAGATTCCTGGATTATTTAAAATTTGGCTAATTTCGGCCTTTGTAAGCCATTCTTTTGAGTATTTGGTTTTGGCCATAATGTAACAATTAACGATTTTTGGCCGTTTTTGCTTGTTGTTTACAGCCTTTATAGGTATAAATATATCAGAATATCCGGGAAAACGCAACAAAAGAACGAAATTGTTGTGTTTTAATTAAAACCATCCCCTTTTACTTACACTCGATTGCCATATCATGTCGCGGGGCAGCCAACACTCCGCCATTAGCAGGAACGGCGACAACCCCTGATGTAAGGCTAATTATGTTGTAACCCTCAGGACAAAGTTCTCCTGCTTTTATGTAGCACTTGTTTAATGTGCGACCTAGCCCACTACATCTCATAGAATAAGCAGTTCTGGCATTCGGGCCTTTAAACTGATGAGGGGTAATAGATGCACATCCAACAAACATTAATCCAATAAAAATAATCCAGATTTTTTTCATTACTTGCCTCCACTAAGAATAAGCCACCGAACAAAATCCACTAACCTTTGAGGTTAAAGGGGACGGTTCTAATTCTTTTGTGATTTCCGTGGCCTGCCATGCCCCTTTTCTATATTCTTAACCCCAAACATCTTTTCCATTTTATAGAACCCTCGCCCACTAAAAAACCGCCATTGAAATTTATCTTAATCCCTTCTTTAAAAAAAATCCCTGTAATTCCTTTCTTTGCTTTTTCATCTCTTCCAAAAATCGCATATA
>JAKLQJ010000077.1 GCA_022013385.1 Elusimicrobiota bacterium
AAATAACTTGACATTTACTATTTACGCATCTTGCGTCGTGGTTTTAACCCCGCGGGTTTTTTCTACAACCAAGTTTACCCAACCCACGGGGTAAAAACAAGCATTTAAATGTAAAGAAGTGTTGGACGCACTACACTAGCGTCCTATTTAATAATAATCAATTTCGGATCATTAAATTTGCCTTCAAAACCAAGCAAATCCACATAAGAAATTCTAATCCAATACCTTCCCAAAGGAAGGATCTCGCTAAAATCAACATCGTCAAAAACATCATATTCTTTATCATGAACGATTTTTAAAAATTCTTTGTCGTTCGCGGCCTGAACGCGATATCCCCGAATAGGATTTGGAATAGATATTGCTTTATCAGTGTTTACACCCTCAATTTCCGTATACCTTAAATCCATTTTAGCGCTTCCATTTAAGAGATTAATGCCCTTTCCCTGAACTTCGTTTTTACTTTTAACGACATTCATAGATAGCTTGCTGCCGTCCATTTTAATGAGAGGCTCATCTTTAGCCTTCGCGAACTTAGTTTGATTTATTACATCAAATTCAGGCAATGGCGGCAATTTAATAGGTAAAGACGGCGGCATATCAAGGCGCACCTCGGATGCAAAACCCTCCGGAACCATAACCGTTTTTCCTTGAGAGTTAACCTCGGCTTTTCCTTTATAAATCTGCACCAATGTTGTAAGGTCATCCTTAATTTTAGCGCCAAAAAGAGTATCTTTCGTCTTAGGAACAACCCGAGCTGAAATGGTAACAACACTTGTCCTCAAACCGCGCATTTCTCCGGCAAGCAATTGAACATCCGTATTTTTTTTATCAGGAGGTCTTAATACTACTATTGAATTGGGATAAAGATTAAGCACTTCTCCGGTATAAAACCTCACATCGGCTTTCGCGTCTACGGTAGTTCTCAAGGTATCGCTAGTATATAGATCCATGTTTTTAACAACCGATTCCCAATCCGTTTTTGCTCTTGGGCGAAGAAGAACATTGTTTATAAAATACACAAGCTTGGCGGCGCGATATTCTTCTTTTAGAAGATTTATGGGAACTTTTAAAACCATGCCGGGAAGCGCTATTGACGGATTTGAAGAAGAAAGTTGCTTATTGTGTTTTAATATCTCAGGCCACTTTTTAGGATCTTCAAGATATTCCCTTGATATGCTCCAAAGTGTATCTCCCGCTTTAACTTTGACATTTTGGAACTTTATGGGCTTGGCCGTCTGCTTGCCCGCCGATGCAGTAGTGGCGGGCCTGCCCCGCCTTTGGCGGGGATGGACATTGTCCCTTGATACGGCACCCGCCAGAGGCTTGGCCGTCGGATGGACATTGTCCCTTGATACGGCACCCGCCAGAGGCTTGGCCGTCGGATGGACATTGTCCCTTGATACGGCACCCGCCAGAGGCTTGGCATAAGCGAATAGAGCAATATATAGAAAAACTATGGCGATAAAATATCTCATTTTATAATCACATTCCCGTTTTCATCTTTGGCAAGATTCTTAGGAAGGCTAAAGATGAATTTGGCGCCCTTGCCCATTTCAGATTCCGCCCAAATTTTACCCAAATGAGCGGTAACCACATGCTTTGATATGGTAAGACCAAGTCCCGTTCCTCCGGCGTTTTGCCCCTTTACCTGTTCAAACTTATCAAATATCTTTTCAACATATTCTGACGGGATGCCGTCACCCGTATCCTGAACATAAGCCACAATATTTTTTTCATCATCTTTAAATCCAATCGTAATAATTCCTTCTTCAGGAGTAAATTTAATGGCATTGCCAATCAAATTTACAAAGACGCGTTCTATCAATCCGCTGTCTCCCTCATAATCCACATTGCCATCCGAAGATATTTCAAATTTAATTTTTTTTCTTTTGCCGAGAGATTCCATTAAATCTATTGCTCTGCTAGCCATATCTCCGACAGAAAATTTTTCAATTTTTATATCCATTTTTCCCGCTTCCATTTTAGCTATATCAAGCATATTGTTTATCATGCCCAATAATCTGAAAGAGGCTCTATCTATGGAAATCAGCATTTTCCTTTGCGCGACGGTAATAGGTCCGGGCAATTCCTTAAGCAGAAATTCAACAAATCCTTTGATAGCTCCCATCGGATTACGCAAATCATGAGTTATGGAATGAAGAAATTCATCTTTGATTCTTAAAATTTCTTTTTCCAGTGTAATATCATGAACGGCTATAAGCAACCCCATTCGATCACTCTTATTGGGAGTTACGACAGGAAGCGAAAAACATTTAAAAAACCTTGAACTATTGCTTAGTAAAATCTCTATTTCCCGTGAGAAATTTTCTTTTGGATTATCAAACACCTCGCTGATTATATCCTTAATTTTTGCGTCCCTAATCATGCTCAAAAGACTTTTTCCTTCCAATGAATCGGTTTTACTCAAACTAAGAACAGAACGCGCCTTTCTGTTGGCGATCTGCACATTACCGTTATAATCGGTCATAATTATGCCATCTTCAATGGAAAATAGTATGGCCTCTATTTTAGACTGCTCCTTGATTATTTTATCAACCTGTAAATCGGAATACTTTTTAAGTCGGGATATCATTCTGTTAAAAGTTTTGGCTAAATCCATCAATTCGTCATGTGAATTTATGATAACTTTATGATTAAAATTGCCGGCCGCCACATATTCAGCGGTTTTTGTTATATGCATTATGGGCCGCGCAAGTTGCCGCGACATAAGGTAGGCGACTATGAAAACTATTATTACAAACAACAGGACTAGGTAGAACGCCTCCCTTTTCATGAAAAGAGCGTAATCATAAGCCTCTTTTTTTGATTGCTTAACTATAACAGCCCCGCCAATTGATGGGAGAGGAGAATAAGAACCTATAAAAGAATTACCAAAGGAATCCTCATACTCAAGAGAACCCAAAGAAAGAGATTTTAAAGCCTGCTTAACGATGGGCCAAGAACTAATATCTTTTAAGCCTTTTTTATCTATTTGGATATTTTTTGGATAAAGCGTCGGGATACCCGATGAATCCGTAATGATGGCAAAACCTGTTTTGCCCACCTTGCTGTTTTCAACCTCTTCCGATAGCTGCTTCATGTTTACAAGAATACGAATTACAAACGCGGGCCTATGGTCCAACAAGTGCCGTGAATTATATGAACGGCCAAACGCGGGCCTATGGTCCAACAAGTGCCGTGAATTATATGAACGGCCAAACGCGGGCATATTGTCCATTCCCGCCTTCGTCGGGACAGGCCCCGCCTTTGGCGGGACAGGCCCCGCCTTTGGCGGGACAGGCAGGCGATCTGAACGGCCAGATTTTCCCAAAGCGGGATAATAAAACGCTATATCTTTTGAATTTTCCGAGCAATAAAGCTGCAGAACCCTTTCTTTGTCTTTGACAGCTTTTAGGAAATATTTATCTTTGGAGTAATCGGAAAGTTGTTGTTTGTTTTCAATCTCAGCGCCGACAACTTTGATTACCTCATTGCCTTCATTAGATATTATGGATATTTGCTTCACTTCATTGTTGGAGTTCACAAAAGAACTCAGTAAAGTTTGTTTATTTTCCCAATCCATTTGACTCATGGCGCTCATTATAAACAGAGCTTTTTTATCAAAACCTGAAATAAAGGATTCAAAATGATTGGAAATCTTATCTGCCGTATTTAAATGCAGTTCTAAAATAGCGGTTTTAACGCCGAGTTGACCCATGGTTATCAATCTATTTCCCAAAAGAACAATGGGAATAAGCGAAACCAAAGATATCACCGCTAAAAATTTAGGAAAAAGCCTAATCTTCATGAATGTCAATTATAATAACAAAAAACACTCGGAAGCAAGAAAATGCTGAAACCTGAGGCAAGCAACGACTATTAAACTCTTTGTTTCGTATCACCGTCCGCCAAAGGCGGATCAGTTTTTTCCCGCTATTATCTTGACAAAAAAGTTTTGCAACTCTAGTAGTACAGCGACAAAGTAATTATGTAACAAGGAGCGCTTTTACCCCGTGGGTTGCTGCGTAACTTCTGGTGCGGTAGCATCTAGAGCATCCCGCGGGGTGAGACACTGGGATGGTTGCAAAACTACTTTGTCAAGACAGTAGTTGGGTGTTCAGGATTTCTTGGCTACGGCGTGGGGACGCTGTTCCTTGTTGTCCCGCCATAGGCGGGATTGCCTAACTATTGCTATTCTTTCAGTAAAGCATTCAAATGAATATCGATTTTCAATACATCCGCTTCAACTTTTGACAACTGACTATACACTTCTTTCCGACGATTTTTCTTAGCCAAAACAAAAGATTTAAGTTTGGCGGCATCAAGAATCAATTGCCTTGCCGCATTATTCGCAGCTTTAATTCGCGCGAGATTAACGGATGAATATGCTTCTTTTTCCATTTTTAAAAAAAGATTTTCACAAGCAAAAGCCGTTTTTTGAATTTCATCGCAATCGGCAATGGTAAAAAACAAACGCGGTGCTCTCTTTTCAAGAGATTTCTCAATTTTATTTTTGTGCCTTTGGAAAATGTTCGAATATTGCCTTATCTTCATTTTATCTGAAGACTCAAACACAATGGCATTATTAAAAACAGGTTTATCCCTTTTAACCGCATTTTTTTTCTCATTCATAGCAAAATAAGCCATAAAAACAGAACCGATTAACAATGTCCAAAACACGAGATTATAAAAATATCTGCCGGTAAATATTTCTTTCATAAGATTAGAAAAAGCTTCTATTGCATCCTTGCTTCGTGCTACCTGCCACACTGCATCACTGTCCCGTGTCGCTATAGTCGCCACGGGAATGCCTGTCCACAACGAAGTATGGGGGAAGCATAGCTTCATTTTTTGGTCGTTCGTACAAGACTGTGTCCGTATCAGAGGCTATGCCTATCAGACGGCGAAACTACCGACACTTTCTTGCCCGCCGAAGCAGTAGTGGTGGGATGAAGCATAGCTTCATTTTTTGGTCGTTCACATAGTTACCGACACTTTATGAAGCATAGCTTCATTTTTTGTATAGCTTTGGCGCGATGGCTTAAGCTATTTTTTTCCTCGCTTGAAAGTTCTGCCATAGTTTTATTTGTTCCCCTAACCATAAAAACGGGGTCGTATCCAAAGCCATTTATGCCTCGGGGTGCTTCCATTATCTTACCAAACAAAACTCCTTCAACCGTAATAATATCTCCTGTTGGCGAAGATAGCGCCATCACGCATCTAAAAGCCGCTTTTCTTAAATTTAAAGGAACGCCTTTAAGTTCATCCAGCAGCTTAGCGTTATTATCGCTATAAGAACATCCTGCCCCGGCGTATCTGGCGGAAAAAATTCCGGGAGCGCCGCATAGATAATCAACTTCAAGCCCCGTATCGTCGGCAAGCGCCCATAATCCGGTTTTAAGCGCCGTTATTTTAGCCTTTTTAATCGCATTATCTCTAAGTGTTTTCCCATCTTCTTCAATTTCCCCTATTTTGGGAAAATCGTTTATGCATTTAAAATTAAAATCCGAATTTCCCATAATAGCCTTAATTTCGATAATTTTATTCTCATTTCTAGTGGCAATAACGATTGTTCTCATAATCTAACCGATCCTGCCGAGGCGGGACCTGCAAACTTTCTATTGACATTTCTTATGAATAATATATATATCTATAGTATATGGCTGATTCCGCTATAAATTCTAACATTTTTGGCGAAAACTTTTCTTCTTTTGTAAACACACTCAAACAGTTTAAAAGTTTTGACAAACTAATAGCTCCGGTGCGGGAGCATTGTTGTTGCGGAAAAAAAGTGTATACCATAGCTTCTCGCACGGTAAATTCCGAAGAAATATTTCCAGTTTTCACCGATATAAACGCGATAGAACCGCCTTTACTGCGAAAGACATCTCAGGATTTTCTCAGAATGATATTTTGTAATCCCGCCATACAAACAATTTTAATAAATCCCCTTATTGAACAAGCAAAGCCCGGAGCAATCACAGGCAATGCCATGAAACTAGACAGAAACAAGCTATCAATAATGATAGGAAGTCTGGAATCAGACGCCAAAAGCGAAGATATAGATGATTTTGTAAAAAAAATACTAAATGAACTAAATCAGGGCAAGCTTCATAAAGCCAATTACATTTCAAGCCTTGCCATAGCTCAAGGAAAGGCTCGGCAAATAGCGGCCATTTACCCTCAGCTTTTGATCAATCTGCGGCTTTATCAAGATGCTTATGATTTTATTAAAATTTTCCCTAAAAATCCTGCCATACTTTATTATTCGGCTGTTATATTTCGCGCAACGGGCAACTTTAAAAAAACTTTGGAAATTTTAAATTCCATAGCGGAAGACGTAGCGATGGAAAATAAAAAAAAGCTGCAAAAAGCGTGGATAGAGATGAGTTTGGGCAACTTCAAAGAAGCTGAAGGAAAATTTAAAGAACTTTTAAATTCGCCGCTTGAAAAAAGTGAAGCAAGCATAGGACTTGGAATGACGCTCTCAAAAAAAGGGCTTTTGGAAAAAGATTTACAAGCGCTTAATGGGTCATTGCATATATTAAAAGAATCCCTTGAAATACCCTGTGGATTAAACGCTCAAGCGCATTTTTACATTGGTAACATATATTTCAATACGGCAAAATATCAGGAGTCAATTGAACATTATTTAAAATCTTTCGAACTAACTCCCACCTTGCCCGCAATGATAAATACGGCAAATGCTTATTTAAAACTGGAGAAGTATGAAGAAACCTTGAACACGGCTTTATTAATAGCGCTGGTGGACTTAAATTCCGCTGAAAAAATTTTATCGGAATTTCCAAAAAACATCCTTGCCCGCTTAAATACTGTTCACCCCGACATATCAACGATTCAAAACATATCGCAATACACGAACATTTTTAATATTTCGAAACCGGAAGAAAAAGAACTCCCTAAAAAAAATCTACAATCAAAATCTTCGGAAACAATTTCAACAGAAAACTTTACATATGAAATTTTAAAGCCAATGTATCCTGAAACACCTCCTAAAACTAAAAATTTAAAACCGCCTTTTGATGCTACGGAAACAGAGCAGAAGCAACCGTTTGACAATACAGAAACAACCTCGCCTATCGGTTCTTCTAACCCTGAAGAAAAGCAAAAAAAAGAACTGCCGCAAGAAGATAATCCTATAAATATAATATCTCTCGAGCCGAATAAACCGATTGCGCAATCTGACAGAATCAAAACGGATGAAGAAAACTCTTCAAAAAAACCGGAAAATGAACTTAAAATGGAATCTTCCTCGCGCATATTTAGCGCAAACATTCAAAACGCTCATAAAACCGACAGTGAAAATGACGAATTTATGACCAGAGCTTTTAAACTCGCTTCACAACTTGAAAATGATTTTGACAAAAAAATTCGCTTCAATATTGACGGAATAACCGAAATTGAAAAAAAATTAAGAATCGCCTTTATTGGCGAACGACTCAACCACCAGCAAAAACTTGAGCTTATACTGGACTGTTCGGCCTTCCTATGCTATGCGATAAAGGAAAAGTACAGAGGAAAACTTATAAAATTCTCGGATTTCGATCCATGGGCATGGCCCATGCTATTTGAAAACAGTGAAATAATAACATATCCGATTGAAAGGCTTTGGCGGCTTATTTGGCTTAAAAAAGTTCCTGACACAGGCTGGCTTATCAGATACGCTCAATATTTGGACGGACTGTTCAAAACAACCGATAGCGCTCTTGATTCGGGGATTAGCGCGGTAAAAAATAAAATACGCAGTCATCCCGAAAAAATTATTGACGCCCAAACCGAGCATAAAAAAATAATGATTTTAAATTCGTCTTTAGAAGAAACAAGCTTGATAAAACTGGACCGAGCGGGAATATCCGAAATTGAGAATTCCATAAAAGTTAGATTTAAACCGCAGGTGCCGCCGAGCAGCGAAGGGTGGAAATTATTAAGATGCTATGCGCATATTTTTGTTGAAATACTCATAAAAGAATTACAAGTCCGATGGTTCAACACCGAAGGAAATGACGGCCAATGGTCTATGTATTCTCCGTGGATGACATTTATATTCCCCTTAGGCAAGGTTTACAAATGCGCCGCCAACGGCGAATCTCTTATGGAATATTTTGAACACTTGCTTGAAGAAAAAAAACAGCATATATAATCTGCCAAAAGCGGGAGTTACAAGTTGCCAATAACACCGAAAAAAAAGCTGATCCGCCTTTGGCGGACGGTGGTATTGAGATACAAGGTGGCACCGTGCCGTATCGCGCCGCCGCGTTATTGATTCCTATCAACAATTATTTGTAAGGTATATAAACAACCTATGACAAACCTCAAAAAACTCGCTCTTTTAATAGCTTTGTCTTTCTTTTTCGCAAATACCCATGCTTATGAAGGTATCGCCCTTAATTCCCCGAATTTAAGAGAGATTATAAAACTCTCTCAAAGTGATACCGGTATTGATACCTTGTCTATTAAGGAAACAAAAGAATCTCCGTCCATTCGCAAAGATTACCGCTTGCCCGCGCTCTGTATGTCCTCACAGACAAACACCTCTTGTAACCATGACTCCGTTGTTCCGACAGATTGGTTGATAGCGGTTTATATGAACGGGAAAAGCAATATAGAACCCTTCGCCCTCAATGATATGAATAGGTTTGAATCTATAGGTTCCAGCAACAAAGTGAAAATTGTCGTGGAACTTGGCCGCTCTAAGGGAACAGATAATGATACCACAGCCGATGGAGATTGGTCAGGAGTAAGAAGATATCTTGTAGCTAAAGACAATAATATGGAAAAAATAAATTCCCCCGTCCTGATGGATTTGGGAGACAAGGATATGGGCGATTGGCAACAAGCTTCCGATTTCCTTAAATGGGCTCAAACAAATTACCCCGCTAAAAAAACCATGTTTATAATCTGGGATCATGGATGGGGCTGGCTTGATCCTAAAAAACCGTCCGCTTCCCATGTAAACGGCAAGAAACAAACGACAATGCTTGCCCGCCAAAGCATTAGTAAAAGCGACAATAAATCCATATCGCATGACTTTACCACGGGCAATTATATAAAAACCACTCAAATGTCCAAAATATTTGAAAAGACGGGCAAGGTGGATCTTTATGCTAGTATGGCTTGTTTCATGCAAATGGCGGAAGTGAGTTACCAAATAAAGGATTATGCCGATATTATAGTAGGCTCTGAAGAAGTGATACAATTGCCCAGCTTCAATTTTGAGGACTTTTACCGCATGATGCTTGCTCATCCCAATGTTACCGCCCGCCAAGCGGGAATATTTTTAGTTGACACATTTAAGGAAATGTATTCAAGACCCGAATATTCGGATATGCTTGAAGAAACAAAATACGGCGTCCAACTCTCGGCAATAAACGGAAATATGATGGAAACTTTCGGAAAAAAACTTTCCGAATGGTCCGAAATTGCCATGAAAGTCAATGACCGCAATGCCATGCTCAAAGCAAAAAAAGATGTGCTTAGATTTGAAGTGGGAGATGATATTACCGATCCTAAAAAGGAAATTTCATTTTACGGCGATATTTATGATTTCATAAGAATCGTAAACGAGAATTTAGATAGAAATATCAACAACGCCAAAGCCTTAAAATCCGCCGGCATTGAATTGCAAAATTTTATCATTGATAAATTGGTAATCAAAAATGTTTTTCTCGGAAAAGACAGAACCGAAAAAGATTATTCAAATACACACGGCATGGCAATTCATATATCGGGACAATTCGGAACATTGATAGAGTATGAAGACACTTATGGAGAACTTGAGTTTTCAAAAGCAACCAACTGGAAAAATTTCATAGATTACCTAAAAAAAATATAAGCATGCCCTTATCTCCTCAAAAAAATTATGAAGCCGAGTCAAACTTCAAACCCGCTTTTTTCTTTTTAAATAAAACACAGAGATTAGCTTTATCAAGCGTATACGCTTACTGCAGAATTGTGGACGATATCACGGATGATTTAAACTTGCCTCAAAAAACAAAAGGGCAAGAACTGAATAAATGGGGCGAAGAAATAGAAAACACTTTTAAAAACAATCCGTCCTTGCCGATAACGACAAACTTATTAAAAGCTATAAAAACCTTTAATCTAAAAAAAGAACATTTCATCCTCATCCTTGACGGCATGAAAATGGATATGAGTAAAAACGAATATCAAAGTTTCGATGAACTTAAGCCATATATGTACCGAGTCGCCTCCGCGGTAGCTTTTTTATGTTTGGATATATTCGGCTATGACAGCAATGCATTGGGAAAATATCCGGAAAATGCGGGCTACGCGCTTCAGCTTACCAATATAATAAGGGATGTCTTTGAAGACATAAAAATGAATAGAATTTATCTTCCCGCCGAAGACATAAAAAAATTCGGCTTAACCAAAGAAGAATTGATAGATTTTACCTATTCCGATAATTTTAGAAGATTAATGAAATTTGAAACTGAGCGCGCGCGCGGTTATTATGACAAGCTGGATGAATTTATAGACCCGGCAAAAAAGAAAAAACTATTCCCGCTTTTTATAATGACTGAATTATATAAAACTATTTTGGATAAAATGGAAAAAAGCGATTTTAAGTCCTTAAAATTTAAAACTAAACTGAATGGTTTCGAAAAACTGAAAGCCATTTATAAAGCTTGGAGGAAGTCATGTTAAAATCGGATATATGGATAAGAAAGATGTGTAAAAAACACAAAATGATAAATCCTTTCGTTGATAAATTGGTCGCTGAAAATAAAATTTCCTATGGTTTGTCTTCATATGGTTATGATATAAGGGTTTCCGATGAATATAAAGTTTTCACAAATATTCACAATTCTCTGATAGATCCCAAATCTTTTGACGAAAAATCTTTCGTAAATTTAAAAGCCCCTTATTGCATAGTGCCCCCCAATTCATTCGCTCTGGCAAGGACAATTGAATATTTCAAAATACCGAGAGATGTTACGGGACTTTGTATAGGTAAAAGCACCTATGCGCGATGCGGAATAGTGGTAAATATAACTCCTCTTGAAGCTGAATGGGAAGGCTATCTCACCATAGAAATATCCAATACCACGCCGTTGCCCGCTAAAATATATTCCAATGAAGGCATTGCGCAGCTTCTTTTTCTGGGTTCCGAAGAATCATGCGAGATTTCATATAAGGACAGGAAAGGCAAATATCAAAAACAAATAGGCGTCACATTGCCAAGAATACTCAAAAACAAATAATGGTATTTATTTTTAAAAAACTGACAATAATTCTGCCGCTACTAATACCTTTGCCGCTTTTAGCCCAAATAAAACCTCCGGCATCAATTGATTGCGTGAAAGAAGCGGCAAAAGCCGAAAAGCTCTATCTGAACGGAAAAAATCAATCCGCGTTGCATTCCTTTGACTTATGCTTAGACAAAGACAAAAAATCCCTGCTTTTTTTTATTGAAATTTTGCCCGAAAATTCATCGCCGGCATATTATGAAAATTTGCTAAAAATAGCTGATAAAGCGATAAAAGAAAAAAACGAAGGATATATTCACTATCTCGCTTTATGCAAATATTACAGGAATAAAAATCGCCTTAACAATGCCCTTGCCAATTGCAAAAAGGCATTAATGCTCAAGCCTGTAGCTTATCCCGTTTACAGGGAACTGGGATTAACTTATGCCAAAATAAAAAATTCTAAAAAAGCCATTGAAAATTTTAAACACGGAATTGAAATATCTTCCTGCAATTATAAAGCGCGATATTTATTGGCTGAGGAATATTCTAAAAGCAAAAATAATAAACTCGCGCTTCACAACTATCTTAAAGCGCTCAGTCTTCTGCCATATGAAGCGGAAAACACGATATTTAGCTCCGATATTTCAAAACGCATTGATACATTGCAAAGCATACTCTTAAAAGAAAAGGAAATAAAGCAAGAGAAAGCAAAATCGGCATTAAAAATAAAAGCTGAGGATTGCATTGATAAAGCTAATGCTTATTTGAATTCAGACAGGCTTGAAGAAGCCTATGTTCAAATTTCAAACTGCCTCAAAATGGACTATTCAAACTCAAAAGCAAGAATATTTTTGGCCGGTATTCTTACGCGGCTTGGCAAATATGAAACCGCCATATTGGAATATAAAAAAATCGGAAAGATAAAACAAACTCAAGCGGAACTTAAAGCTTTCTGCCAGCTGAAAATAGGCGAAATTTATTCAAAAATGAAAAACAATAAACTCGCGATACTTCATTATCAAAAAGCCCTTGAAATAAACAAGACAGATATCAATGCCCTTTTAAAAATAGCCGAATGTCATGAAAATGAATTAAACCACAAAAAAGCGATGCATTACTACAAAAGCATATTGAAAGTTGAACCGGCGAATATGTTTGCAAGCCTCAAACTTAAGGAACTCAAAGCAAAAACCATGTCGGATGAAGATATCCTTAAAGAAATGAAATTACGCCTCATAATAGACGAAAAAACCGAAACTTTAACGAAGGATATTCGTGACTTATTCCGTTTAATGCGAAAAGCTGAAACTAAATACGCTGTGGATTATTTGAAAGAAAAAAATGTAATGCTAGCGGGAAAAATCATCACTACTAAAAATCAGGAAGGAAAAGTAAAACTCTTTTTAAATGCCAAGGGATTTGAATCTTATAGATGGCTTATGACAAGAGAGGCAATAGGTTTTTTTGAAAAAAAAGAAATGGATTTTGGCGCCATTTTTCTTTTAAGGGATAAAAAGGGGGCAATGATATTTGATAAAAAAGGAAATTTAACAAATAGCGGATTAAACGCTTATTGGTCGGCAATGCAAGGGGAAAAAAGCTGGTTAATGCCCTATGAAAGACCAACCGCCGATACCCTGCAAGAAAAGGAAAATGAAGAAATAGAAAAAATCAGGAACATGGGATACAGAGAAATATCAGATGCGGAACTTGGATGGCTTTTAAAAGCGACGGATTGCCCAATTGAAGTTCTAATGCCCCCTGAAAACAATTATTTGCGAATTATTAAAACAAAAGAATCAGACAGAAACTTTCTCTGTTATATAACACCGTCAATATGCTCTTCCTCAGGACATGGAGCCATTCTTTCCGTTTATATGGAAAAATACAGAGCAGGAGACAGCTATATTCCGACAGGAAAGACTTCAACGGCATTTTTTGGAACGGGAGCCGTTGAAAGAAGAAATTTCTGCCATGACGGCAAAATTTGGAGATAGCGCTACATTACGACAATGTGGCAATTTAAACAACTTCATTTTAGGCGCTATCGCCGCTTTTAACTATGCGCTTCTGATAACCGGTGTCTATGGTGGGTTACAACCGGTAAACTGTTGCCTGCCGCGCTAACATTAAAAAAATTTGCAATAAATTACAGTGATTTGCTATTATTTATATCTATGACACAAAAGACAACTTTACCTAATCCCAAAGAAGTTGAAAAAAACCGAAAGTGGCATTTTATAGATGCTGAGAACGCGATTCTTGGACGGTTATCCACAAAAGCGGCATCTCTCTTAATAGGCAAACATAAAAGAAATTTTACGCCTCATATTGATTGCGGAGATTTTGTTGTTGTAACCAATGCCTCAAAAGTTAGAGTTACCGGAAATAAAATGGAAGATAAATTTTATTTTACTCACTCGGGTTATGCCGGCGGAGCAAAAACAACCCCCTTCAAAAGACAGTTGGCAAAAGATCCGACCAAAATCATTTATCTCGCGGTCAAAAGAATGCTTGCGTCTAATCGTCTCAGAGACAGAAGACTCAAAAGGCTTCGAGTATTTCCCGGACAGCAGACCCAGTTTTCGAATCCGGCCGTCAATGGCTCAAACGCATCTGTTTTGCCGGTTATCACAAAGGCAGAAGACAAATAAGGAATAATTAAATTAGGCAGAGCTTGCTCTGCAGCTACAAAACAACTAAACTGACTACACTTTGAAATTCCTATACATAAATATAAGAGGACAACTATGCCCCAAATTAAATCAAGAAATTTTATATCAGCGACCGGAAGACGCAAAACTTCTGTGGCTCAAATAAGGCTTATTGAAGAAGGCGCTAATAAAATTATCGTTAATTCAAAAACCTTAGACGCGTACTTTGGAAACAATTCCAGACTCAAAAATGTTATTCAGTCTCCCTTTGAATATACAAAAGACAAAACTTTTGACTGCTATATTAAGGTTGAAGGCGGAGGCACTTCAAGTCAAGCAGGAGCAATTCGTCACGGCATAGCGAGAGCCATTGCCACAATGGGCGAAACTTTTAAATCTTCCATGAAAAAAGCCGGTTTTTTAACCAGAGATCCCCGAATGGTGGAAAGAAAGAAACCTGGACAGCCAAAAGCCAGAAAACGCTTTCAGTTTTCAAAGAGATAATATCGTATCTTACAATCCGGAAACGGTGGCGACATAGGCGCCACCGTTTTTTTTATTACTGCAAATACTCCGCGAAATGAGTCTGAAAACTTTTTGCCTCTTGCCTTTGACTTGAGATTATGGCCTGCAAAAATGAATATCTTGAAAAACTTAAATTTTTTACTCATACTTAAACCTAAAAACAAAAGAACAATTAAACGCCTGCTATTTCTTTTGGCCAAAATGACAAAAGAAATTCTCTATGGCAAAGATGATGCTGTTAAAATTTTAGCTTTAAGGCTTAATAAAGATATTGATGTCTTAAATCAAAAACTCTCTTTTAAAAAATATAATGCTCAGTATATCCAAATAACCAAGGGACTTAAGGATATAAGCGATCTTTTAGGAAGCATTTCTTTTGAAATGTCTTTTCATAAAATCCACTGCAATACAATATTAAAAACTCTTGTGATTGATTTGGAGAAAACCTTTATAATGCTTTCAAACCTGACAGTATCAGGTAAACAGACACCGACAGCACTAACCGCAAAAACAAAACAGATTATAGTTAAAGCCATAAAAGAAATAAGGCTGGCAAAAATAGACGCTTCAAATGAAACGAATAATTTCATTGAAAACCTCAAATGTAGTAGTATATATGACAAAATGGAGTTTTGTTTTTTAGCCGCTGATGATATTAATAAGGCTATATTTGAAATCAATTATCATTAGCCGGAATTTAACTAAAAGTTATTTTAGGAGTTCACAGTGAAAAAAAATTTGATTATCGCTTTGACTATAACATTATTTTCATCAATCGCTTTAAGCGCGGAAATCATATCCGTATACAATACAGCGGATGTACACGGCTGGTATTTTCCAAGAGCCGCCCATTGGAATAAAGAAAACCCCAAAAGAGAAATAGGCGGATTTTCAGCATTTTCTTCTCTTCTTAAAAAGGAGAAAAATCCTTATATTCTGCTTGATTCGGGAGATATGTTTCAGGGAACTCCCGAAGGCAATTTAACTAAAGGCAAAGCCAGTATCGCATTGATGAATTATCTGGAATATTCAGCTGTTGCCATAGGAAATCATGAATACGATTATTCTGAAAACAATGTAAAAAAATTAGTTAAAAAAGCAAAATTTCCCTTTCTAGGAGCCAATGTATACTACAAAGAAAACGGAAGAAGCGCCGAATATTTGAAACCTTATACGATAGTGACAAAAGCCGACAAAAAAATAGCGATTCTTGGACTGGCGGGAGAGCATACCAGTAAATCAACTCTGCCCACTTATGTAGAACACTTAGATTTCAAAAATGAAGCTAAGGAAGCCGCCAAATGGGTTAAAGAAATAAAAAAACATAATCCCGATGTCATAATCGCTCTTGTTCATTTCGGCATGGCAGGCTTAACAAGAGAAAGAATAGATGTGTCAACTTGGACTTTCCCATCTCAATCTTATGCCTATGGAACACTCGCTCTGACAAGAACGGCTCCGGCAATAGATGTCATCTTCGGCGGACATAACCATAATGTTCTGCCAAAAGGATATTATGATGAGGCTTCCTCAACACTGATTTGTGAAAGTTATTGGGGGCTTACGGATGTAACAAAGGTAGACTTGGAATTTGACGATGAAACGGGAAAATTTATAAAAGCTAGGGCTTCATTAATAACATTATGGACGAATGAAACGGGCAAAGATGAAAAAGTTGCTAAAATTTTGGAAAAATTTACGGAAAAAGTTGATAAAGAAATGTCTCAGATAATAGGCGAATCGAATGTCCCGCTCGGAACAAGCGAAGAAGGATTAGATTCTCCTATCGGCAACTGGATGACCGATGTAATGAAAAAATACGCTAAAACGGATTTGGCATTCCAAAACACTACCGGCATAAGATCGGTAATGAATAAAGGCATTATAACCATGCGCGATATTTATCAAATTATGCCCTTTGACAATACTTTGGTTACGCTTAAAATTACGGGTAAATTATTGGAAAAGCTTATGCGTGATAATTTAAGAAACTCTTACAGCAAAATGCAGATATCCGGCATGAAGGTCAAATTCAAAACTAATAAAAAAAATAATCCCTCTGACATTGAAATGTATATAAATTCAAAGCTTATAAAGCCTGAAGATGAATTTACCGTTATAACCAATAATTATCTTACATCGGGCGGATCAGGGGGAATGGCTTTCACATTAAGCAAAGATTTGCATGATACTATGGCGCCCATAAGAGATATTCTCATTCAAAGCGTTAAAACATCTTCGCCCATAGAAGAACCCGAAGGCAGTAGAATAATTAAAATTGATTAAGCTACGGGGGTTTTAAAGCATGTAGCTTGAAAATGGACACATTCATTATGCGAAAAGCTTTTTTTATTACATCAACCGGAGTTTGTTTTTTTATTTTTTTATTTTCCGCTTGTTCAAAAAAAGAACAAATAATCCTTATTTCCACATCCGGCATATCCGATTGGTTATCACCGGAAACTCGAAATAATAGCGGCTTTGCCGTTTTAAAAAAAGCCATTGAAAAAGAAAAACAATATTCAATTGTTTTGGATATGGGTAATTGGCTAACAACTATTCCCGAAGGAAGAATAACAAAGGCAAACGCTATAATTGACTGTATGAACAATGTCGGATACTCTTTGGCAATGATAGGAAATAATGACCTCTCTTTCCCGCCCGAAAATTTTAATAAAATTCTAAATGAATCCGAATTTTCCCTACTTGCTTCAAATATCTACCTTAAAACGGGCGATAGGCCAAAACACACAAAACCTCATCACATAGTCAAACTGCAAAAAACTTCAATAGGAATTTTCTCAATAAATACTTTTGATCCGGAAAACCTCAGCTCCGCTAAAACGCTTCCTTTTTACAGGCTTGAAAAAGAAAATTATGAAATAACTCGTAATGTTAAAACTCTTCTGGACAACGGTTCAAAAATAATAATTATGCTTCTCAACTTCAATTCTTTGAAAAACGATTTTCATTTGAAAGAATTTTATAAATGTATAGCAAGCGGCAATTATGCGCCCGATATAGTTATAGCCAACGGCTTAACTTTAGAAAAACAATTAAAAATAAACCGCACTTATTTCATCAATCAAGGAAAAGAATCTTCCATCGTCTTAAGAACGCAAATATCCATAAATCCTAAAACAGGAAAATCATCGGGAATTTCTTCTAAAACCATATCTCTAAACAAAAATGAATTTGGAGAAGATTTAGAAGTTCTAAAAATAGAAACCAGTCACATTAAAAAAAATATCCGATATTTTTGATAAAAAAATAGGCTCAGCAAACGAAACTTTGGAAAAAAGCAAAACGGGGATATCTTCTTTGGCAAATTGGGTCGCGCTATGCATGAAAAAATGGTCGCGCGCTGAAGGAGCAATAATTTCCGCGGACAAACTAAAAGGGGACATTTCAAAAGGTCCAATAAGCAAAAAAGATATTTACGGACTTTTGGATTATAACATTCATATAGTTTATTTAAAATTGCGAGGAGACAGCTTGCAAACCATCATCAGCTCTAATCTGGACAAAGGACTGGGGCTTGCCGGTATTGCTTTATCAATGAAAAATAATGCAGTTAATGAAATCAGAATACGAGACAAACAATTAAACCCCGCGAAAATATATCAGATAGTTGTTCCGGACTATATGTTAAACGAAGAAGAATATGCGATTCTGCCTCATGCCGTTGAATTCGTAAATAAACCCCAATCCATTATTGAAATATTGAACTGGCAATTACGCAGAAACAAATCGCCGATTACCGGTCACACACAAGACACAAACAATAACCGTTAATAAAATAAATGTAGTTAACAACAGGTAAAACTTGTGACTGGCGACTTGCAA
>JAKLQJ010000078.1 GCA_022013385.1 Elusimicrobiota bacterium
GAAAATTGGGAAGACACGCCTGCCTGTGCGATGCACGCAGACAGGAAAAACAGCGAAAAAAATAAAATAGATTTCGTGCTTTCAGTCTTTCGTGCCTTCGTGGTAATATGTAAAGCTGTTTATGAGAAGTCCGCCCAAAGGCCAATAAATATACACTATAGGAATTTCCTTTTTTTGGTAGCTATTAATATAGTAGTGAAACTAAAAGCGACCACGAAAGTGAGAAAATTGGGAAGACACGCCTGCCTGTGCGATGCACGCAGACAGGAAAAACAGCGAAAAAAATAAAATAGATTTCGTGCTTTCAGTCTTTCGCGCCTTCGTGGTAATATGTAAAGCTGTTTATGAGAAGTCCGCCCAAAGGCCAATAAATATACTATTGCAGATACTATTGGCGTCGATTAAATTTGTTTTGCTGAACCAGGCGCGATGAAACCGCAAGTTTCGCAAAATTTTGGAATGGGAGTTTTTGCCGCTATGCTGTCTTTGAGACTTAAAGCGGAAGGACTGCCGAGAATATCCGCAAGCGGCGCAGTATTTATATTGCCTATTGAAAGTTTTCCGTCATAATCAAGACAGCAAGGGACTATTTCTCCGGAGCATAATACGGCGAAATGATGCTGAAGTCCGAGACATCCTTTTTTTTCTCTTAGTCCTCCCTGCCCCGGCCATTTAAAAAAAACTTCAAAATTCAAATATACTTTATCCTGCAACTTGAGGCCGTCTTTATATTTTGTAAGAACTTTTCCGGGAAAGGCGCTTAAAATATAATCCGAGATTTCTTTTATAAAATAACTTTCCGTGGTTCCTCTTAGGCGAAATGAAATAATAATATCGGAAGGTTTTGTTTTCGCGAATTTCATAAGGCGGTTCAGTTTTTCCGGCCGTTCTTTCTCAGGCAATGCTTCAAACGAGTGAAGTGAGAAAGAGATTTGTTTTATGCATTTTTCTTTGAAAATATCTGGGCCGAATTTATCAATTAAGGTTCCGTTGGTAACAAGATTGACATCGAGTTTTTGCCGAGAGCAAATGCTTAAAATTTCAGGCAATTGCGGATGCATAAAAGGTTCTCCCAAAACATGGAGTGAAATTAAAGAGGTGAATAATTTGACTTGCGCGGCGATGGTTTCAAATGTTTTGGGCTTCATGAAAGATTTTTGGCGCAAAGGCGAGACGCAAAAACCGCATGAGAGATTGCATATATTGGTTATTTCTATAAACGCGCGTTTAAATTGTTTTCTCATTTTAATGTAGTGTAGCAACAATGTAATTCTGCAACAAAGAGCAATTTTACAATAAACGAAACTATGTTTCATTATGTGTCGGAAGCTTTGCGAACGACCCCCGTAGGTGGCTGCGAAACTTCTTGGTTGCGCCACTTCAAAGGACTCCTGCGGGGTTGAATCGCAACGGCGTGGCAAAACTTTTTTGTCGTTACAGCAGTCAATGACTTTATGTGGAATATTCTATAATAATAGCGCGTTATGATTGAAAAAAATAAAAAAAATAAATTTACGATGGGCGGCATTACCCCACCACCCGCTTATTGTCCAAAGGACAATCAAAAGAAACATACGTGGCGCTATAAGGCGCCACAAGTGGGTGGTGGGGTTAGAGAAATGCTGTCTATCGCTTTGCCTATGGTGGTTTCTCACGCTTGTTATACCCTTATGACTTTTACCGATCGTTTATTTTTATCAAAGCTTAGTTCGGCTGAAATGAACGCGGCTATGGGCGGCGGCATAACGGCCTTTATGATGATGACTTTTTTCTTTGGCATTATTGGTTATTCTACTGCTTTAACGGCGCAATATTTGGGAGCGGGGAAAAAAAATCGTTGCAGTATCGTTATCACTCAAGCGATGATTATTGGCATTATCGCTTATCCAATTATAATTTTAGCGAAACCCTTGGGAATATTATTGTTTGAGTTTATGAAGATAAGCTCCGAGCAGATGGCGCATCAGAAAATCTATTTCAATATTTTAATTTACGGGGTTATATTCGGTGTTTTGAGGCCTTGTTTTACAGGTTTTTTTTCCGGAATAGGCAAAACTAAAATTGTAATGATATCTTCCGCTGTGGCCATGGGACTTAATATCGTGGTAAATTATGTCTTAATATTTGGAAAGTTGGGTTTTCCCGCACTTGGCATTCGTGGCGCGGCCTATGGAACCATTATAGGAAGCGCCGCCGGTCTTGCGGTAATGTTATGGAAATATTTATCTAAAGAAAATC
The DNA here is from genome assembly GCA_022013385.1 of Elusimicrobiota bacterium. Taxonomy (GTDB): domain Bacteria; phylum Elusimicrobiota; class Elusimicrobia; order Elusimicrobiales; family UBA9959; genus JAKLQJ01. The sequence goes on from JAKLQJ010000078.1 coordinate 2,239, forward strand.
GCCAAGAATATAGCGTAATGAAATCATTTTATTTTGATAAGAAAGTCATGGGAGAGCTGTTGTATTTCGGTTATCCCGCCGGCATAGAAATGTTCTTAAATCTTTTGGCCTTCAGTATTTTGATAATGATATTTCATTCTCATAGCCTTGCGACCGCGACAGCCGTTACCATTGTCTTTAATTGGGACATGGTTTCTTTTATTCCGCTTTTGGGCGTTGGGATAAGCGTTACAAGTCTTGTGGGGCGTTATATGGGTATGGGAAAACCCGAGATAGCTCACCGCTGCGTTATGGCAGGTCTTAAAATGGGATTGGTTTATTCTTTTTTTATAATAATTATGTTTGTTGGGTTTACTGATACTTTGGTTAATGTGTTTAAGCCTGCCAATTCGTCGGCTATTTTTATACA
>JAKLQJ010000079.1 GCA_022013385.1 Elusimicrobiota bacterium
AAGATAGTGGCGCCAAAGCCATAGCAAGAAAAGGCAATTAGCAACAGGATTACAGGTAATCAGTAAACTTGTGACCTGTGACTTGCAACTTGTGACTTGTTTTGGTAACTGGTGACTGGAAACTGGTGACCTGTTTGCAACTGGTGACTTGTGGACTGCGTTTTATTGGAGGCAATAGTATGACAATATCGGCAATAGTAATAGCGCTTTTGGTAGTATGGGCTGTTGTAATTTTTAATGGTTTGGTAAGCCTTAAAAATCAGGTAGCAAACGCCTTTAAGCAGATTGACATTCAGCTTAAACGGAGACACGATCTAATACCGAATCTTGTTAATTCGGTCAAAGGCGAAATGAAGTTTGAAAGTGAAACTCTTGAAAAAGTTGTGCAGGCAAGAGCCGGAGCGGTAAATGCGGTCAAGAGCGGAAGCATGGGAGATATATCCAAAAATGAGGGTATCCTTTCACAGGCTTTGGGAAGACTTTTGGCTATTAGCGAAAATTATCCCAATTTAAAAGCGAATGAGAGCGTTAAAGCTCTTATGGAAGAGCTTGCTCATACGGAGAATCAAATAAGTTTTGCCCGTCAGCTTTACAATGATTTGGTAACCAAGTTTAATATCAAACAGCAGGTATTTCCCAATAATTTGTTTGCTTCTATGCTTGGATTTGTTCCCGCCGTTCTTTTTGAGATACCCCAAGATTCAAAAGAAAGGGAAAATCCCAAAGTAGATTTGACGGTGTAAATTTAGATTAGAGGAGTGGATGTTCTGATTTCTATCCATCCCTAATTATGAATATATACGAACAGCAGACAAAAAACAAAAGATTTACGCTCATAATAATGATTGTTTTCGTAGCGTTTTTTCTCTTTTTAGGTATTGGTTTTGATTTTTTTTACGGTTCTTTTAATCCAAAACCCGAACCCGTGTTTGTGGAGAATTATGCGGGCTATTATGAAACCGAAATAAAAAAACAGTCGGCTCCTTATTTTACAATCATTGCTTTTCTTGTCGGTTGTTTTATGGTGGGCAATAGCGCCATTAACGGTTCAAAAATGGTTTTAAAATCAACAATGGCAAGGCGCGCTGTGTCATTGGATCCTAAAGAAAAGCAATTCTTAAATGTTGTTTCCGAAATGAGTACCGCTTCCGGATTGCCGAAGCCGGAAGCTTATATAGTGCCGGATACGGATTTGAATGCTTTTGCTACGGGATTTAGCCCTGAAAAATCATATATTGCCGTAACGCAAGGACTCTTAGCGGAGCTTAATAGAGAGGAACTGCAAGCGGTGGTGGCTCATGAAATGAGTCATATAAGAAATTATGATATAAGACTGATGACGATTGTTGCCGCGCTAATGGGCGCCATTGCATTGTTAAGCGATTTTACATCTAGAAGAATGTTTCGGGGACGCTCGTCAAGAAAGTCATCCTCTTCGGGTAAAGGCGGCGGCGCAGTAATGCTGGTGATATTTGTGATTTGGATTATAGCCATTATTTTTGCTCCGGTTTTATCAAGAATTCTCGCAATGTCCATATCAAGAAAAAGAGAATATCTTGCCGATGCTTCCGCGGCTGAATTAACCCGTAATCCCAAAGGCCTTATCAGCGCTCTTGAAAAAATCAGGAATGCCGTGATGCCGACAAAAATAATAAATAATGGAGTGGCGCATATGTGCATAACCGATCCGAGAGGCAGTCTTATAGAGGAAAAAATGGGATTTACAGCTGATCTTTTTGCTAGTCATCCGCCGATGGTAAAAAGAATTCTTGCGCTTAAAGCTATGTCGTACGGGCAATAGTAAAGAAGCGCGGAAGCTCGAAAATGCGACAGCGCGAAAGATGTTTCAAGGAGAATTATTATGATACTTGCCTCAAATTTTAATCCCGGAGTCATATTTAAAAATGAGAATAATGAGATAGTTCAAGTTATAAACTGTCAACATCATAGAAAATCACAGGCGCGCGCCGTTGTGAGAGCCAAACTCCAAAATATGGAAACAGGCGCCATAATAGAAACCAGCTATAGGCCAGAAGATAAATTTCATGGAGTCAGCGTTGAAAAAAGAGAGAAGACTTATATGTATTCCGACGGAAAATTAGCTTATTTTATGGATACGGCGTCTTATGAGCAAATGGAGATTCCGCTGGAAAACCTTGGAAGCGCTCAAAAATTTCTTGTTGAAAATATGCTTGTTCAGGGATTGTATCTAAATGACAAATTTTTTAATATTCAATTGCCTGATAATATTATTATGGAAGTAGCCGAAGCTGAACCGGGCATTAGAGGCGATTCGGCGTCCAATGTTACAAAGCAAGCTAAACTTGTAAGCGGTTTGGATGTTAAGGTGCCGCTTTTTATCAATGTCGGCGATAAGATAAAGGTTGATACAAGAACCTTTGAATATGTGGAAAGAGCGAAATAGTAAAAGGAAATTTTTATGATAAAAGCCGTTATTTTTGATATTGACAATACGCTTATGGATTTTATGCGCATGAAGCGCGCTTCGGTGGACTCCGCCGTTGACGCCATGATAGACGCCGGTCTCAATATCCCAAAAGAAAAGATGGTGGAAAACATTTTCAATATATATTGGCAAGAGGGAATTGAGGACCAGAATATTTTTGATAAGGTATTAACGAAAGAATTCGGCGAGATAGATTATAAAATTCTCGCCGCCGGCATCATAGGTTATAAGAGAGCGAAAGAAGGTCACATGACTCTTTATCCCCATGTCAAACTTACTTTAACAAAACTCCTTAAAAACGGAATAAAAATGGGGGTTGTTTCCGACGCTCCGCGTCTGCCTGTTTGGCTTAGAATAGTGGCTTTGGGACTGCATCATTATTTCGAACATGTTGTAACTTTTGATGATACGGGAGAGAGAAAACCCTCGCCAAAGCCTTTTATAAAAATTTTGGAATTATTGGATGTAAAGCCCGAAAATTCCATTATGCTCGGCGATTGGGCGGAAAGGGATATAAAAGGCGCAAAAAATATGGGAATGCGCACCGCTTGGGCTAAATACGGTAATGAATTTGATACCATTAAATCAGGCGCGGATTATGAACTTGAAGATATTCAAGATATTATCGAAATTGTGGATGAGGCGCAGAGGTCAGACAAAACAGTGGCAAATGGATAGTGGAGAGTGGTTTTGCGCGCTTTGCAACTAAAACAATGAAATTTAGCATTATTGCATTTTTAATTATTTTTCTTTTTGCCGGAGAAATTAGCGCTTTAAGCATAAGTTCCGTGAATGACGCGGAGACCGCAAAAGAAGATTGTAGAGATCGCAAAAACTTTGAGTTTTCAAAAACCATTCTTATTAAGGGCATAGAATTTGAAGATGGATTTTTGAAAATGCCGCTTGACGGCTGCAAAAAGAAAAAGTACTCAAATATAAAAATTTTATCCAAGGATTTTTACCAAAAAATTTTAGATTGTTTTAAAATCCAAAAATGCGTTATAAGCGCTGCAAAAAAAGATATTTCACTTAAAGTTGAAAAAATTTTTTCGCTCAAATCGCCTCTCAGAATAGCGAATGCCAATGTCTCTTTTGATAATGAACTTATTGTCACTTTTGGAATAGTGAAAGACAAGGATAAAAAAGACGAAATATGGATTTCTTATCCCGAAGCTTTTGAAATAAAAGATGAGGCCTTTAAGGATAAATTGGAAAAATTAATAAAAAAAGAATCTAGAAAAAGTATAACCCCGCGGAATTCATCGAATTCCCGGGACCACCACGCTATGCCGCATGGCGTAGAAGTCCTTGAAATCTTTCAGATTCCTAAGGGAAATATCCAGAGATAAAAGAAAATGAACCTATTATACAAAGCGATTTTTTTATTGGTTTTGAGTTTTTCCTTTTTCGTAAATGTTTATGCCGTTAAAACTGAAAAACTCTCTTTTATCACGCCGCAAGGCGCTGTAAAAAGCAAAGAAGTGGTAAGCGGTCAGGCTTTTGTTAAATTTTCAAATAAGATCTCAAGTGAAACAAGAAAACAACTTCTCAAGGGTGTGGGCGCAGAAAAAATAAAAGAAATGGATTTTATAGGATGGACTTTAGTAAAGATTCCCGAGGGGATGAAGGTTGGTGAGGGAATAAAATCTTTAAAAAAAATCAAAAGCGCAGAGTTTGTGGAGCCCAATAATGTTTATCGCATTAGCCGCGTTCCGAATGATACTTATATTTCGGCGCAATATGCTTTAGACCAGATTAATGTTTATGGCGCATGGGAATATGAAACCGGTTTTTCAAGCAGGGTTACGGTTGCCGTATTGGATACCGGAATTGACGGAAGCAATACTGAATTATCCGGCAAGATAGCGGGAATCAATCATCGATTTTTTGATCCCAATAGCGCAGGGGCTCAAAGCGCCGATACTCCGATTGCGGCCTGCAATCACGGAACGAGAGTTGCCGGCGTTGCGGCGGCTTCAAGCAATAATTCAAGCGGTATAGCGGGAATTTCTTGGGGGGCAAAATTATTATCTCTTAGAGTTTTTGATATTGGGGATTGCACGACGGATTGCGCGGGTAGCGCTTGCGCGACAACAGATGTTGCCATAATAAAAGCCATTGAGTATGTAGATAGTGTTCATAATTCCACGACAACAGGCAGGATTGTTTTAAATATGAGCTTGGGAGATGAGAGTGATTGCTCTGCCCCTTTGCAGGCGGCTATTAATGCGGCCGATACGACGGGTATTATGATGATAGCAGCCGCGGGAAATTATTCAGCGAGTGTTAATTCTCCGGCCAATTGCGCTAATGTTATACCTGTCGGCGCTACAGATTCATCAAATAAGCTAGCCTCTTTTTCAACAACCGGTTCAGAGATGACCAATAGGGGGCTTGTCGCTCCGGGAGTCAATATATATACAACCGATTTATCCAATGCTTTTACTTATGCCGACGGAACATCTTTTTCTGCCCCGATTGTTTCAGGTTTGGCCGCTTTAATAATTTCAGCCCAACCGACTTTGACAGCTTTAGAAGTGGGCAATTTATTGAGAAGTGGAGCTGATGATTTGGGAGCGCCCGGCCCAGACAGTTCATATGGCTGGGGAAGAATAAACGCTTTCAAAACTTTGCGACTTAATGCAAACAGTTCTTTAGCTGATTTTGAAGGGGAAAAAAAAGCCATAGCTTATCCCAATCCTTTTTATGTTTCAAGGGATAAAAGAATTTCGTTTGCTTTTCCTTCATCAATTTCCTCCGAGGGTCTTGAAATTAAAATTTACAATATGGAAGGTGAACTTGTCAGAAAAACGGGAAGTCTTGCTTGGGACGGTAAAAATCATACCGGCAGTTTGGCGGCGAGCGGTATTTATATATTCAGAATTAAGACGGATACAAAAACTTTTCAGGGGAAATTCGCGCTTATAAGATAACGGAAAGGGAGCAAGATATAATAATAAGGCACAAAGGCAATAAGTAACAAAAAGGTTATTAGCAACAAGGGAATTAGCTTCCCCATCAAATTCTCGTGACAACCACGCTATGCCGCATGGCGTAGAAGTCCTTGGTCGTTTTGATGGACATAGTCCGTAACACGACACCCAGCATAGCCTTGGAATCTTTCAGATTCCTAAGGAAAATTTGTTTAAGATTTACTGCCACGCTGTTACTTGTTGCCATGTTGCCCAATTACCTTGTCGCCTTGTATGTGCTATATAAGTTTGGAATTTAATGTATAGGAATTTCAAAGTGTAACGGTTTAGTTGTTTTGTAGCTTCCCGCCATATTCGCCAATACTACTTAGGCGCTCTCCATTACTACATCGGTGCTCTCCATTACTACATCGGTGAGTCCGCCAAAGTTGTAGTGGCGGAAGTCCGCCGAAGTTGTAGTGGCGGAAGTCCGCCAAAGATTTAGTGGCGGAAACCCGCCGAAGTCGTAGTGGAGGGGGCGGGACTAATTTATTATGATCGCTTTTAATAAAACGAACGGAAAAATTGTAGCGGGGAATGTTAAAAAGGCTGAAAATTTGCGCGACAGATTATTAGGGCTTATTCCTCGCGCAAGCATGGATAAATCCGAAGGCTTATTTTTAAAGCCTTGTTCGTCAATACATACTTGTTTTATGAAATTCGCGATAGACGCGGTTTTTCTTGATGAAAATATGAAAGTTATTGCTATCGTAAATTCCATGAAACCGTGGAGATTTTCAAAATGGCATATTTCAGCTTCAAGCGTATTGGAGCTTAAGGCGGGGGTCTCTTTTGGGAAAATATCTGAAGGCGATGAAATTGAAATAATATAGCGAAGTCCGACTTCCCAGCGAGAAGGCACAATATATCTGTTAGGAAGTACGGACTTCGGACCAAGGCGATGAAATTGAAATAATATAGCGAAGTCCGACTTCCCAGCGAGAAGGCACAATATATCTGTTAGGAAGTACGGACTTCGGACCAAAGCGATGAAATT
>JAKLQJ010000080.1 GCA_022013385.1 Elusimicrobiota bacterium
AAGAAATCAGAGAGGAATGGAAATATAAAAATAAATAATAATGAAAAATTTAATCACTCAAAACCAAATTGAAAGCAAAATCCTTTTAATCAGAGGACACAAAGTAATGCTTGATAGAGATTTAGCCGAGTTATACGGGGTAAAAACAAAATCACTTAATCTTGCAGTGAAAAGAAATATAGACAGATTTCCCAATGATTTTATGTTTCAATTAACTAAAGAAGAATTTACTAATTTGAGGTTTCAATTTGAAACCTCAAGTTGGGGCGGCATTAGATACCTACCGTATGTTTTCACTGAACAGGGTGTTGCCATGCTTTCCACTGTTCTTAATAGTAAAAGAGCAATGCAAGTAAATATTGGCATAATGAGGGTATTTGTCAATATAAGAAAATTAGTTTCCACAAATAAAGAAATACTTAGTAAATTAGAGCAACTTGAAAACAAATATGAAAAACATGATAAACAAATATACGCTATTTTTGAACAAATCAGAGAATTTTTAACATTCCAGGAGAAGCCTAAAAAACAAATAGGTTTTAGCCCTGAAAAATCTCTAAAACATCCTCAGAACAAAAAGCGTTTAAAAGCAAATAATTATAAATTGCAAGAATAGTGAAGCGAAAAGAAAGAGTGTAGAGTTCAGGGCAGAGGAGAGAGATAGAAAATTAGAACCGTCCCCTTTATCGGAAAAATAACCGGACTAAATTGTTACTAAAGGTAGGCTGAAAAGCGAAAAAAGTTAAGCGAAAATCGGGGATTGGAATAATTAAGAAACTAAACAACATTCCCTTGAATGAAGTAGAAGATAGAAAAATTTATCTTATGGAGTAAAAATTATGGTTTATTTAGGGATTATCACTTTTTTAGTTGGATTATGGCAATCATTTATGAAAGGAAAATATTCTCCTATAATTAGCAGAGTTTTGCTTATTTTTGGAGCTGTTTTTGTTTTTATTGGTAATTGGCAATTGGGAGTGTTTTTTATTTTTTTCTTTGTCTCATGGTGGTTGCTCATGCAGGTATTTAGATTCTCTATTTGTCACAATTATTTTTTAAAAACAATTCCTATTTTAATTGGGTATGCTTTTTTAATAGATTTTTTGCTTAAGCAATTTAGTTTTCCATATTCCTTCTCGTGGTATGCCTGTCTAACTATTGCCTTTCTATATATAAATCACAAAAAACAATATGAATATAAAGAGTTTTTTAAAATTTTTTCTAATAAAGAAAATGGGGAACAAGCAGAAGTTGAATTATCCTTTAATAGAACAATTAAATATTATTTTTTAAGCTCGTTGGTTTTTATTGGGAGTTTGATTTTGGCCTCTTTTCTACTGTCTAGCCAAAATGATCCAAGAGGTATTACGGCATCTCATGTTATAAACGCTATTAATTACAAAAATCAAGCAACTATAATTATTAATAGCGATAAAGAAAGTTCGGTGATACGAAAAAATGAAAGTGATGCGATGTTTAAATTTTATAATAATGCTTTGTCTGAAGCTAAAATGGCAGATATCGCCTTGATGAATGAACACTTTCCAGGATTTGGAGATCATTTTGAGCAAGAATTTATTAAAGGTCTAGAAATGATTTTGGATGGGCATAAATCTGGTGATGTAAAAAAGTCAATAAATGGTCAGCTTCTTGGTGGTCAATGGACTAAGTGGTATAACGAAAATTTTGACAAAATTCAAAAAAAGGGTGGGTAAATCAAGTAACAAGTTTCAAGTCACCAGTCACAAGATTACAGCAAAGAAAGGGTGTGGATATCATTTTTAAAAGATAAAAAGATAACATAACGGGGTGGCAGTAAGATTTGCCGATCAGGGCTGTTCGGAAACCGACTTGGGCTTATGGGAGGGTGGACTATGCTATCGTGTCGTGTGTTGGTAGGACACAAGTTCTCGAGTTGCTATCCTGCAGTTACAGAGTGGCGACCGCTCGGAGACCCCGTCCCTGATGGTAAACTTACTGACAGGACATCATGAAACTATTTTGTAGTTGTTGTTTGTAACTGGTGACTGGTGACTGGTAACTTGTGACTATTTTGCACTTGTTGTTGCTTGCAACTTGTGACTTGCGACTTGAAACTATTTTGTAGTTGTTGTTTGTAACTGGTGACTTGCGACTTGTGACTATTTTGCGCTTGTTGTTGCTTGTGACTTGCGACCTGCCTGTCCGCCGATGCTGTAGTGGCGGATGACTATTTTTTACCGGAGTAAAACATTTTTTGATTTCGTTTTTTTAAGCTTGTGTTCTTGTGACTTGTGCTCTTGTGACTATTTTTTACCGGAGGTAAAAAATTATGTGCGGAATATTTGGGATATCGGATAATAAGGACGCTTCAAAATTAACTTATGTGGGGCTCTTTACGCTTCAGCATCGCGGACAAGAATCAGCCGGCATGGCGGTGGATTCCAAAGACAGCATACATTATTACAATGGCATGGGTCTTGTTAGCGAGGTCTTTTCAAATGATATGTTTCAATCGTTTCATGGCCTAACCGCGATAGGGCATGTCCGCTATTCAACCACAGGCTCAAGCAATGTAAATAATGCTCAGCCTCTGTTTTTTAATTCATATCTCGGTCAAACCGCGATAGCGCATAATGGCAATCTTACCAATGCTTCCGCATTGCGCGCTCAGCTTCAGAAACAAGGCGCGATATTTCAAACAAGCACCGACAGCGAGGTTATAATCCATTTAATGGCAAAATATCATCGCTCTAATATTGAAGACACGATAGCCGATAATTTAAATAAACTGGAAGGCGCTTATTCTTTTTTATTTTTATCGCCCGGCAAAATGATAGGAGCTAGAGATCCCAATGGCATAAGGCCTCTGGTGCTTGGTAAACGCGGCAAGTCTTATATTTTATCTTCCGAGACCTGCGCCATAGAAGTTGTCGGCGGAAAAATTATCAGAGAAATAGAGCCGGGTGAAATAGTGGTAATAGAAAAGGAAAAATTAAAATTTAAGAAATTTGCCAAGCCGCGAAAAACCGCGAAATGCATATTTGAACAGGTTTATTTCGCGCGCCCGGATTCGGTTTTTTCAGGCAGAACCGTTCAGCTTGCCAGATATGAGATAGGCCGTCTTCTGGCTGTTGAAATGAAAGATATAAAAGCGGATATTGTGAGCGGCGTTCCGGATTCCGGCACGGCTTATGCTTTGGGTTTTGCCAAAGAATCCGGCTTGCCTTATCAAACCGTTTTTATGAGAAATCGCTATACCGGAAGATCTTTTATTCAGCCGGACCAGAAAATCAGGGAATTTACCGCTCATTTAAAACTTGCGCCCATAAGGGATGCCATAAAAGGCAAGACCATAATTTTAATAGACGACTCTCTGGTCAGAGGAACAACTTCAAAGAAAATAATTAAAAATCTAAAAAAATCGGGCGCAAAGAAAATTATAATGGCGATAGGTTCTCCTCCTATCACAAATTCTTGTTATTATGGAATAGATACTCCTACGAAAAAAGAATTGATAGCCGCCAAATTTAAGATTGAGGGGATTAGAAAATTTATAGATGCCGACGCTCTTCATTATTTAAGCCTTTCAAACCTTATTAAAGCCTGCGGCAATAATAGGGATAAGGATTTTTGCACAGCTTGTTTCACGGGTAAGTATCCGACGAAAACTGAAAAGTGAAGGTTGAAAATAGTAATTAGCAAAAAGCGAACAGAAAACAACAAATAGTAAATTGAAAATAGGAGATAATATTATGACCCTACCACCCGAACGCTCGCCAAAGCGAGCAATTTATAAAACGGCTATAGCCGTTTGTTCAGGTGGTAGGGTGACCCTACCACCTGCTTATCGTCCAAAGGACGATCTAAAAAAACACGAAAGTTCCGCAATGCGGAACAAGCAGGTGGTAGGGTGAATGTTTTAATTCTTGGTTCGGGCGGCAGGGAGCATGTTCTCTGCTGGAAAATTAAG
>JAKLQJ010000081.1 GCA_022013385.1 Elusimicrobiota bacterium
AGTGCGTCGTAAATAACTTGACATTTACTATTTACGCATCTTGCGTCGTGGTTTTAACCCCGCGGGTTTTTTCTACAACCAAGTTTACCCAACCCACGGGGTAAAAACAAGCATTTAAATGTAAAGAAGTGTTGGACGCACCACACTAGTACCTTTTGGGTTAAGGTTTTTGTTCGCGATTTTCCAACCAGGGCGTGAGCCCGGAAAAGTTTCTCATAGCCTCTTCATATTCGGGAGATAGTGAAAGAGCTCTTTCATAGTGCGTCTTGGATTTCATGAAAAGTTCAAGCGCTTCTTTTTTGTCACCCATACTGTGGAGCGCCACCCCTTTTTGCTTATATGCTAGAGCCAAATTATTGTGGAGTTTTGGCGATTCGGGTTCATATTCAAGGGCTTTTTCAAAAGCGGTTATAGCGCCGTCAAATCGTCGTTGTTTAGCAAAAATAATCCCGATATTCACCCAAGCGTCTATATAATCAGGGTCTCGTTGCAAAGCTGATTGAAATGCCGCTTCGGCGGAAGTCATATCCCCAAGTTTTAGATAAGCCACGCCAAGATTGCTGAAAGGCAGAGGGAATTTGTCGCTGAGTTTAATAGCTTTCAAGTTCAGATCCCTTGATTCTTCATAGCGCTTGAGATTAAGCAGTGACTGTCCCGCATTCACCATCATTTTCATTGAAGCCGGCGAAGTCTTAAGCGTTTTAAGGAAAATAGTGGCGTCATTTTTCCAATCAGCGTTTCTGCGGATATTTATCCACGCGTAAAAAGACAGGACAAGCAGGCTTAGCGCCAGAACAACTTTGCGGGATTTTGGGGAATTCAGGATTAGTGCGAGCAGAATACAGAAACCGGCGGACGGAAGATACACAAGCCTCTCCGCCATTATCGTGCCTACCAATAAAGGTACATTGGATACCAATGCGAATGTTACTAAGAAAAAGACTGCGGAAAAAACGACTATCCTCTTTTTTTTCGCCCATTTCCATAATCCCCAGCCTCCGAGTGAAAGCAGAGTTATAGCGGCCAAATTTCTCGGAGCAAACGCGTTCAGAACCGGTATGGCATTGAAAGAATAATCAGCCGAGAGATTATAGGGAGCGAGCATTAGAAAAATATAACGCCACAATACATAAAGGGCATTGGATACCCTCTTAAAAAAATCGGCCTGTGTCAGAGGATTATCAAGAAAACTTGTTTCCGAAGAGGAGGGCAACAATTCTCCTGCGACCGCTTTGCGTATTAGAAGATAAGCAATAAGTATGACGATTAAGCTCGCATAACGGCCGAGTTTTGCCCGCAATTCTTCCCGGTGCGCGCGAAAAAAGATGTCTAAAAAAGGGGCGAGAAAAAGAAATGTTACGGCGCTTTCTTTCGCCAAGAGTCCCAAAGCAAAGACAATTGAAGTGAAAAAGCTTTTGCCGCGCGCATATAATAGGCAGCAGAGCAAAACGGCAAATGTGGCCAGAAGGTCGGCCCTGCCGACTATAGGATTTAATACTTCCGTGTGGATTGAATGAAGGGCGAAAAGAAGACCGGAAAGAAAGCATATATAAGGGGAAGCCCCGGCAATCATGGCCAATTTTAAGACTAGAACTGAATTGGCGGCGTGAAGCAGGAGATTTTCTGCTCTAAAGAAAGCGGGTTTCGGGCCGTAAATTTTCCAATCCGCCGCAAAAGAGGAGGTGGTCAAAGGCCTCCATCCGCGGTCATTTTTATCTTGAAACCATGACGGGCTTTTCCATATTCCGCCCCAATCTTGCGCAATAACCTTTTGGTTTTCAACTATTGCCCTGCGGTCGTCAAAAACGAAAGCGTTGGGCAATGCCGTGATTCCGGCCAGAAACGCGGCGGCGACAACGATTGCTATGTTAATCTTTGAACGCAAATTCCCTCCAACTTAAACGGTGTTTCAATATTATTTTTAGGAAAACGGCTGAGCTTACGCGCCGCGAGCGCATTATTTTTTTTCTTTCGCGCAAAGCCTTTGGTATGCCGAGTATTGCGTCGCGATATGCCATGAAGAGCATTTGGATGCGTTGCTTCCAGCTGTAAGTTCGGAAAAAACTGCTTGTAATTCCTTGATGAGTGAATGCGGCATAACCCTGCAAGAGATATCTATACACGGTGTAAAACGGGGCTATAACAAGAAGAGTCAGAGGGAAATTTTTAAGCGCTACCCATATATGATTGCGTTCCACTAAATAAGCCTTTTCTATGGTATGTTTGCCTACGGTGGAGGAATGCTTGTGGCAAGCGGATATACCAGGCAGATATTGGCATTTATAACCGTGCCATACGGCTCTGAGCGCAATATCTAAATCTTCCAAGTACATGAAGAAGCCCTCGTCAAAAAGTCCGATATCATTAAAAACTTTTTTGTGGAAGATAGCCACTGACCCTGTTGCTCCCAATACCTCGGCGGGGAGCCTGTAGTTTTTTTCCGGTTCCTGCCAGCCGCGGCATCTGGCAATCCCGTCCATGAATACCCCCAAACCGGAAGAATCTATATAATCGGGGAGGTCTTGTATGAGCACTTTCGGGGTAAAGATGAAAGTGTTTGGATATTTATAAGTTTCTTCGCGGAAGCGGGAAAGAAAGTTATCGTCCAGAACCACATCATTATTGATAATTATAATCCATTTTCCCGACGCGGCGGATATTCCCTGATTACTGGCGGGGGCAAAGCCCGTATCGTTAGGGTTTTCTATAACAGTGAGTTTATTATAAAGTTCTTTAGGTACGAACGGTTTCCATGAAACGCGCGACCCATTGTCCACCATGATGACTTCAAAGTCAGAGTCGTTTTGTTTCAATAGCGATTCCAGACAATCTCGCAGAATTTTTTCTCCGTTGAAATTGACTACAATGAAACTGGCAAACGGTTTTTTCATAATTAATCTAGAGATATATTGATTACTTATTTCCTTATTAAGATTCTGTTATCAGCAAATTTTTCCAAACGCTTATCTTTTTTAATCTTTTCGTCGAGTTGACAGTAGATTTAGATATGTTATAGCTATTATACCAAATACAACCAGTACAACCGCGTAGGTTGTACTGGTTGTTTTTTATAATCTTCGTGATTTCTTCGGGATTTCCATCGAAAATTGTTATAGACTATTAATAGGCGCTTGCTAGTGTGGCGACAAGGTAATTGAAAATAAGGCAACAGGGAATAAGGAACAGGCAAGTGTCGTGAGTTTAAGAACGGCCAAAACTTTTTTGTTGCTGTATGAGCGGTTAAATTTATGAACGCAATAAAAAATATAAAACATACCGGCGCTATCATCGGTTTCATAATGATATGTTTATGTCTTCCGAATTTTATATTAGCGGGAGGAGCTGGATCGTCGTCAGCTTCTTTTTTAAAATTTTCACCAAGCCCGAGAGCCAGCGCTATGGGGGAAGCTTATGTTTCAATAGTTGACGGGGCGTATGCGTCCTATTGGAATCCCGCCGGACTTGCCGGTATTGAAGTTCCGGGATTTGCCGCAACTTATAACAAATCTTTCGAAGATATAAGCCATCAATATATGGCTATAGTTTATCCGCTAAAATACGGTTCTACGATAGGATTGAATTTCACGAGGTTAGGTATGGATTCATTCCAAGGGTATGATTCCGAAGGAACAGAGACAGAGCAGATTGAATCTTCCGATTTGGCTGTCGGAATTGCTTATGGCAGAACTATTTTTAAAGATGAAATTGAGCGGCCTGTTTTTAGCGCGGGAACAAATTTTAAGTATATAAGCGAAAAACTTGCCGATGTAAGCGCGAACACTTTTGGAGTTGACTTGGGAGCTATATATTATTTTAGGCCGGATAAATATTGGATGAAGAAAATTCCGGCGCAAGAATTAAGAGTGGCGGCTACTGTAAAAAATATAGGACCCGGTTTAAAATTTGACAAAACTCCTTATCCTTTGCCGACCGGTTTTTCTCTAGGCGCTTCATGGCATAGTCATCCGGATGGGAGCAATAAGCTGATTCTAAGTCTTGACAATACCATTTCAAACGATGAACCGTATGCAGTTTCCTTTGGGGCCGAGTTTACTATGTTTCAGCTTTTGTCTTTCAGGGCGGGTTATAAGACGGCCCAAGACATAGGTTCGGGCATAAGGGCCGGATTTGGCTTTAAACTTTCTTTTATTGACATAGATTATTCAATGGCAAGTTACGGTGAATTGGGACAGATGCAGAAACTGGGAGTATCTATGAAATTCGGACATTCAAAAGCCGAGCAACCTTTGGCCGGTAAAATCAGTCGGGTTGAAAAAGCTAAGATTATTGCGCCCAAGAAAAAAATAGAAGAGTTGGATTTGTTTGCCAAAGACTATTTGGCTGTGGCTAAGAAAAATCTTGAGAAAAGAAAGTATGCCTCTGCCGCTAAAAATATAGATAGGGCATTTAATCTCACACCCGATCTTAAGAAGGGGGAATGGGGGGGAAGAAAAAAACGATTGGACGCTATTGTCAAAGGGCTCAAATTTGATACTATTCAGGGTAGAGAAAATATTTTTGCGGAGAATACTGAGCAATCTAATGTTAGTCATGAAACAATTATGGCTTACATAGAAGGCGGAGATTTAAAGGCATTTTTGCTTAGTCATGCGGCTTTCGGTTCTAATGTAAGGGGCGATGCCGTATTTGAGGAGCTTTTGTACCTTATAAGCGACTTAGTTAAAATTCATGTTAGAAGGGATGAGATACTTCCTAAAACGGCGCTCATAACGGAGAAACTTAAAAAATCAGCTAAAGCTTTCTATATCAAAGAGTTTGATGTGGCCGCCAAAGAATGCGAAGAAGTGGTGCTTTTGGATGTGAGTAATAGATTAGGATGGACAAGGCTTGGGTCGGCTTACTATATGATGGGCGATATAGAAAAAGCCAAAAAAGCTTATCTTACGGTGATTAAATTGTATCCTAACGATGAGATAACAAAGAAATTTGTTGAGGAAAGGGGCTGGAACAGCAACACAGAGGACGCCAAAAAATAGTAAACAGTAATCGGTAATCAGTAATCGGTATCGGGTAACGAAGCGGGAAAGTAGCTGCAAAGCATAGCTTTGCCTGTAGAGGCAAGACCGCAGAATATTCGCAACAGTAAACAGTAAACAGTAAACAGTAAACAGTAAACAGTAAACAGTAAACAGTAAACAGTAAACAGTAAACAGTAAACAGTAA
>JAKLQJ010000082.1 GCA_022013385.1 Elusimicrobiota bacterium
CGCCGCGGGCACGCCGGATCCCGGGACAGGGGTAGCCTCGCCAGGCTGTAAAGTGGACAGTCTTCCTGATGCGGCATCTGCCTTGACAGGAGAAAGAACTGCTTGTGTGTCCGGTTACGGAGTTGAGAATATGGTCGGTTCCGTTTGGGAGTGGGTAGCTGATTGGGGGCAGTATGGTCAAATATCGCAGGCGACATATGTCGCTTGGGCGGACGGAACATCCACAACCGCGCAGTGGCCTGACGCGGCTTATGGAGCTGACGGTTCTTGGAATGTGGCGGGGAAAAGCCATAATGGCGTTACTTGGATGAATGGTCTTCCGGGGGCGGTGATCCGTGGGGGCTACTGGGCCTATGGCGCCGATGCAGGCGTGTTTGCGTTCTACGCGGCCGACGGCCCTTCGGCCTGGTCCGGCGCCTTCGGGTTTCGCTGCGGTAGGCGTCGTTGAAATCTGAAATCAGAAAATCTGTAAATCTGGTTTTTTTGTTTATACATGGCGCCTATGGCGCCACGAAAAAAAATATGGACAACTTAATCCCACCACCTCTTTTATTTTGCTCCGCCGTAGGTGGAGCAAAATCTGCCTGCCTGCCTGCTAATTTTCGGAGCATTTTTTTATGTCTTTGTCCAACGCTACCCTTTTGGTTAAAATGTTGGTTAAAATTCATTCCAAGGCTATGCAGGGTTCCCGCCTTTGGCGGGACAAAAGGGCTGGGCTTTGTCAATGTCATTTCTGTAAAAAAAGAAAAAAAATTATACAACTCCCACACACATATTGTGCGAAAACAGCAAATGTGCGCGGGATGTTTTTTTTGATCTTAAGGTCAATCTTAATTCGTTTTTACAAACAACGAGCCTATGGCTCATTCCCGCCTTTGGCGGGACAGGCAAGTGTCGGTAACTATGTGGACGACCAAAAGGAGAAAAATATGAGCAATATTGCAGATGAATATAAAAAAATCAAAGAAAAATATCCTGATGATATTTTGCTTTTTCAAGTTGGAATTTTTTTTAGAATAATGTGTGAAGACGCCAAAAAAGTTTCGGAAATTCTTGAACTCAAGGCTATGCCCATGGGATAAACCATGGGATAGACCCATGACAGGCCCATGACAGGCGGGTGTCGTATCAGGGAGCTATGCTCATCAGACGACCAAATTACTTAGTCGTTCGTATAACTTCCGACACTTTATGAGCCATAGGCTCGTTGTCTGTAAAGGGGGAAGTTGATAATCCCGTGGTATATTGCGGTTTTCCGAAAAGCGGACTTGACAAATATATCGGTAAACTTATCCGAGCCGGATTTTCGGTTGCGGTTTGCAGTCAAATAAAATCGGAAAATGGGGAAGTCAGGCGCGAAGTCAGAGAGGTAATCCGGTGCTTAAAATCAGGGAATTAAAGGCGCAGAAGGCCGACGGAGAACGCGAAAATACTATTTTCGGGCTTCTACCGCGGATATGCGGTTTTCGTGGTTTTCAAGTTTATCATGATGTTCCATTAGCACATGGCCGCGGTCAGCGTCTTTTATCCGATAGTTTTTTGCTTCTCCCGCGAATGCGTCAATGGCGTTCATTATGCGGTTAATGTCGTCTTTTGTGGACATGGTTTCTTTTATATCGCGTATGTCAGTTTTGATATTAAGAATTTCAATGGTATTATTGCCGACGGCTTTTTCCAATCGCGTGAAATTGAATTTAAGCTCGGCAATATCTTTTTTAAGGGGCTCTATTTCGGACTTAAGATCGTCTTTAGTAGCGAATTTTGTTTCAAAATTGGCTTCCATTTTTTTAAGATCGTCTTTAGTTGCAAATTTTGTTTCAAAATTGGCTTCCATTTTTTTAAGATCGTCTTTAGTTGCAAATTTTTCAAGGTCGGCCTTTGTGGCCGGTTCGGATTTATTGGTATTGTTCATGAATACATTTTACACGATTCTATTTCGTTTTGTAAGGGCCAAAGGACCTAATGCAGAGGACGCTGGCGCGAAAGCCATAGCACGCTCCACCAGCATAGCTGGAAAAACAAACTAAGGATACAAAGATGCTTAAAGACTTAACTATATTTCAGAAAGCGTATGATTTCTTAAAATGGATTCATATATTAATAAAGAAGTTTCCAAAATCGGAGAAATTCGCGCTGGCGCAAAGAATGGAAAATGCGAGTTTGGACTTATTGGAAGCTATTATTAAAGCCAATAAAAGCCGTGATAAAACCGCGGATGTGGATAATGCTGATTTGGCTTTGGAAAAATTACGGATTTGGTTTAGATTGGCATTTGAATTAAATTTTGTGAGTTTTAGGCAATATGAGATTGGTTCAAAAATGAATAATGAAATCGGACGGCTTTTAGGAGGTTGGAAGAAAAAATTTGGCAGCAAGTAAAAACAAGGACGGAAATATGTAAATACGATGATATGTAAATATGAGAAATAGGGAAATTCCTTATTACCGTATTCCTGTATCAACTTATCATTTTATTTTTCTGTGTCTATAAACCCTCTGTAGATTCAATTCCCCGCTTCCCGCTATAAGCGGGATTAACGCGGGAAATAACGAAATCTAAGCACAGGGGGTAAAAACCACGCATGTGGTTTTTAAAGTGACAGGTCTGTAAATAAGCGGTGATCCGTGGGGGCAACTGGGACAATGGCGCCAATGCAGGCGTGTTTGCGTTCAACGCGAACAACGGCCCCTCGAACTGGAACAGCAACATCGGGTTTCGCTGCGGTAGTTTTCAGTTTATTTTATACCGCCCTAATGCGGTATAACATAGTCTTAAAGCCTGATTTCAAGGGTTCAAGGACCTTTGAACCGCGCTGGTTGTAAAACTACGGCAGGCCTGTTTCTTTTATCTCGTTATATGTCCCGCTTTAGGCGGGCAGGCGGGATAAAAAAATAGAACCACCCCGGCGACACTTAGTAACCCCACCACCTGCTTATTTGCCGAAGGCAAATCTCCGATTTGCAAGCAGGTGGTGGGGTAACCCCACATATATATCGTCTGTTAATCTTTGTGTATGTGTGTGTGAACGGTGGAGCCGGGTCCTTTTGTAGTTTTGAAGCATTATAAATTATACGAGTCAATAAATTTGGTGTGTGGGTTTATGCGAACTTATAAAAATCTCTACGAACAATTATGTTCATTTAAAAATCTTTATCAGGCATTTCGGCAAGCGGCCAAAGGCAAACGGCTGCGTTCTTATTGCGCCGAGTTTTCTTATAATAGGGAACAAAATATATTCGCAATTAGGGACGAGCTTTTGTCCGGCGTATACCGCCACGGCTCTTATAGAGAATTTGAAGTTGCCGATCCAAAACGGCGGCAAGTAAAAGCGGCGGAATTCAGGGATAGGGTGGTTCATCATGCTTTATGCAATGTAATTGAGCCTATTTTTGAGGCGCGTTTTATCTTTGACAATTTCGCTTGCAGAAAGGGCAAAGGAACTCTTTTGGCTTTAGGCCGATGCAAAAAATTTGTAAAGCGATTTAAATGTGATTATGTTTTGAAAGCGGACATATCCAAATACTTTTACAGTGTGGATCATGCCATACTTTTAAAGATTATCGGACGAAAGATTGCCGATGAAAGAGTAATGAGTCTTATTAGGGAGATTCTCTCTTCCTCCCAAGATTCTCGCTTTCGCGATTATTTCCCTAATGATGATTTATTCGCGCTTCAAAGGCCCACAGGCATTCCCATTGGCAATTTAACTTCTCAGCTTTTTGCCAATATTTATCTCAATGAGTTGGATTATTTTGTGAAACATGAGTTAAAACATAAGTATTATCTTCGTTATATGGATGATTTTTTATTATTTTCTACAGATAAAAAAGAGTTGTTTGTAGCGCTGAAGCGAATAGAAGTCTTTCTCGCTGAAAACCTAAGACTTAGGGCGCATCCGGTCAAGAGAATTATCTCGCCGGTTAAATGCGGTGTGGATTGGGTAGGCTACAAGGTTTATCCATGGACAGTGCGTATTCGTAGGATGAATATTTTTCGTTTCAGAAAAAGAAATCGTTATTTAAGGAATTTATATCACCATAAAAAGATTTCAGCGCGGAAAATAGGGGATTCAATCGCCAGTTTTTGCGGCTATAGCCGGTGGGCTGACGCGGGAAGACTTATCAAACAACTTCTGGAAATAGAAATTTTTTAAAATCTGACTCTACACTGATATCATCAGGGTACCATGGGTTTATCTTATAATGGTAACTCTAAACTAACCAATATAATGACTTCTTTGAAAGACAGAAAGTTCAGGGGACAATATATATAATTAGATGGATTTAGGATAGCTTAAAAGTGCAAAGGATGTAGCGTTTTGGTGGAAAATAATTAAGTATACTGTCCCCCGAATATTATTATTTCGCAGGTCTTGAATCTTTTAGGCAAAGCTCAACAAGCTCATCAATATTCGCGGTGCCCGCGCACATTACCGTATCGGCTCCGCCCCAATAAAGCTTTAGGGTTCCGTCGTCTTCGGGAACCGCTCCGCATGAAAAAACCACATTAGGCACATAACCCACACGCTCCCAAGTATCTTCCGGCTGCAGTATCCATCTATCCGAGACGCCAAGAATTTGAGAAGGGTCGTCAAGTTTATGCAGGGCGACTCCCAAGCGATAAACAGCTCCGGCCATGGTCGGAAAAACGCCATGATAAATATTCAGCCAGCCTTTAGATGTTCTAAGGGGAGGCGCGCCCGGGCCGATTTTCATTTCATCCCAATGATAAGTCACGGGCTTAATTATCACCTTTGACTCGCCCCAGTGAATTAAATCTTCAGAAAAACTTATCCACATAGACCAAGGACTTATATCCGAATGAGGGCGGTCTAATTTTACATATTTGCCATTGATTTTTTCAGGGAAAAGAA
>JAKLQJ010000083.1 GCA_022013385.1 Elusimicrobiota bacterium
CATTGAACCGTGTTCACGCTATACAGCATGACAGGCCTACATACACAGGCAACGAAGCTATGCTTCATAAAGTGTCGGAAACTATGTGAACGACCACGACACGATAGCGTAGTCCACTCCGCGGGAATCCTTTGTAGAAAGGCAAAGGAGCATAACGGCTGCCCGCGGGGTTCTTGCCACGCTGTAGCTACAAAACAACTAAACTGGTACATTCTAAGAACCACAATAAATTCTAAAAATGATTTTTATTTGACTATTATTTGATTTTTATTTGAGCTGAGATTGCTATACTATTACTGTAAGGAAACGGTTCTAATGGTTCTCTATAAAAATTTAAATTCTGGAGTCGCAACGCCGCACCCCCCAACCCCCCAAACCCCCAAAGTGGCGTTTCATAAGGCTTCTCTGCTTAAACATTGCCGGCTCCAGAATGATTTCCTTTCACTAAAATGAGATCTTTTAGTTTAACTTCAAATAAATCACGCTGTTCATTTGATATTAAAAGGCTGTCTTTATAAAAAGTTATCCCCTCACATTTCCCCGCTTTTATAGGCAAAAAACTCGCTTTTCCCTTAAAAAAATTATCCGAATCTTTAGGAATATCAAAAACCCAAATATATTTATAATTTAAAAGAGCGATTTTTCCTTTTTCTCTGTCTATGGCAACATCCGTTACCATGGCGCCTGCATCAAACGAGGCAATAAGAGTAAGCGGGTTTTTACTATCCGTAAACTCAGAATCAAGACGGTATAATTTAGTCATGGTATCGCTTCTGTTTTTGCTAAAAATATAAATTTTCCCTTTATAATAAAACATCCCCTCAGCGTCAAAATTTCTTTTTATCGGAGGAAATTTCTTTTGATCGGGATAATAAAATGAAATCTTTTTTATGATTCCGGTAGCAACAATATCCCAAGGATACGGCTCCGACAACCAATAAAGCGCAAGATCCCTTCTATAATTGTAATTATTGCCAAAATCGCCTATTATAAGATTTCCTTTATCATCAGCGCATATTGCTTCCCAATCCACATTATGCGCCCCGAGAATTTTTATTCCCTCATACTTTTTATGCCATTTCGGCTTTATGATTTTTCCATCTTTGGTTAAAGGATATATTGCGGAAGCGCCATCCGAATCATTAATCGTCCAAAATACGTCCTTCCACATTCCGCTTGCGCTAAAAGCCGAACCTTCATTTATAGGTTTAAAAACGATTCTGGAATAAGGTTTTAATACACGGGGTTTAATTTTAGGTATATTCAATTTTACGGTTTCAATAGCGAACAAATTAAACTGAAAAAAAGAAAATAAAAAAATTAAAAAAAGCCCGATATAAATAATGCTGTTTATATATTTTTCAGGCAATGTTTTTTTAGCCATACTAGAGCCTCTTTTCTATTTTTAAAAACTCCTTTCCATTGCGCCCGCGCGGCTTTGCTTAAAATCTCGCGATATTTTGAATTTTGACTAAGACCGGCTTTTTTTAAATCAAAACCATTAATCATTAACGGTTTCAGCGAATACTTGGTTAGGCGCGGATTTAAAGTTGTCAAAACGGATTTTTCAAATTCTCCGATAGAATTTCTGGGGGACTCTTTAAGACTGTTAATTAGAATAATTTCTTTCAGCTTAAGAAACAAATCTCTTTTTAACTCAAGAGATTTTAGAAAACCCAAACCGCTTGTTTTCATTTTACACGCTATAAGGGCAAGTTTTTTTTCAGGCGCGGCAAAAACGCAAATATTATTGAAAACTTTAAATTCTCTATGTATGTATTTGAGCATACTCCAATCTGCAAGCAATTTAAAAACAGCTTCCGGTTTTTTCTCTTCAAGAATCCTAAGCAATTCATTCTTTACTCTTTCTCTTGATAATAAATACGGCAAATCTTTTTTAACCGCCCGCTTTATAAGCTTAAGGGTTAAAGCATCCGGGCGCCATTTAAATCTGGCGCAAAATTTGGCCGCCCTAAATATTCTTGTGGGATCATCAATAAAGCTTCTTTTATGAAGAATTTTAACCTTGCCTGTTTTGATATCTTTAATACCGCCAAATAAGTCAATAATTTCCCACAAACAGTCCTGCCTTACCGCGCCACGCGTCGCCATCGCCATTGTTTTTAAATCGCCTTTCGTCAAGCAACCATGCGAAGGGGTTATATCCATAGCCAAGGAATTAACGGAAAAATCTCTTCTTTTTAAATCTTCCTTAATAAAATATGATTTTTTAACTTCGGGTAAAGCCGCTATTGCCGTATACTTCTCGCTTCTAAAATGGGCTAAATCAATTCTCACCTGATTACCAAGAAAACACCGATAAGTTAAAAAAGACTTAAAATACTCGATTTTAGCCTTATATTTACGCCTGATATAAACCGCGACTTTTTCTATATCATGGCCCAAAAGCAAATCAATATCTTTGCTTTCAAAACCTAAAAACCAATCCCTGACGCAGCCGCCAACGGCATAAATTTTAATATTATTTTCAAGACAAAAAAGACCTATATCCTTGAGAATGCCTTGATTATTCTTGGGTATTTTTATTTTCATTTTTGAGAAAATTTAAATCTTGGCTTTCCGCTAATTTGAGGAATTCCAGAAATTTATTAAGCTTAGGCAGGGATTTATTTGCGGAATAAATTTTATTGACGGCCTTGAGAATATTGTTGTGATTAATTTCATCTCCAATGTACGGAACTGCTAAAGGAAAATCATGTTCTCGGGCAAAACCCGCCTTCATCGGACTGATTTTCATATTTAAATCTCTCGCCATAAATTCGGCTACTTCAGTTTCTTCTTCAATATCTCTGTCGCGCAGAAGCAAATCTCTCAGCGCGCCGGCGCCGAATAAAATAAAAGGCTGTCCGGAAAATTCCTTGTCCATTGTTTCCTTAACCAAGCCGTAATCGTCTTCCATTTTCTTTGTCCACTTTTCTTTATCCGCGATATATGCCGACGGTAAAACAAAAACGAATAAATCCATTTTCCGATCATGGTATATAAAAGTTTCTTCTTGGACAAAAACATTTTTGCATAAAGGACACATAAACAAATCAAACTCGCCCTGAACCAGCATTTCTTTAAGCTTAAAATCTCTGTCCCCCCGTACAATAGTCCAAAAATCGCCTTCAAATTCATGATCGCAAAAGGGGCAAGTAATCTTAAATTTACCTTTTATAGCCATAATATTTTTTTACTTTGTAAAAAAATAGTTACAAGTTACAAGTCACAAGTTGCAAGTCACAAGTTACAAGTCACAAGTCACCAGTCGCAAGTCACAGGTCACAAGTTACAAGTCACAAGTCACAAGTTTACTGATTACCTGTAATCCTGTTGCTAATTGCCTTTTCTTGCTATGGCTTTGGCGCCACTATCTTTTCCCGACTGATTACTGTTCACTGATTACTGGTTACTGATTTGCCAGTCACCAGTCACAAGTCACAAGTTACAAGTCACAAGTTGCAAGTCACAAGTCACAGGTCACAAGTCACAAGTCACCAGACACCAGTTGCAACCTCTTGCTTGCTTCTGCCGCTCTGCTGCGTTGCCACACTGGAGCTCTGGTGTCCTATTTTAACAATCCCACTCTCTCATTAAAATCTTCTATGCGCTTGTCCCATTCGTCAATATTTGAGAATTTTTCATCCCAAAATTCAGGATGCCACATCTTTTTTAAATCATCGGAATTCTTTTCCTGCTGCTCTACCCATGTAAAATATTTTAAATTATGAACGGCTTTTCTCTCGTAATAGGAAAGCTCTTTAATATAATCTATGCCGCACTTTTCAATACACCCTTCAAAATCAATCAAAGCATTATCTCTCTTATAAGCGCCTTTCTGCTTGCGAACTTCTTTTAATCTTGACTGATAAAGATCCATTGAATCGGTGAATACGGTAAAAATAATGTCGTCTTCTCCGTATTCAAAATATTTAGCGGTTTTTATCGCGCTCAGCATATTGGAAATGCTTGATATTCCCAAAAGCTTAAGTTTTTCAACGATTTCTTTTTTAATACCTTTTTCTCCAAGCGCCTTTTGACCTTCCAACTCATTAAAAAGTCTCATCAATCTAATACAATCCTCATCATCAATAGCCGTAACCGCATCGGTATTTCTAATATTGTGAATCCAAGGAATATGCTTATCCCCTATGCCTTCTATTCTATGTTCGCCAAAACCGTTTAAAAGTATGGTAGGACATTGCAGGGCTTCAGACGCCACAACTTTTATAAGAGGATGTTTTTTTCGCAAATAATCACCGGCCGCGATTGTTCCGGCCGAACCTGTGGCCGAGCAATAAGCCGCGAATCTGCTTTTGGAAGTTTTTACTTTGTCATAAACTTCTTCCAAAGCGGAACCTGTCATATGATAATGCCATATTGAATTGCCGAATTCATCAAATTGATTAAAAATAACTATGTCTTTTCTGGTTCTTCTTAATTCCCAGCACTTATCATAAATCTCTTTCACATTTGATTCGGTTCCGGGAGTGGCTATAACTTCGCTACCCACCGATTCAAGCCATTCAAAACGCTCCCTGCTCATTCCTTGGGGAAGTATGGCAATGGATGCGCAGCCCAAAAGAACGCTGTCAAAAGCTCCTCCCCTGCAATAATTGCCGGTGGACGGCCAAACCGCTTTCTGGCTTGTAGGGTCAAATTCTCCTGTCACAAGCCTCGGAGCCAAACAGCCATAAGCCGCTCCCACCTTATGCGAACCCGTAGGAAAATATTTTCCGACAAGCCCTATTACTCTGGCTTTAATGCCCGTTATCTCTCTTGGAAGCTCTATAAAATTAACACCGCCAAAAAGGCCGTCGCCGCCGGCTTCTTTCGGATTATTTTTCCATGTAATTCTAAAAAGATTTCTTGAATTAATGTCCCAAAGGCCTATATCTTTAAGTTCTTCTTTTATTTTTTGAGGTATGGTATCAGGATTTTTTTGCTGGGAAAAAGTGGGTAAAATGATGTTTTTTTCACGAGCGCGACCGACTGTTTTTTCTAAAACACTTGAATTTATTTTTATGCCTTGCATGAAAAACTCCTTACAACTGAAGCTGATTATACGCTTATTATAGCAATATATATATATTCAGAGAGTTCAGAGTTTGGAGTTTGAAAATCCAAGAGCGGAAATAAAAAGTCCCGTGGCGCCTATGGCGCCACGGGAATGAAGCATAGCTTCATTTTGTAATTTTGGGTGTTTCGCCTTTCTTCATGAACTTATCTTTAGAAATACTGCCTATTCTCTTGAAACCCCATTTCGCGTAATATTTCTTAGCTCCTCTAATAATCTCAATGCCTTTAAAATCCGCTTCTATTCCTTCATCCACGGATGTTTCAAGGGCATTTTCGGCAAATGTGATTTCATAAGTATCGGCGGAATCAAATGTAATTTCTTTTTTGCCGAGATAAGAGTTAAAGAACCACCAGCCGTCTTTGTAAAGCTCTACTTTAAACATGATTTTTTCGCCGGTATATTCTTTAGCCCAAATATCCTTGACTTTAAGGGTATACTCTTGAGTAGCTTCATTGTATTTAAAGTCGACCAATTGAACACCGTTTAAATCGGGATTCATCGGCTTTTTATATTCAGGGGTTAATTCAAACAGAACATCGTAGTGCCCAATCCTATTTATATTGTATTCATAAGCGGTATTATTGGTATACAATCTCATCCATGGACCTTCAAGACAAACCTCAAAATTTTCTTTCTCCCAAGGAAAAAGTTTTCTGGCTTTTATGGATATTTGAGCGCCTTTACGCCAGCTTTGTCCTGGTACTTCATAGCAATGCGTAACCGGACCCGTTATATGATCGGGACCATTAGGTTGCATAATGGTAAAACAATGTTCCACATATTCTGTGCTGTGAAGACGAACTTTCTCTGAAAGAATGTCATTGTCCGAGGGTCCAAAGCTGAATCTCACGCAATCGCGAACATATCTTGAATGTCCCATCGGCATGGGAACATTAGGGGTGTAGTAGTCATTGTAACCGTCATAATAATGGTGTATTATTTCCTTCGTATCAATACCTTGATCAAAGTTAACTATCTCCGCTCCGGCAAAACCGGTAAAAGCGAAACATAGCAACAACGCTAATGCCTTTCTCATTTATTGCCTCCATTTTTGCTTTCTCTAATTTTTCAGGGATATAATTAATCCCACTCACTTATGATACCATAGTCGGTTGCAACTTTCAAAGGGCATAAAGCACTATTCGTTAATAGGACATAAGTCCTATTGATAAAAATCAATAAATAATAGAGGTTCGAAAAACAGAGGGATGGAATATCGGATGAGTGAACTTGACCGGAGTTAAATATTGGTCGTTCACATAGCTACCGACACTTTATGAAGCATAGCTTCCAATATTGTCCTATAGTTTTATATTTTTCCGGAATCAACAAGTCTTTTTAATTCGTTTATATCCGGGTTTATGTAAAGAGGTTTGCCTGTGGCTTTTATAGCGCTTTTAATATCTTTTAAGCCATTGCCTGTCACGATCAAAACAACGGAATCTCCGTCATCAACCTTACCTTCTTTAATTGCCTTTTTTAAACCGGCAAGGCCGGCCGCGCCAGCGGGCTCTGCAAAAACGCCGGTAGCTCTGGCCATTTCCGGAATAGCTTTCAATATTTCATCGTCAGAAACCGAAACAGCGAAACCTCCTGAATCTTTTATAGCCATAAGAGCTGACATACCGTCCTTGGGCATACTAACGGATATGCTGTCCGCTATGGTATTTCCGCTTACCGGCTCAATATCTCCGCCGCTGTCAAAGGCTCTTTTGATAGCATCGCTATTCTCAGCTTGAACAGCTATCATTTGCGGTAATTTTTCAATTATTCCAAGCTTATAAAAGTCAATAAACCCTTTCCATAAACCGCTTATGATATTTCCGTCTCCGACAGGAACTATAACTTTCTCCGGGGATTCCCAATCCATTTGCTCGCATATTTCAAATGAACAAGTTTTTTTCCCCTCTCTTGTTAAAGGATTATAACCCGTGCTCCTATTATACCAACCATATTCCTGAGAAGCCTGTATTGAAAGCTCAAAAGCATCGTCATAATTGCCCTTGACCATAATTACGGTGGCGCCAAAAACAAGCAATTGCGCCATTTTGGGAGCCTGAGCCTTTTCAGGGACAAAAATTATGGTCTTTAAATTTGTTCCGGCCGTCAAACAAGCAAGGGAGGAAGCCGCATTGCCGGTGGACGCGGCTGTCATAATCTTTTCCTTTAATTCCAAGGCTCTGGCAACAACTACCGCGCTCGCTCTGTCTTTTAAAGAAGCGCTTGGATTTCTCCCCTCGTCCTTTATGTATAAATCGGGGACGCCGATATTTTGCCCCAATTTGTCAACTTTGTAGAGAGGTGTAAATCCTATATTAGGCAATGGCAAATGCTTTTCGCTGGATAAAGGAAGAATATCCATATAGCGCCAGATGCTTTTATCGGGATTTTTTTCCAACTCTTCGTAAGTGAGTCTCTTTTTTATAAGTTTATAATTGTAAACAATATGCAAATTGCCGCCGCAGGAAGTGCAATCCATATCCAAATCATCAAAATCATGATCTTTCCCGCACTGTATGCATTGAACTGTCTTTATCTTTCTCACTTTAAAACTCCTTAATTGGTGTTTTTTAAGCCAATCTTTCTTGCAAGTTAATTTACCACTAGACTTTTCAACTTTTTTACTTTTCTGAAAGTAGGACGAATATTAACGGGTTTGATGCGCTTAATTATAGGCTTAAATTCTTTTGAGCCAAATATATCCACATACCACTTTTCAAAACCCATACACCTTTTATTGTAAACGCATTTTAAACAGCTTTTATTTTTTGTCCTTAACTCTTCCTTCATCTGATAAATTCTTTCCGTATAACCCTCAAGGTGATACATCGGCTCATCTTTTAAAACAGCGTCAGGCCTTTCCCATTCAGTCATAAGATGGGTGGCTTCCGGCAAATTGCAAGGACAGAAATTGATAAGTATGGCATTTTCCACCTTTGCTTTTGACCTTTCTAAAACACCTAACATCTTCCTTAAATAAGGCTCGGCCTGTTTCACGCTTACTTTAAGCATCTCAACATTATCTTTCATCATTCCCGTATAATGAGGAAAGATGATATTAAAATCCTCTATTTCAAACTTCCGTGTTATAAGTTCGGCAAATTTATGAACGGATTTATAATTAAGCTTGTTCAGCGTGCAATTAACGGTTACTTCAGCGCCTAATTTTTTAATATTCTCAAAAGATTTAACCACTTTCAAAAAAGCGCCCTGAACGCCTACCAAACCATCATGTATTTTGGAATTATAACCATGAAGAGATATTTTAAATAGATTGGCTCCGGCGTCAACCAAAGTTTTTGTATAAGCATAGTTTGAAAGTTTTAAAGCATTGCTCATAACCTGAATATACGGATAGCCAATTTTTCTGGCAAATGCCACTATTTGGGGCAAATCAGGATGAAGAGTTATTTCACCGCCGATAAAATACGCTACCTGCGCTCCCCGTTTTTTTCCGTCGTAAAGCGCTTTCGCCGCTTCCTTGAAAGGCATTCTATAAGACGATTCTTTCGTCTCCATATCGGGCTGATAACAAAACGAGCATCTCGCATTACAATCACTATTTAAGATGATTTCGCAGTTTTTTATTTTGTATTGCATTTTCTTAATTACATTTGCCGCTTTGAATAAAGTTCTCCGCGATAAGGCTCTGCAATGCCACAGCGGGAATTTATTTTATAACCGTAGTGCCGGCTTCTCCCTTAAGAGTTTCCTCAAATAAATCGGTTTTTGCTATATAAGCGATATTGCCGCCAAAACGCAAAAACTCTATAATCGCTTTTATTTTGGGCCCCATACTGCCGGCGGGAAAGGGACACGGAACGGAGAGGTAAATTTTTTCAAGCTCAGCCAAACTCAATTTTCTTAAATCCGCCTGATTGGGTTTTTGATAATTTAATTTCGCGCCGTCCTCGCCGGTAAATATCGTAAGAGAAATTTCTATTTCTTCGCCTCTATCTTTAGCCTTTTCTAAAAGCAATTTACCCAATAGAGCCGATGCAAGGTCCTTATCTATAACAGCCTCAACACCCTTAAGCAATTTTACATCATCTTCCGAATGATAATAACTAATGCCGTAGTTGGAATTATAAACCCCGTTCTCCTGTTTTATTTCAACTACGGGAACTCCGCCGCCGCCGACGCAAATGGGGATGATCCCGCCTTCCATATTCTTCTCAATAACATTTATTTCAATAATGGTTTTGGGAACGGGAGAAGGCACAACTCTGCGCCATATTTCATTGCCCGCTCCGTCTCTCTTATACAATTTAATGTCCCAGCCATTCTGTTCTTTTCTTCGGGCGGCCTCGTCTTTGGTATATGACTGGCCTATAAACTTTGAAGGATTTGTAAAATCGGGGTCATCGGCATCTACAAGAACTTGCGTAACCGTTTCAGCCGCTATTTTATTAATTCCCCTCAATTTAAGTTCATTTGTCAGGAGCTGTCCCATCATATAACCCATGGCCCCTTGAGTATCGGCGCCGCATACATCAAGCGGCAATGAAGGCAAGATAGGCCTTGAATATTCCGCCCTCAAAAGAACATTGCCTACCTGCGGGCCATTGCCGTGAGTAATAATATAAGCGTCTTCAGGATGGCTTTTTATTATATCGGCCACAAATTCACAAGTTTTTTTTGTTCTCCGCCATTGCATCGCGATATCGGGATTTATAACTTTACCGGTTTTTTCATCTTTAATGCCTGTCGGGGAAACTTCGTTTCCGCCGAAAGCGAATATTTTAACTCTCTTCATTTTCAAATTCCCTTACCTTCATATTTAGATTAGTTTGATCCTTGCGATTGGTCATAAAACCCATGTCAACCAATATTCGTATACACTGGAAATTGAATCCGCAAAAAATACTTTTCATGCCTGCGATTGCCCTTTGCCATTTCCAATCCGCCTTTCAGTATTTTATATATCTGACCATGGCTAAACTTTGTTATTGGCTTAATTTTCAATCTGTCCAAAATAACACTCTTTAACTTAATATCAATTCTGGAGAAATCCTCCAGCATGCTTGTATAATCACCTGTTTCATAATATAAAAGCGCTCGATTAAAGAATGCGAAATCATAATCCGGACTGCTTTTAAGTATAAAATTCAAATGTTCAAACGATTCATTAAACTTACCCAATGTTCTTAAAATTTCCGCCATCCACACCCTGGCTTCACGATCTTTTGGAAATTTTTTAACAACATGCCTTAAATCTTTAAGCCCCTCTTGAATATGCCCTGATTTAAAAAGAGCTGCGCCTCGCCAGCACAAAGCTAACGGGGCGTTTAGCTGAACAGCAATTTCAAGGCTTTTAAGAGCTTTCTTATATTCTCCCATCATAAGATACATTTCGCCTTTCCATGCTTCTATATTACCCTTCATGCCCTCGTTCATACTAATCGCGATTTCAAATTGTTTTAATCCCTCTACGACTTTTCCAACGCATATCAAACCTTCACCATTTTTACACCGCACAATCTCATCATGTGGCATACAATCAATGATAATTCGTAATTCTTTTAGCGCCTGTTTCAAATCACATACGAACAGATAGCAAGCTCTCGCAAACCTCATCCACCTATAACGCCCCTTAAATTGACGACAACTTCCTTTAACTTGAATCAAACTTCTATCGCCTATCATTTCTTTCAGCATCATTAAATAAAAAACTTTCCAGATTTTATACTTCCCTTTAACTTCAGTGTTCGACAATATCAAAAACTGTTTTCTCCAAAATGATTGTGGCGCAAGCCTTTCGTTAATCCATGGATTATAAAATGCACTCACACTGCTATTAACCTTTTTTTGGGAAAGCAAACCTTCCGCTATTTTAAAAGCTTCAGAATATTTTCCAAGACCGCAACACGCTTTAAAACAGCTTATAGAAATCCTTTCTCGCGGCGGAGTCACTTGTATCAATTTATCACATCTGTCCCGTTAAAATTTGAGGGAACCTCTCCGTTATGGTAAAATTATTTTTAACAAAGAAACCATTTACCAACGGAGGATTCCCTATGTCCCATTATAACACAATTATGCATCAACTTCTAACTCTTATCCCC
>JAKLQJ010000084.1 GCA_022013385.1 Elusimicrobiota bacterium
CAAAAAAGGTTTGTGTGGTTGGCGACTTTAAATCATAATCAATCGCGGTCGCGTAGATATCGGTAATTTGCTGGTAAAAATTTCTTTCACTTTCACGAATATCGCGGATTTCAAGAATTAAGTCTTTAAAATATTGTTTGCTTAGATAGGCTCCATTTTTTAACCTGATATCATCAAGAACATAACCGCGAAGAGTAAAATCTTTTAATACCTGAGTTGCCCATCTTCTAAAATTTGTTGCTCTTTCTGAATTTATTTTGTAGCCAAGCGCGATTATCGCTTCTAAATTATAATGCTTTGTCTGATAATTTTTTCCGTCGTCCGCAGTTATTAGGAATTCCCTAATAACTGAATTTTCTTGTAATTCTTTTGTTTCAAAAATATTTTTTAAATGCTCATTAATTGTTGGAATTTTAACATCAAAGAGTTTGGCAATCAGTTTCTGCGTAAGCCAGACATTTTTGTCTTCAACACGAACATCAATTCCGTCTTCTCCTGCTTGAGAGATAAAAACTAAAAACTCTGCTGTTGAATTTCTAATTAATTGTGAATTATGAATGGTGAATGGTGAAATTTTCTTTTTCATAAATTTGTACCTTTATTCTTACTACTGATAATAATGGAAGAAAGTAGTTTTTGAATTTCATTGAGATCTTTTTCCATTGGATCAAATATACTATTCTCCAAATAGTCAGCCTTGTATAAAAGTTCTAACCAATAAGAAGTTTCATTAGCTTCTTTTTGAGCAATTGCCATTTTATGGATAAAATCGGCCTTGCTTTCCGCATGCTCAGATTCTCTTACCATTGCCCCCACAGAGGTCCCACTTCTTAAAACTTGTTTCGACAAAACATACTCTTTCTTATCCTGCAAAAACTTAAACAGCTTTACAATCCTCAACGCAAAATCAAAACTCTTATTCTTTATAATATTTTCTTTCACCATCCCCTCCCTTTCCATTCACAATTCACAATTTATAATTCACCATTAAATCACAGTCACTTTTGTTTCCGGCGAAAGCCGTTTAAACCGCTCCTCAACATTAATACGGTCTTTGTCGTCTTTGAAACTGGCGTCTTTGAATACAACTTTAAAGGGTTTTAGCTCGGCGATAGTATTGACTATCTTAAAATCAATATCATTATCAAAACAAGCCACAAGCGCATTAGTTTGCACAATGAAAACGGTGTTTTTTAGCATTTTCTTTGTTTCAATAGGCAGGGAAAGTTCCAAACCCAAATCAAGAATCACCTGAGTTAAAAGGTCTTCCGGTGTGCGGTCTTCTTTGATATTGCTTTCAAGCTTAAATAGTTCTTCTTGTTTAAGTCCAGCAGGATGATAAAATACATCTTTCATATTAGTATCATCGGTCTTGTAAACACGAAACCCGACATCCAATTGTGAATCAGTCTCTAATGGTGAATTATGAATTGTGAATTGTGAATTAACTTCATCACCAAACAACGATTGCTGCTCTTTTGCTTTTTCATTTACCATTAATAATTCACCATTCACAATTTTCTTTCTTCCATTCACAATTTTTTTCTTCCCATTCATAATTGATAATTTATCATTCATCATTTTTTGTCCAGCGCGTCTTATCCGTTCTTTGCCGATTTCTGCGATGGTTTTGTACCCGGCCTTAAAAGCTTCGGATGATTCTTCACAAGGTTCTGGAAGTTGAACCATGATGAATTTGCGGTTGCCGCCGTCTTCGGCATTGAGTTGCATCACTGCATGGGCAGTGGTGGCGGAACCGGAGAAAAAATCAAGAACAATACAATCCTTTTCAATAACCTTTAATATTCTCGTCATAAAAGAAAGTTGCTTTGGGTTATCAAAAGGCGTATTAAAAGATGCCATTAATGAATAATCTGGACGTTGATCATCCGACATAATAGACTTTGGTCTTTGTTCCATATTCTCATGCAAATACCTTTTAATTGTTGGGAGACTACCATCCTCATGAAAGTGAATTCTATTTTCAGAAATCATTTCATTAAGTTTCTGTTCATTGTATCTATACCCTCCAGGCGGCACAGGATCATCTTTTCCAGTTAATGGATTCATCAATGGTTTTATATTCCCATTCTTTACACCTCCAATATTATCTTTTCTATAAAGACCTCTCTTATCAAAATACCAGTAATTAGTAAAATCAATAAATCGAGGATATTTTGTAAGAGTTTTTAATTCTTCTGAAATATCTGAATCAGATAAATTTTCAGCTTTTAGCTGTTTTATTTTTGCAACATATACTTCAACATTGTTTTTTGGAACACTCCACTTGTTGTTTGCATGGACCTCCATTAATTTGCCCATATTTTTAGAAAAAATCAAACAATATTCATGACTAACAGAAACGAACAAACTTTGATTCTTTGAACTATTTGTATTCCTTACAATCTGTGCAATAAAATTATCTTTTCCAAATATTTCATCAAGAATTTTTCTTAAATTATCAACCTCATCATCATCTATACTTGCAAATATAACCCCATCATCTTTTAGCAAATCCCTCGCCACCACCAACCGTTCATACATCATACTTAACCAATCAGAATGAAACCTGCCGTTTGAGTCGGTGTTCCTGAATAACTTGCCGCCATCTTCATCAGTTGTTCCCAAGTCTTCTTCATATTCTTCTTTGCTCTTTGCAAAATCATCTTTATAAATAAAGTCATTCCCCGTATTATACGGCGGGTCAATGTATATCATCTTCACTTTACCGAGATAGCTTTCCTGTAAAATCTTCAGCGCTTCAAAATTATCGCCTTCAATATACAAATTTTCTGTAGTATCAAAATTGACAGAATCTTCACGGCAGGGGCGCAGGGTTTTGGTAATCGGCGTATTAGCTTTTAAGAGTGACGCTTTTTTGCCCGGCCAGTCAAGGCGGTAGCGCTCGTCATCAGCTTCCAGAAGGTTTTTTGATAGCGTCTGTTTAAGCAGGTCAAAATCAACGGCTTTTTTAAGATTGCCGTCCTCGTCTTTTGTTTCGGTAATCACATTAGGAAATAATTTTCCAATCTTTTCTATATTAAGCTCCGTTAAGTCGGGAGTTGCCATCTTTAATTTATCCATAATTTATCTCCTTTAATTCATAATTCACCATTCACAATTTACCATTAAAAATTCAATCCGGGGTCTGCATTTTTAGTTTTTCCATTTTTTATCTCCCTTAAAGGTTTTATTGTCTTTTAAAGTTTTTTTGGTATCCGAGTGAAGTTTTCGTTCAACTTTTTTAATATCTTCCGCCGGAGAAATATTTTCCGGCACAATCCCCCTGGAAATAAGTGTTTTTCTTACTGTTTTATTATTTGTTATATGCTCATCAGATATTTGACGCTCTGTATTCATCTTTTTATCCTTGGCATTATAAATAGTAATTTCTGTCGCGAAATCTTTAGCTTTTAAAAGAATCGTAGGCATGTGATTGGCAAGAGGTTTATTTTTTATTCCCCATTTATTTTTCATCTGTTGAGTTGTTTTATTAAAAAGAGCGCTATCCCCCTTGCTTCTGATAAGAGCGAAGTTTTCATTACCACCGGTTTGCTCAAAAATAATTTTGGAAAGTTCTTTCTCAGTTTCCGCAAGTTTATGGCGAGCTTGAACCCTTTCATATTCTAATATTCTTTGTTCAATAATTTCCGCTTTTCTTGTTTGAACCGCAAAATAAGTCTGCGCAAAGGCAATTTTTTCTTTACGCGAATCGCCGTTCTGCGCGATCAGATAGCAGGCATATCGAGTAAGCATAATGTCGTCTATTTCTTTTACAGCTGATTTAGGCATTTCGATCGTTTTCCCGACATCGGCAAAATGATCCAAAACAGTTTGCCCTGATACTTCGCAAGCTCTTTTTGCTTTGAAAATTACATTTTTAAAGTTATCCCATTTATCGTAACCAAGTAAAGATTGTAAATCTCTTGCCAACCAAAACTCTATGCCATCTTCCGTTTTATTGGAACAGGATTCAAAATTGTTAGTTAGTGAGATGATTATTTCTTTTTCCATTTTTATAACTCCTCTTTAATCTTCTTAAGATATTTTTTTCTCTGCAGTAATGTTTTATTCAGCTCAACCTTGCGGTTAAACTGTTTTTCTTTTGATATCCTGCTGGCCAAAGCATCTCTCTCGTTTTCTAAAGCCTTAATTTTGTTATCAGTATCTATGATCTCATTAAAACTGCTTTTAGTTTGCGCTGCGCGGGGAATAAAGGTTTTGATTATCTTTTGATAAACCTTTTCCAAATCAATACCGGTAAAATCAAAGTTCTTAGCTTCGTTCCAATTAGAGAAATAATAGTTTTCGGCGTTTTTGTTCTCTTTCAAGGTAATCCCGTAGGCTTCATTTTTTTTGTAGATAAACCGATATAATATCTGGTACGGAATGGCTTTATCAATGACCTTAAGAACATTTTTGGGTATCACCTGACTTTTAAGCTCAATTTCAAATATCTGTATCTCAATTACCTTGTCGGTTTTTGAAATGCCGACGGTGCTTTCAGCCAGTTTGTATTTCCATGTAATCTTCTGTATTTTATCGACAAACTCCTTCTGCAACTTCGCGCTTAAAACCGCCTTCTCATAAAACTTGCTCTTTGGAATAAATTTATTAAAGTTAAAGGGGACGGTTCTAATTTTTCATCTCGCCATGCGCATTATCTATGTTTCCCTCATCAAACTTCTTTCAAGCTTTTTTATGAAACCTACTCCCACTAAAAACCTGCCATTGAAATTTATCTTAATCCCTTCTTTA
>JAKLQJ010000085.1 GCA_022013385.1 Elusimicrobiota bacterium
CCACTGAAAACCTGCCATTGAAATTTATCTCAATCCTTCTTTAAGAAAATTCCTGTAATTCCTTCCCCTTCTTTTTTTAACTCCTCCAAAAGTCGCATATACCGCATCTTCATCAATTAATTAGAACCGTCCCCTTTTACATTAATTAGAACCGTCCCCTGTTACCTTCTCTTTGATAAGGTAACAGTTTAGCTGTTTGTAGCTGCAGAGCAAGGCTCTGCCTCTAAAATAGATAAACCCCCATTTTGTTTTGATGGCTAAACCGTTATTAAGTCTTCGACGGAGAAATAACCGGACTAAACTATTACTTGATAAGCCCGTCCTTTAAGGTCTCTTGCCGTTGCGGTTATCATTTCCTCGGCTTCGGGATTAACCAATTTTGCCATATAATTTAGCATCTCTTTCATACCATATTTACCCATAAGATTTTTTATAAGCTCCGTCACTTCCGCCATATCCGAGCCTTTGCTTTTATCCGCTCTTTCCGGTTTTGGAACTTCACTTAAGCCCAGGGCCGGCAATACTTTATGCCCTGAAAATGTCTGCCATCTTCCTTGATTATAAATCTCTATTTTTCTGGCTCCTTGTTTATCCGTCCATGTACTCAGCCATTCTTTTAGGTTTCCCGGTTTTTCAAAGTTCATAAAAAACCCGCTGTCTATTTTTTTTAGTTCGGGCATATTCATATCAACAGCTATCAGTTTATTTATCTCTACGCTTTTGTTGCCGCCTAGAGGGTTTTCAAATTGTTTAATAGTTTTCAGCGCCGAAACGGCTGATATACCTTGCGTTATGATATTTATTTCCGCGCCCAAGTCATCGGCTTTAAGTATGGCTTTCATCAATTCGCGGGCCATCTCATCATCGCTAACGCTTTCTTTGCCTTTATGCGTCCATGTAATTGCATTGGGCTCATCTGAAAAAGATTTGGCAAATGCCGTGTTTTCTTCGGCGGCCATATTCTTTCTAAAGAATATTCTTTTGAACAATACCGTATATGTTTCCTTATCAGAGGACGGCTTGGCATCGCTTATTATAAAATTAACGGTTCGCCCCGACGCTGGAGTATTTTCCGTACTCCAAGCCGCCGATAACTTAGCCATTTGGCTTTGCAATATGCCGGGTTCTAAAGCGCTTGTGGACCTATATATTAAAAATCCAACTCCAGCGATTACAATGATAATAAACAAAACCGCGAAACTGCCTAAAGCGTATAATTGTCTCATTTTCTTCCCCTAAAAATTATTATTTATAAATTTCAATTTTTCAAAATTGCTACCTGATAAAAAAATCATAAAGTCTTAAACCAGCGCCTACTACACCGAATTATATATACTGTCCCCATAATAAAAGGGGACGGAATAAAAGGGGACGGTTCTAATTTTCCGTCTCGCCATGCGCATTATCTATGTTTCCGTCATCAAACTTCTTTCAAGTTTTTTTATGAAACCTTCTCCCACTGAAAACCTGCTATTGAAATTTATCTCAATCCTTCTTTAAGAAAATTCCTGTAATTCCTTTCTCTTTTTTATCTCTTCCAAAAGTCGCATATACCGCATCTTCATCAATTAATTAGAACCGTCCCCTTTAATTTATTCTAACAAATTTTAATATAGCATTATACAGACCACTGCTTAATTATTTAATCCCCTGGCTTGCTAAGAGAATATGTCACTTTTTTTATTATTTATTAATAATTAATATGGAATGTTATATTTCCCTTTTATGGAACTTACAATAAAATTTGCATCGAATACAGCTCCTTCTATATTTGGTTTTTCCTTAAAGCAAACTATTGTATTATTAGCTGTTGGTTTTGAAAATTTATAAGTTTGCCCGCCATATGTTTTCGTTTTAGCGGAACCATAACTATAGTTTCCATAAGAACTAACACTTCCCGTAGTATGGGATCTTGTAGGAGTTTTATATGTAGATTCTTTGGAATATTTTTCAGCATCTGTTATTATGAAATATCTAAATCCATTTTCCAAAGCAATTTCAGCTGATCTTAAAAGTGCAAAATCTGATGCTCGAGTACGACTACTATAACCGTTTCCCCTAAAAGAAACTTGAAAAATATTTTCCCCAAGTTGTGTTTCTGAATATCCCCCAGTAAAACCATTTCTTTTATATGCTGTTGCACATCCTGAAAAAACACTAACAAAAAATACAACAAGTATTATGTAATTAAATTTCATTATTTTCCCCTCGAATTAGTAATTTTGGAATAAATTTTTTAAAAAGCGAGAAAAAGGATTTTTTGCTTGATTCATTTTCTCCTATTAAAATGCAAATTCACATATTCGGAAGTCGGACTTCTGAATATTCATTATTTAGATTTTTTGTTGCAATTCCCCAATGCGGCCTTACACTATTGTCATTATATGTAACTTACAAGTGTTATCGCCAATTACTTTGTAACAAAAGAACGAAACTGTTGTATTTTTACTTTTTTAGAAGTGATTTATTGGAATAGCAAGCTACTAAAAATAAACAGATTTTTATATTTCAAATTTTGATTTTCTATATTACCTTTATTATTACCCTTATTTTTACATATTACCCTTTTTAATCCAAGGGGCTCCAGGACCTTTGCCGATAGATTTTAAATTTCCTTTAGCACTAAGGTCCTTTAACACCCGCCGTATCATGTCGTGGCTTACATTTGGGCAAGCGCGTTTAAGATCGGCTAAGGTAAATTTTCCTTCAAAAGATTTTATTGCG
>JAKLQJ010000086.1 GCA_022013385.1 Elusimicrobiota bacterium
CTGTTTACTGTTTACTGTTTACTGTTTACTGTTTACTGTTTACTGTTTACTGTTTACTGTTTACTGTTTACTGTTTACTGTTTACTGTTCCCTGTTTACTGTTTACTGTTTACTGTTCCCTGTTTACTGTTTACTGTTCCCCTAATTCCCTAGTTGCCTTGTTACCTTATTGCCTATTGTTTAACTATTGTACCCGCCATAATGTTCTTAAATATTTGCTTTGTGGCTTTTGAACGATTTAATGTGTAAAAATGAATCCCTTTCGCTCCGTTTCCAAGCAATTGAAGCGCCTGAACGGTAGCATAATCTATACTGAATTTCATAAGAGATTCTTTGTCATTTGAATATTTCTCAATATTCCGAGCTAAATCTTCCGGTATCATTACTCCCATCATTTGAGTGAAATTTGACAGCTGTTTATAATTTGTTATTGGCATTATTCCCGGAATTATCGGGATATTTACGCCCATTCGCGCGCATTTATCCATAAAATCAAAATAGGATTTATTATCAAAAAAAAGCTGGGTTATGGCAAAATCCGCTCCGGCATCAATTTTCTTTTTTAGATTTAAAATATCCGCTTCAAGAGTTACAGCCTCAGGATGTTTCTCGGGATAAGCCGCCACCCCTATGGTAAAATTGCCCATGGATTTTAAATCTTCAACCAATTCATTGGCATAAACATAATCGCTCTTTGCTTTAAACTCTTTTTTATTGAGAATATCACCCCTTAAAGCCAGCACATTATCTATGCCCGTTTCTTTTAACACGGAAACAATTTCTCTTATTTCTTTTTTTGTATGAGACAAGCAAGTGAGATGAACCATAATCTCAAAACCTGTCTTTTCCTTTATCGCTTTTGATAAAGCGACAGCTCTGTAAGGAACCTCTCCTGTGGAAGAATTTGTAATAGACACAAAATCGGGATTAAGCTCTTCCAATTCTTTTATGCTTGAGTAAAGTCTAATCGTATCATTTTCGGTTTTAGGAGGATAAAATTCAAATGAGAATATTTTTTTTTTATCTTTTAATCTTTCCGCTATCTTCATAGTTGGCTCGACAAATAATACAGTTTTTCGCCATTACTACTTAGGCGATCCCCACTACTACATCAGTGCTACATACACACCCATCAGTGATCAAGTTCCTCACTGTTTTCTGTTCTGCCACGCTTCTTTCTGCCGTCTTGCCTATTATTCAGCTTATAACCTGTTACCTTTTACTTAGGCGCGCTCATCCTTGAAAACGGCCAATAAATAAACCAAGCGCGGCCCTTAACCAAATATTCGGGCACCGGCCCCCAATATCTTGAATCGCATGAACGATCGCGATTATCTCCCATAACAAGGTAATGACCTTCGGGAACTTTCACGGGGCCGAAATTATCTCTCACATATTCAGAAAACATCTTCCCAAGCGCCCTTTTTTGCCAATATTTCTGATATTCAAACTGAGGAATTTTATCGGAAGAAGCGGGATAACGGTTAAAGCCGTCTAAGTATTGAACATAATCCTCATCTGTAATGCGCTTATCGTTTATAAAAACAACTCCTTCTTTAATTTGAACCTTATCTCCCGGAAGACCCATAACCCTTTTAATAAAATCTTTTCCATATTGATTGCCGCCGCATTGGAATTCTTGGGGATCGGAAGAAGGAAACTGAAACACTATTATGTCTTTGCGCCGCACGCG
The DNA here is from genome assembly GCA_022013385.1 of Elusimicrobiota bacterium. GTDB lineage: Bacteria > Elusimicrobiota > Elusimicrobia > Elusimicrobiales > UBA9959 > JAKLQJ01. Next base: position 1,694 of record JAKLQJ010000086.1, read on the forward strand.
CCGAAATTTAAAAATCTTCTTTTTTGTATAGGGTATCCTAATGCCGTAAATAAATTTATTCACAAACAAATGATCTCCCTCCAAAAATGTTACTCTCATTGACCCCGAAGGAATTTTAAATGCCTGAATAAACAAATACATAACTATGGAAGCCAAAATTACCGCTGAAAAAACCGTTTCTGACCACTCCATATCGCTTTTTATAAGTTTATCCGCGCTTTTGGCATCAAACTTTTTTTTCCGGCTCCGCCAAAAAACCCATAAGCCGGCAAAAACAGCCGCTATCACGCCATAAATAATCTGTCTTTTTGAAAATAAAACAGCGGTTACAACTTCACCTTGCCTATTGCCCAAACTTACGGCAAGCATTACAGCGCCGGCAAAAAAAATAATGGCAAAAAATATTGAATGCCACATTCGCGTAAACTTTTCGGAACTAAACTTTTTCTTGCCTTTAAAATAATGCGATAGCAATAAATGGCTCCCCATAAGTATTCCTATCCAAAAAAGTTTTTCTTCCATTGATGTCTCCTTTAAAAAAAAATTAGAGTTTTTCGCTATTACTGCATGGCGACTATAGCGCCAAAATTTAGTAGGGAAGTCTGCCTATGTTTTTCCGCCGATGCTGTAGTGGCGGGCCTGCCCGCCGATGCTGTAGTGGCGGGCCTGCCCGCCGATGCTGTAGTGGCGGGCCTGCCCGCCGATGCTGTAGTGGCGGGGAAGTTTAAAATGAGAACCAGAAGCCACTTGTGTCCCCTGTTGCCTTGTTTCCTAGTTGCCTTATTGCTTATTACCTTACCTGTTGCCTAACCAGCATGGCGTATATTCTGTCAAAATCATCCAATGAACAATATTTTATAATAATTTTGCCGTTTTCGGGAGAATCGCCCGAGCGAATTTCAACCTTTGTTCCGAGATATTTTTCAAGATTGGATTCAAACTCGACTATTTCAGGCATTTTATTTTTCTTTAAACTCTTATTCCCTTTGCTTTGCCTTTTGGGAGCATAATTTCTCGCGTAATTTTCAACTTCTCTTACCGACCACTTATCGGAAATTATCAACTGATAGGCTTGTGTTCTTTTGCCGGTATCGGGAATTGAGATAAGAGCTCTGGCATGCCCCTCGGTAATAATACCCGATTGCACGGCTTTTTTAATATCATCACCAAGATCAAGAAGCCTTAATGTATTTGAGACGGCCGATTTTGATTTGCCGCAATAATTCGCAATCTCTGATTGATTTACACTAAACTCTTCCATAAGCCGTTTATAAGCCAAACCTTCATCAATGGCATTCAAATCCTCTCTCTGTAAATTCTCTATAAGAGATAATGCCAGTTTCTCTTCATTGGAAAGATTTTTTCTGACTATAGCCTCCACCTGATTGATACCGGCAAGCTTTGAAGCTCTCCAGCGCCTTTCGCCGGCAATAAGCTCATAGTAACCGTTCTCTGCCCTATAAACCACTATGGGTTGAGTAAGACCATGCTTTTTAATTGACTGCGCCAATTTTTCTAAAGCCTCATCATTAAAAACATTTCTTGGCTGATATCTATTCGGCTTTATTTTATTTACTGAAATTTTTTGAAGCGTTTCCTTTTTTGCGTCATTCTCATTAACCTTTGAAATAAGCGCGTCAATGCCTTTTCCTAAAGCTTGTCTCATATTATCTTTTCTCCCTATTTAGTTTGTTTCCCATTTATCTGTTGAAAAATCAAATCATCAGACAGTCCAACCATTTCAACCTACGAGGTTGAAATGGTTTTAATTTATCGTAGCGGAATTTCAAAGTGTAGCCAGTTTAGTTGTTTTGTAGCTGCAGAGTGGACTGGGCTACCAAAGGACCGCTATGGACACATAACAGTGTTCACCTTGGGATAAACCCATGGTGCCCTGATGCATATCGGGGCAAGTGGACTACGCTATCGTGTCGTGGTCGTTCACCCCGTGTAACTTCGTTCACAGGACTAACATCCTTGGCCGTCTGATGGACATAGTCCCTTGTTACGGCACCCAGCATAGCCTTGGAATCTTCCAGATTCCTAAGGGC
>JAKLQJ010000087.1 GCA_022013385.1 Elusimicrobiota bacterium
TCGTGTCGTGGTCGTTCACCCCGTGTAACTTCGTTCACAGGACTAACATCCTTGGCCGTCTGATGGACATAGTCCCTTGTTACGGCACCCAGCATAGCCTTGGAATCTTCCAGATTCCTAAGGGCATAGTTTCCGACACTTGCCTGTCCCGCCTTAATGGCGGGAATGAAGCATAGCTTCGTTGCCTGTGTATGCTGGCCTGTCATGCTCCTGTCATGGGTTTATCCCATGAGTATAGCGTGGACACAATTAATTTGTATCAACGGCTTGCTCTGCCTAATTTATCGTAACGGAATTTCAAAGTGTAGCTGCAGCCCCTTCCGCCAAAACAGCGGACAAGTGGGCTGCCTAATTTAGGATTATTTAATTCTGCCGTAAATATCGTCAAATCTTTCTATATCATCTTCCTCAAGATAATCTCCTGTTTGAACTTCAATAAACTCAAGAGGAATTGTTCCCTGATTTTCTATGCGATGTTTTGTGTCTTTAGGTATATAAATGCTTTCGTTTTTTTTGAGATGAATTTCTTTCTCGTCCAAAGTCATTAGAGCTTGGCCCCTGACAATAATCCAATACTCGGCTCTTTTATGATGCAATTGAAGGCTTAGTTTTTGCGCGGGATTTACGATTATTGATTTAACTTTAAATTCCTCTCCCGATTTTAGAACGGTATATTCGCCCCATGGTCTTTTTTCGTTTTCCATATTTCTCATATGATAACAAAATAAAAACAAATTTAAATCTTTTTAGCGTTTTTTAACGCTTAAATAACCCATAATTCTGTAAATAAGTTTTGCCGCGGCAAATTCAGTTATAGAAAAATTTTTAATTGGGCTTACCTCAACCATATCCACGCCCACAATTTCTTTTCTTTCGCATATTTTTTTAAAAAATCGCAAAGCGTTATACCACATAAATCCGCCCGGCTGAGGAGTGCCGGTGGCGGGCATTACGGAAGGGTCAAAGCCGTCGGCGTCTATGGTGATATAAACTTTAGAAGTCAAATTGCGAAGAACTTTTGACGACAATTTGTCTATATTTAAATTTTCGTGCATCAAATAGGTTTTGACATTGCCTGAATTAGTGTATTTCTCTTCTTCAGTCGCTACATTTCGTATTCCAACCTGAACGACTTTACAGATTTTTGATATCGGGTGCAGCGCGCAGGCATGATTATGAACAGAGCCTTCATATTCAGGTCTTAAATCGGCATGAGCGTCAAAATGCAAAACCGAAAGATTTTTATGCTTTTTTAAAAACGGAGGCACAAGCGCCTGAGTTATGCTATGTTCTCCGCCTAAAAAAAAAGGAATAGAATCGGTGGAATTGAGAATATGTTCAACTTTGGTTTCTAGGGTTTTGAAAAATAATTTTTCGCTTTTATCGCAGTTAAAAGATTTAAAAGTGTAAACTCCGTCTTTCCACGGTTCTTTTTTTATTTCTTCGTCCCATAATTCAAGTTGCAGGGAAGCCTTGAGGATGGCATCAGGCCCTTTTTTTGCGCCTTTACCATAGGAAGTGGTTCTTTCATAAGGAATCGGCAAAACTACAAACTTGGCCGTCTGATGGGCATCCCGCCTAGGCGGGATAGCCTTGCCTTTTTGTGGCTGGCTAAAACAGTCGCCGGTGATAAATTGGATTTTGTTTGCTTTATCGGGAAATATTTTCATTGCCCGATCATTAACTTGCGAAAACGGCGGCCGATACAACAGTGGTCCATAATCCTGAAATACCTATCGCCGATTGCGTTATATCAGTGGTTTTCACAATTTTTCCGCTTAATTTCCAAATTTCGGCTTTTTGGTCCCAAGTTGTTTCACTGCCGAATTCAATGCCTTGTATGGTTGATAACATCAAAGCGGCAAGATCTTCGGCATAATCTCCGGATTGTTCATCGGTTTCGCCAAAGCTGTGATGTTCGGAAATATACCCGTATTGGCTTCGGTCTTTTGGAATCGCGAGGCCCACGGAGGAGGCTATTAATCTATGATTTTCATTTACCGTATTCCTGCTCATGACACAATGAAGTATTTGCCCGCATTTTAGTCTGCTAACGCCTTTTGAACGAGCAATCACTTTGCAATGAGGAGGGAATATGCTTGAGACATGCACAAGATTAAATTGCGCTATCTGCGCATCTCTGAGGGCTTCTTCAAAACTTGCTAGTTTTTCTTTATGCCGTCCAAGCCCTTTGGTTAAAAAGATTTCTTTAGGAACAAATATAGCCATAGTAACTCTATTATATTAAAAAAGCTAAGGAGGTCAATACACAATTATTTGGCGTCGTCGAGAGATTTTAGTTTTTCTTGATATTCTTTTTCAAGCCGCTCTCTTGATTCCTTAAATTCTTTAAGCAATTGAGCCTCCTTTTTATTGAAATTTTCTTGAAGAGATTTTTCGCGTTTTTGAATATCCGAGATGATTGTTTGTTCCTGTTCAAGCAATGTTTTTAGTTTAGTTCTTTCCGTTTCTAGCTGATTTGTTTGAATTTTGTGATTGTTTTCCAGTTCTTTTTTTCTTGAAGCGTAGCCGTTTTCAAGCTCCGTTTTAAACTTTTGAATCTTTTGATCCTCCGCGGCAATTTTATTGTTTAGTTCGCGAGCCTTGTTTTCAATATCTTTTTTTAAGGCATTGATATTTTCCGAAACGATCTTATCGTGGCCCAGTTCCGTTATTTTAGACATTAAGAGGGTTTGATAACTGTTTTCAAGCCGGTCGTATCTTGACTGTATGGTTTTTTCTTTCAGTTGATAGGTTTCTTCCATTGCTTTAATAAGCTGTGTTTCGCGTTGGCCATAAAATTTTTCGATATCCTCAAGTTGTTTTTGATGATCATCGGTGAGTTGTTTTTTAATATATTCAAATTTTTCAAAGTAGTCGTTTTTCTGCATTTTCTCGTTGAGATTTGAGTTTTTAAGAACATCAGCTATTTGTTCAAGGTAATTTTGCTCAATATTCTTAAGTTTTTCATGATAATCTTTTTCTATCGTTTGCCGCAGGTCTTTTGATTTTGTCAGATTTTCCCGTATCAATGATTGTCTTTCATCTTCCATTTCATCAAGTCTTATGTTAAGCAATTCCAAAGTTTCTTTGAGTTTCGATTTTTCCTGTTGAATCAGTTCTTTTTCATATGTGAGTGATTTGATTTTTTCGCGCAGAATCATATCGGAGTTTTCAAGTTCTCCCGTTTTTACATCAAATTCTTTTTTTATTTTTTCGCGTTCCGCCTCTAAGGCTTTGTCAAAAGAAATTTGTATGGTTTTTTCAATTTCCGCGCAGCGGTTTTCAAAAAATTCCCCCTTTTCGCTCAGTGCGGCTTCATAATGCTTTTTTATCCCATCCAATTCGCCCTCAAACTCCGATTTTATCGCGTCCATTTCAACAGAATGTTTTTCTTGTTCTTTCAAAGAGCGCGAGTTAAGAGTTTCTATGGTTTGTTTGAAGTTTTTTGCCGTTTCCAATTCTTTCTCTTTCAAAGCGTTTAAAAACTTTTCTTCAAGCTTTGCCGCTTGATTCACCAAAAGTTCCCTTTGTTTTTCTATCGCTTGTTCCTTTACTTTTAAGCGTTCAGACAGGCGTTCTTCTTCAATATCAAGTTTTTTTTGATATTCTCTTTTTATTTCGTCTTCTTTTTCCAAAAGTTTGGCGTCGATGGTTCTTGTTTTTTCAGCGAATTCAATTTCAAGGTCATTCTTGAATTTTTTGATTTTTTCGTCCTTTTCTTTCAGAGTTTCCGCGCCTCTTTCCATGGTTTCTTTTAGAAGAAGTTCAAGTTTTTTGTTTTTGTTTTCAAGAACTTGAATCGTTTCAAGCATGGATTTTTTTTGAAGTTCAAGAGCTTCGCTTTGTTTTTGAACATCTTCGCTTTTCTTTGAAAGGTTTTTTTCTTTAAGGATAAAAGATTCTTCCAAAGACTGTTTAAGAAGGAGGTATCTTTGCTCGGTATTGGATTCAAGCTCTTCTTCTCTCTCTTTTAAGATATTTGCGATTCTATTTTTAAAACTTTTCAAGTTTTGCTCTTCTCTTTGAAGTTTTTGTTTCTGTTCTTCCAATTTTTTATTTTGTTCCTCCATGAACAGGCTTAAATCTTTGATTCTTGCCCCGTAGGCGTCTTCAAGCGATTTTTCTTTATTTTTTAATTCTTCCGTTTCTATTTTAATTTTCTCCAGAAGTTCCGTTTCGCGTTTTAGATATTTTTCTTCCAGCTCGGCTTCCGTATTTTTTTGGTTTGTTTCAATATCTTTTTTTAAGGCTTCAAGTTCAATTTCTTTTTTCTGGTAGCGCTGTTTTATGGTTTGCAGAGTTTTTTCGGACTCTAATTCGCTTTTTTTAAGCTCTTCCTTCGCCTCTTTTAACATTTCGGATAATCTCATGTTTTGTTTTTTGTATTCCGTTTCCACTTGCCATATGCGTTTTTCCTGTTCTTCTTTGGAAAGATTTTTATTTTCAGAAAGCCAGCTTTTGTAAACATCGGAAAGGTCTTCTTCGCGCTTTTTGAATTCCAAATTCAATTTATCCGTTAAAGCCCTTGTCCGTTTTAAATAGTTTTCCTTTAATTGCTCTTTCAGCTCCTCCGTTTCAAGCTGATGTCGTATTTTAAATTCTTCTTCCCTTTGGTTTAGTTTTTGTTCCCAGATCCTGTTTATGCGGCATATCTTTTCATCCGCTTCTTTTTTAGCGGTTTCTCGTCCAAGTTTAAGTTCATTAATGAAGGTTTCTCTTTCAATTTTAAATTGCTCCTCCCTTTCCCATTCCCATTTTTTGAACAGTTCTTCCATTTCACAGTGAAGAGTTTTGCGCTGTTGATTAACCTGTTCTTCTTTTTTTGCCAATTCATGGTGCAAGCGCTCTCTTTCATCCTCAAGCTCAGCTCTATGTTTATTTATGGCGGAATCCAGCATTTGCTGATACCTGTTCCAAAGCTTTGACTCTTTATTTATAAACAATTGGGAAATTTCTTGTTCTCGGTGTTTGATGCGGGTTTCTTGAGCCTTTATAAGAGCTTCAAACTCCGCTTCTTTGGCTTTATTGTTCCTTTGTATTTCATCAAAAGTCTTTGTTCGCAGATTAGCTATTTCCGCGTCTCTTTCTTTTAGTTCGGAAGATAAGCGAAAAACCATTTTAGCGGTATCTATTTCGGTTTCCTTTAACATATCGTCAAAGTCGTTTGGCTCTATATTTCTTCCCATATATTTTATCCAAGCTAGTCCTACCTCCCGCTTCCCGCCTATGGCGGGACGGGACAGCGCGCTAATAAGCTATTGGGCCTCAGACAATTTTTTTATTCTCTCTTCGTATTTCTCTTTTAATTCCGCGTTCTTTTGATTCCAATATTCATAAAGCTGGGTCTCTTTTTTTTGATATTCTTCGGCATATTCCTCTTCTTTTTGGCAAATGAGCATGGTGAGTTTATTTTTTTTATCTTCCAATTCCTTGAAATTCTCTTTAATCTTCGCTTCCAATTCGCCGCGGTTTTTTTCAATAATGGCTCTGGATTTTTCAAGTTCGCCGTAATAGAATTGTTCCATTTCCTGCCGCTTTTTTTGAAACCCCTCTTCAAGTTTTAATTGGCATTCTTTATTTTTGGACAATTCTTTTTCAAGTTTCTGATTTAGAATCGTTTCCTTTTTTTCAAAAGCGGATTGTAGTGATTGTTGCTCCCTATTCAGGATTTCAATTTTTTGGTCTTCCCACTCGCTTTGAGTTTTTTTCCATTCATTCATGAGTTTGGATTTCATTTCATTTTGGCTTCTTTCAAGTTCGGTTTCTTTATTTTTAAGATGGTTTTCCAGTTCTTGCCGCCTTTTATAAAAATTCTTTTCATATCTGTCTGCGAGCTTTTTTTCTTTCTCCATATAATCGGTTTCAAGACTGTTCATTTTGCCGGTAAAAACCGAGGCCAAATCTTTTTCTTTTTTCTCGTATTTGGCGTTTAATTCCGCGGTTTTTTGGTCAAATTGCAGCGACAATTTTGACAAGACCTCTTCTTTCTCTTTTTCAAAATTAGCGATCCAAGTGTCAATCTTATTCTGATAATAAGTTTTAAGTTCCATTTCCTTTTGTTTTAATTCTTCAAAGCGCTTATCGTATTGCTTGTCGGCGTCGTTGCGGTGCCGGAGAAGCGTTTTGTTCATTTCCTGTAGGGCAGTATCCATTTTTTGAAGATTTTCATTCTCTTTGTTTTGCAAGTCTTGATAAAGCTTTATTTTCAGTCGGCTATAGTCTTCTTCCAGTTTTATCTTTAAATTGTCCAGCTCCAGCTGTTTGTTTTCCAGTTCGGTTTTGAATTTTTTATTCGCCTCTTCCATATTTTTCTTTTCTTCAATCAAATTGGCATCAGATTCTGAGCGAACTCTATCAATCCTATTTTCGATTTCATTTTTTAGATTTTCTTTTTCTTTTTTAACGGTCTCATATTTTCCGTCATATTCCTCAATTAACAAGCGTTCTTTTTTAGCTATTGTTTTTTCTATGTTTTGTCGTTCTTCTTGCAGATTTTTTTGAAATTTATTTAAAAGCTCTTTTTCCCTTCGCGCCAATTCCTCTTCATAATGCAGTTTCGTTTCTTTGATCGTTTGTTCAAGTTTTTTTTCTTTATTTGCCAATTCAGCTTCTTTCTGCTTAAATTCTTCAACCAAAGCTTCTTTTTTAGTTTCCAAGATTTTTTCGATTTCTTTTTCTTTTTTAAGCAGATTATCATCAAAATTATTTTGAGCCTCAACTTCGTGCTGAGCGTATTTGAGTTTTAGTTCGTCTTCAAATTGCTGAAGTTTCTCTTTGAGTTTTGACCTGTATTTTGAGAATTCTTCTTTTAAGTTTTCTCTATCGGTATGAAGCGTTTGCTCTTTTTCAATCAGCCATGTTTCATTGTCGGCCGTTTGCCGGGTTTTTAAATTCTTTTGAAGTTTGTCATAATGTTCGAGCAGATTCCGTTCTTTGTTTTTATACGCTTCATCAAGGGATTGTTTAATGAGTTCAATTCTTTCGCTATAAGATTTTTCAATGTCTTTTTTTGCCGATTCGATTTCCAATGCCTGTTTTCCCATCCATTCATTTTGTTCTTTAAGTATTAACGCCCTTAGCCTTTCTTCTTTTAGCTTAGCTTCCGCTTCAAGGCGTTTTTTAGCGGCCTTTATTTCGTTTTCATTTGAATCAATCAACTCCTGTTCTCTATTTTGCCAGTCCTTTTCCCATTTTTTGTTAAGTTCATCTATATTGGTTTGGATTTCCTTTTGATTTTCTATGGCGATATTGCTCCATTTTTTTCGTATATGTTCAATGGCGTCTTGATATGATTTATTGGTGTCCGAATCGTGTTTTTTGATTATTTCCACCACTTGCGCCTCCATATTCAAGCGCATATCGACATATTCTTGTTCGCGTTTTTGAATATAGCTCTGCAGGCGATTTCTTATTTCGGAAACTTCCCTTTGGTGATTTTCTTTTAAAACGGATATTTCCACTTCTTTTTCTTCCTTCACTTCTTTTTCTTTTTTTTCAAGCTCCTGAAGCATTATTTCATGTTTTTGAGCGGAATATTGTTCCAATTCCCGAATTTTATTTTCATAAGACCTTTCAAGCTCAGCTTTTTTAGTTTCGTAACTCGCGGTCAATTCCCGGATTTTATTTTCTCGTTGGGCAAGAGATTGTTTTGAAAGCTCATCGCTTTTCTGTAAAAATTCATCTTGAAATTTAACGCGAAAAGTTTCAAGCTGTTCTTCTTTTGATTTGTAAAGTTCGGCGAATTCGCGCATTTTGCGTTCATATCTTTCGCTTAGCGCGAGTTCTTCTTGAGCCAATCGGACATGATGGTTTTCAGTTAATTTTATTTCAAGCTCTTCGTATTTTTGGCGTATAGCAAGTTCTCTATTGGCCAAATTATCTTCATGTTTTCCCAAAAGCGCTTTCAGTTCTTCTTCTTTCAGTTCCGCGTTTTTGCTGTTTTCTTCAATCGCGTCCAATTTAAATTTTCCTATATCCGCTTCTTTCCTGGCAAGCTCCGCTTTAAGGGCTTTTACTTCTTCTTCCAATTGAGCCTTTGCTTGCCGCCAATTAGACATTTCTTCATTGATGATTTGATTGCGCAATTTGGATTTAAGGTCGGATTCCATTGCTTGCTGGCTTTTCCAGTTTTCTTCCCATGTTCTTATGGTGCTTTGCCATTTTTTCACGGTTTCTTCTTTATGGTCCAGTTGTTTGGTCAAGGAGTTAATGATATTGGTTTTATTGCGGGTATCGTCTTTTAATTTGCTGGTTGAATCCTCAAGAAGTTCAAGCCGTTCCACTGCCCATTTTAGAGCGAACTTGGCGGTTTCTATATCGGTAATCGCCGAAGGGTCAAGATTAGGTTTGTATTGCATTACTCCTCCAGTTATCAGTGCAGGCCATTAGTCACCAGTTTGTCCCGCCTATGGCGGGATTGCCTAATTACCAAATAGCTTAATTACCTATTTGCCTATGCCGTTTCTTTCATCTGATATCATTTTAAGTTCCAGACCACAGATAACAAATTATAAGCAAATATTAATGCCAATCCCAAAATTTTAATCCCCGGGATTTTGTGCCAATTGTTCTAATTGAGTTTATGCCGCATACTGAAAAATAAAACGGCGCGCTGATGAAAATTATACAATAAGATGTATTGAATAAATATTAAATCCTTGTGAAAAAAAGCATAAGGCAGAGGTATAGCCAAGCGAATATACGAAGTTCAAGGCATAAAACCAATACGGTCCATGCCAGTAAGATGTTTATATAATTCGGAATTTATAATTGTTGACGAGGAAAAGCGATTTTAATGCGTTTAATTAAGAATCTTCTATGCTCTCGGTTTTATCACGCGACCGCTTTTTATACATGTTGTGCATACAAGAACGGATTGGACTTTATCATTAAGCACTAATCTCTGCTTTTGAAGATTGGGTTTAAAAACTCTTTTGGTGGCCTTATGAGAATGACTGTAAGAGTTTCCCGAATGTTTGGCTTTTCCACAGATTTTGCATTTAAAAGACATGGTTAATATTATACAAAAATACCATTCCACATCCAAGCTCAAAAATGTAAAATAGAACGGATATTAAAAATTAAGGAGTCCATTATGAAAGCGCATACAGCGTATTTATGGATGAATACATCAGAGCGGTATGAAATCGTGAATATTACCGATAAGGTAGAAAATGAACTTAAAAAAAGCGGCATAAAAGAAGGTTTATGTCTTGTAAATGCCATGCATATAACGGCAAGTGTTTTTATAAATGACAATGAAAGAGGCCTTCATAAAGATTATCTCAAGTGGCTGGAAAAACTCGCTCCTTATTCAAAAGACGGATATAATCATAATTTAACCGGCGAAGATAATGGCGATGCCCATTTAAAGAGAACCGTTATGGGGCGCGAGGTGGTCGTGGCGATTACAAACGGCAAGCTTGATTTCGGTCCATGGGAACGAATATTTTATGGTGAATTTGACGGGCTGCGAAAAAAGAGAGTCCTAATTAAAATTATAGGCGAATAACCCCACCACCCGATTATGACGCGGAGCGTCATATATAGGTTGTAGCTTACAAGGCTATGCGTCCATGAGATAGCAGTGCCATATCAATATCTATGGTTATCAGATGGGTCAAATAGACAAAGGAGAAGAATTTTAAAAGATGGTATATTTAAACAATTTAAAAGCGGACTGGAAGTCCGCAATCGGGTGGTGGGGTAAATGAAAAAGAGAATACACTATCATGATACCGATTGCGGCGGCGTGGTTTATTACGGCAATTATCTTAAGTTTCTGGAAGAAGCCAGAACCGAATACCTTGAAAGCAAGGGAATGTCTTTGAAGGAGCTAATGGATGAGGGAGTGTGGTTTGTCGTGCGCCGCCAGGAAATAGAATATAGGGCGCCCGCGCGGTATGGAGATATTCTTGATATAAACACATGGGTTAAAGAATTTTCGGATGTTAGAATACAATTTGGATATGAAATAAAAAATCAGGACGATTTGCTTTTGACTAAAGCTATCACGGATATGGTATGTGTCGGAAAAGATCTGAAATTAAAGGAAATGCCGGCGAAACTTAAAAATATGTTCAAAATGACCATGAAAAACGGTGACGCTTCATGAAAAAAAATATTATTGTAATATGCGCCGTTGCGTTGGTTTTACGAGCATTGTACGCTTTGAGTTTTCCTTTGCATGAGATTGTTGCCGACGCTTTGAGTTATGACACCATTGCGTGGAATATCGCTCGCGGGTTTGGTTTTTCAATACAATCGGGTTTGCCAACTCCGATAAGAGCTCCGATGTATCCGTTTTTTTTAAGCGTTATCTATTATATCTTCGGGCATTCTCTTCTTATGGCAACACTGACTCAGGCTTTATTGGGATCTTTAACATGTTTTTTTGTTTATGATATGGCTAAGAAATTGTTTGGCGAAAGAGTCGGATTAATGTCCGCGTGGCTCTCTTGTCTTTATCCCGTTCTTATTGTTTATAGCGGCTTGCTATTGTCAGAAACTTTATTTACATTCTTTTTTGCTTTAACAATAGCGCTTTTTATAAGAAGCGAGAACGGAGTGAAGGAGTATTGGCTAATGCTCTCTTGCGTCGCATTAGGCGTAACGACACTTATTCGCCCCACAACAATATTATTTCCCGCGGGAATATTTATGGCTTTGCTGATTTCAGGAGTTAACCGTCCGTTTAGAAAAATTTTATTGGCCGCGCTAGCTTTTAGTTTTACCGTTCTGCCTTGGACCGCGCGCAATTATAAGCAATTCGGCGTTTTTCTGCCGGTGGCAACCGGCGGTTCCACATGCCTCTATGCCACGGGGCGTATGACCGAAGGAATTGAATATAAAAGGGGTTTTGAAGATATCCCAAAGAAATGGGAAAAATTTAAAGAGTCCGATGAATTTTCCCTTGGAATTGATCCGAATATCAGATTTGATAGACAGCTTAAAAAGGAAGGCATTTCCATAATAAAAAACAATTTTTCAGAATATACGGCTATTGTTCTGAAGCGGATTCCAAAATATTGGTTATCAAGCCATTCCTCTGTTTTCGGTGTAGATAAGTCTCTTGGGGAATACTATAAACAGAAAAAATATTTACCCATTTTTTTTCGCATAGTATTGCTTTTATTTCACGGGATTATTATGATTATGGCTTTTATGGGCATGATTTATTCTTTCAAATCTTTTAGAAGTTGGTCAATCTTGTTGCTTATTTTTCTTTATTTTAATATGCATATATTGTTTGATATGTGTCCGAGATATTTTGTTCCTATTTTTCCTTTTATTTTTATTTTCTGTTCCGTTTTCTTGATTGGATTGCGTGAAAAGATAAATTTTTTAATTCGGCGAGAAAAGCTTCTCGACGCTAAACGCTGGTTTAGTGCATGAATATACTTTTTCAGGAACCTATAGTAGATAAAAGCGTAACTTACGGCAAATTTTCCAAAGGCGCCGGGAATAATACCTTTCCCTATGGCATCGCTTCCATAGCCGGATATATCATTGATAAAGGACACGATGTTAAATATCTTGAACCCAATATAGAGGGCATGGATTTTGAGGCTTATGGTCAGTATCTGATGAAAAACGATTTTCAAATTATTGCCATGAGTTCCACCACATTGCAAATAAATCAAACCATAAAGACCTTTGAATTTATAAAGAAAATTAAACCCGAGACCATTACCGTTCTTGGAGGGGTGCATGCCACTATTATGCCTTCCGAGACATTGAATGCTTCGAAAGCCATAGATTATCTCGTGATTGGAGAAGGTGAAGTTCCTTTTTTAAAGTTGATATCTTGTCTCGATAAAAATAAGGCGGAAGAAATAGCATGTATCGGCGGTGTGGCTTTCAAAAAAATCGGCGGAGAAGCAATTGTTAATTCTCCCGCGCCTGAGAATATCCTGCGCTCTGCGGACTTGCCGACTCCGCCGTATCATCTGTTTCCGATGAATAAATATATTGCCCAAATTACTTATACCAAAAGATTTCCGTCTTATTCCATTGTCGCGTCCCGAGGCTGTCCGTTCAAATGTTCATTTTGCAATGGCAGCGCTGTTTTCGGCAATACTGTCCGGTATAAATCTCCGGACAGGATTATAAACGAAATACTTACATTAAAAAACGAGTATGGGGCGAAAGGCATTATATTTTTGGATTCCACATTTACCATAAACAAGCAATGGCTTGCCGAATTCTGCCGCAAATATATTGAAAAAAAAGCCGGTCTTCCTTGGGCGTGCAATTCTCGCACGGACACGGTGAATGAATCGCTTTTAAGATTGATGAGGTCGGCAGGTTGTTGGGAGATACTTTATGGCGTGGAGTCGGGGAATCAGAAATCATTGGATATTATAAATAAGGGCACTACGGTGCGGCAGAATACCAATACGCTTAAACTTACCATGAGCTTGGGCTTTTACACATACGCGAGTTATATTCTTTGTTTGCCGAACGAGACTGAATCCGACGCTCTTAACACTATAAAATACGCCGTAAATATCGGCACTTCTGTTGCGATGTTTTATTTGCCGGTTCCTTATCCCGGCACGGAGCTGCATAAAATTTGTCGAGAAAAAGGCATTCTCAGAGAAGATGCGGAGTGGGAAGATTTTAATGCATGGGATTTTTCAAATCCGGTTTATATTAATCCTCTCATAGGAAAGGAGCGGATGCAAGCGATACTTAAGCGCGCTTACAACCGTTACTACATAAATCCAAAGGTTATATGCGCGAATCTTAAGGAAATATTACTGTTTCGCCAGGATATTAAAAAATTTATTTATGCTTTAAAAGGCATAGCCGGTTTATTTAAATAATGATTACTTGCCGGATATTTTTATTTGCAGTAATATCATCCCTATGCCGAATATCGCCATAGACATAAAGAATGATAGAAGCGAAGAGATAAACCAGAGTCCTTCGTGATTGAAAAGATATATCAAAACAAAAACAACAGCCATTGAAAAAGGAACGGCGCACATGGGTAAAATCAATTTCATTGGATTAAAGTGTATGCCTATTTCCAAGAGAATTTGTAATGCCCTCAAAGTATCTCTGAAATAATTTATTTTGGAAACTCCGCTTCTGTGCCTATATTGAATAGGAACAAAATGAGAGCTGAATCCCGCGGCCAAAAACAGCAAAGTTGTAGTGGTTGAAAATGAGAACCCTTTGCATTCATGAGCTTTTGGGAGCAGAGCGTAAACCGATTTCCTAAATATTCTAAGACCTGAATTTATGTCGGGAACGGGAACTCCCGATATGTATTCAGCCAAAAATCGGAAAGCTGCTCTGGCGGGATATTTAAAAAGTTTCCCTTTATATTCTTTGCCTGTTCTTTGTCCTATGACCATGTCGAATTTATTAATGTTCGGCAATAGTTTGACGAGATCGCCGGCCGCGTAAGAATTATCCGCGTCCATTGTCGCCACTATATCATATTTAGCGTTTTTCATTCCGGTTATTATAGATTGTCCATACCCCCTGTTTATCCCGTGGTCTATTACTTCCGCTTTTGTTTGTTTAGCCTGTTCAAGCGTTAAATCCGTGGAACCGTCATTTACCACGATTATTTCGTAGTTGAAACCGCTTGACGCCATTTCCGAGTTTATTTCCTGAACTACGGAAGCTATCGCTTTGTCCTCATTATAAGCCGGTATTATTATGCTTACATTCATTTATATTCTCCTCTTATAGGCGGAATAGCAACATCCCAAACAGCAATTGTCAAGATGGCGTTTGTTAAGTTTAGCCCTGAATTTTTGAAATTTTTCTCCGTTCCAGATTTCGGAAAGCGTTTTGTTTTTTATATTTCCCGCATTATAAGAAAGACATGGAAATACATCGCCGTAAGGCGAGATGCAAGCGAGAGACCATGGAACCGAGCAAGGTTTAAAATCAATGGGAGAAATTTCATTGTCGTAATATTTTTTTATGGCTTTATTATTAAACATTTCGTAAGGGTAAAATCTTTTTAGGGTGCTGCCCGAAGATGACATAATCAGGTCGATCTGTTTGGAGAGGGGTTTAATTTCCTGTTTTTCCAACGGTTTAAGCGGAGAGATTTTATGGGAAAAAATTTCCGTCAAAGAATCGTAATAGGGTTCGTTAAATTGTCTATCGGAGAGTTTTGGAAGAGAAAGAGTAAAAAAATCTGCGCCCAAATTTTCGGCAAGCAGATATATGTCATGCAATTGATGGAGATTTTCTTTGAGTATTACCGTTTTTATATCAATTAAAGGAAAGTTGGTATTTTTTCTTTTTTTGGCTTTAGATAATTTGCGGATGGTTTCAATTGTTTTTTCAAATAATTTGGCTTTATTTCTTATATTGTCATGAGTCGCGCCGATTCCGTCTATGGAAATTCCAATCAAAGAAAGTTTCTCGTTCACTAACATTTCAATGTCTTTTTCGTTGATCAATTCCGCATTGGTTAAGATACTGCATTTCCTTTTTTTGAGCGCGTAAGAAAGAATGTTCCTGAAATCTCGGCGCATAAACGGTTCTCCGCCTGTAAAAGTGATTATTGTCCACAATGGCAACCGATCTATAATATTTTTAACTTCTTCGGTTTTCATTTCTAGCGACTTGTCGGTTGATTTTGATTGAAAACACATTGAGCATCTCAAATTGCATCTATGCGTGATTTCGATTGAAACATTGAGGGGGGGGAGAGCTTTGTTGCTATTGGCCAACCATGGTATTAAGAAATGCGTTTTCATGGCCAAACGGTATAGTGATGAAAAATCCGGTCGTTTCATAATCGGTTAAAAAGGCCTATTTGTTATTTCAATGTTCCCGACGCTCGCCAGCTTACTCCGACATAATTGCTTATATGAATATCGTCAAAATCGTTTGAATTGACCCAATCATTGATAGTTTTTTCCGTTATAAAATGGGTTTGCGGGGCATTTAGCTTATCGAAGACATTTTGGAAATTCTTTCTAAAAGTCAGTTTTCTGAAGTTTGAGAAATATTTATAGAAAGGCAGGAATTTGAGAGGAAACAGGTAAATGGTGTATATGGGTAAATACATCAGCGCCGCGATAAAAAAAGAAACCGCAAGCAAAGTTTTTCTTCCCAGTCTTTTAAAAAAAAGTTTTTTCATAGGTTCTAGGAAATAATAATTCAGAGCGTTTCCTTCCCGGGAATAAACCCAAATTATGATTCTCCCTTTTTGTTTTAGATGTTTTTTTATATTTTCAAAAGATTCGGGGGGATTGTCGGTATGGTGTAGCACTCCTATAGAATATACAATGTCGAATTTTTCCGGCAGAGACATTTTCGCCAAATCCCCTTTGAGCAATTGAATGTTTTCGGAATTTAAATAAGCTTTTGCGACATCGGCGGTGTTTAAATCTATGCCCACGGTTTTTTTTGCGTAAGGGGCTATCATTTTTAGATGTTGTCCGCGTCCGTACCCGCAGTCCAAAACCGTTTTTCCCGAAAAATCTTCCAATGTGTTAGGGTATATCCATTGCTTAAAAAGGAAAAGGTCATCTTCAAAAATTTTTTTATCGTTTTTGAAAGCGTCCCATTGAAAATGCCAATTATCGCCGGAATCCTTCATTTTATTCATCCTTTAGTTCAATTACCTTGCCGAACGAAGAGAGCGGCTTGTCAAATTTCTTTGAATCGCCTAGAACAAATATCATTGCGGTTTCAGGGTCAAGAATTTTTTTTGAAACTTCCAGAACATCTGTTTGAGTGATTTTCGCCATTTCTTCGGTATATTTGTCCAAATAATTTTTGGGATAATTGTAAAGCTCATAAGACGCTCTTTCTTCCATTAAACTGAAGGGAGTGGGGAATCTAAAAACAAAGGAATTTATTATGGAACTTTTTGCTATATTTAATTCTTGGACGCTTACGGTTTTTTCTCTCATCAGCTGAAATTGTTTCAGCATTTCTTCGAGAGATTGCGAGTAGGTTTGCGGTTTGGTGCCGCAATAGGCTAAGACATAGCCATAGTCGGGGCGTTTGGCAAAGTAGCTGTAAACGCTATAAGCAAGTCCCTTTTTTGTTCTTATTTCGTTTGTAAGCCTTGATGAAAAGCTTCCGCCGCCCAAAATGTGGTTTGCGACAGTTAAAGGAAATTCTATAGAGTCATGCCTTTTAATGCCTTTTTGAAGGAGCACTATAAAAGTTTGGGCGATATCTTTGTCTATAAAATAAATGCTCCTTTGCGGTTTAATTTCCACTTTAGGTATTTCCGGAAATTCAACTTTTCCCGGTTGCCATAAGGAAAAACTATCATTTAAGTTTTTTAGTATTTCTTCCTCGTTTTTGAAATCTCCGCTTACGGCAAGAATTATATTGTTCGGTTTATAAAAATTTGAATGAAAGTTTTTTAAATCCGCTTTATTTATGGCTTCAATCGTGCTTGATTCCGTCCTCCAGCCATAAGGGTGGTTTTTGCCGTAAAACATTCTTAAAGCTTCTCTTTGCGCTTGAGAATCAGGGTTGTCATTCCTTCTTCTTATGCCTTCCAAAGTGTCATTTTTGAAAAGTTTTACTTTATCATCATTAAAAGTGGGATTCATTAAAACATCGCTATAAATATCAAATACCTTTTCAAAATCCTTGGAAAGGCAACGCAGGGACACCTCGCCTTCTTCCATAAACATTTTTGAACTTATGGACGCTCCTGAAAATTCCAAGATTTCATCTATTTCTTCAGGCTTGTATTTTAATGTTCCGCCGTCTTTCAATAGGTCGGCGGTTAATTGGGCAAGCCCTATTTTATCTTTGGCGTCATACATTTTCCCCGTTCTTATTTTTGCCGAGATGTTTATTATTGGCAGAGTATTATCCTTTAGTATATAAACCACCATTCCATTTTTAAGCAAATGACGCGCGCCTTGCGGCGGAGAGAAATTTAGGGGTTTTGATTTTGGAAGCTTGGGTTTTATCGCGTATAATGATGAGGCAAAGACAAAAAAAGAGGAGCCTAGTATTAAAGTTTTCAAGAAATGTTCTTTCATTTTAATCTCCTTTCAATGCGAAATTTGTAAACAGTTTTATCATCGTATTTACTGTTTTTGCCCTAATTTTATTTCTCTTCGGGCATTCTTAAAAACACAATGGTTTTATTCTCTTTTATGAGATATTCCCGAGCCGCTTTGGAAATATCCTCGGGTTTTAATTTTTTTATTTTATCCAATACTTGCCAATCATTTTTCCAATCGCCAAGAATCTGTTGTCCGGAAGATAAACTTTGAGCCATGCCCGAATTGGATTCAAGTTGTTTTATCAAATCCGCTTCATAATTGTTTATTATTCTGTCCATTTCCCATTTGCTTGGCGCTTCTTTTTTTATTTTTTCAATTTCTTCCATTATGGCATCCTCAACTTCTTCAAGCGTATGAGGTTTTTTCGGCGCCGCCGCTATAATGAACAAAGAAGGATAGCGGTTTCCCGGTGTTGAATGGTATGCTCCCGCATAGAGGGCTATTTTTCTTCCTTCAACCATGGTTTTATAAAATCTTCCGGTTTTTCCGCCCGAAAGAACTTCGCTTAATACGATAAGAGCGGGCATATCCGCGCCGTTAAAACCGCCATTATGAAAGCCCATTCTAAGCGTGGGCTGCGCTTTAAAGAAAAGACTTATTCTTTTTTCGGCTTTTTGTCGGGGTTCTTTAGTGTAATCTACGGGCGGAATATTTTTTCTTTTCCATGAACTGAAATATTTCTCCGCAAATTTAATTACCTCTGTGGGATTTATATCGCCGACTATTGCCAAAGTGGCATTATTGGGAGCGTAAAACTTTGAGAAAAAGTTTTTGGCATCGGTTGCGGTATATTTTTTTAAATCATCGCTCCAGCCGATAGTTGGATTTTTATACGGATGGGCGACAAAAGCGTGTGAAAATAATGCTTCCCATAAAACTTTATTTGGGTCTGATTCGCCCATTCTTTTTTCTTCCATAACCACCGCTCTTTCCATGTAAAATTCTCTTAGAACGGGATTTTTAAATCTGTCGCTTTCAATAATCATCCAATCTTCAAGCCTATTAGAGGGAAGAGATACCATATATGTCGTATAGTCCGTTGCGGTTCCTGCATTAAGTCCCGTTGAACCAAGCTCTTTGTATATTTTTACATACTCATTCTTTATTATAAGTCTGTCGGCTTCTTGTAAGAGTTCTTTGAAATCATTTTCAAGCCGTTTTATTCTCTCTTCATTTCTGGTTTCCTTGCTTTCCTCTATTGCAAGCTTTTGATTGGCATCTTCAATTTTTTCCAGCAAGACCTTTTCTTTTTTATAGTTTAGAGTGTTAATAGTTTTTGTTCCCTTAAAAGCCATGTGCTCAGCCATATGAGCAAGTCCGGTTTTACCTTGTTCATTGTCCACATTGCCGGCTTTGAAAGTCATATTAAAAGAAACTATCGGTGAAAAATGTTTTTCAAGCATTAAAATTTTAAGGCCGTTTTTAAGAGTATAAGAAATTACAGTCGGCAGTTTAGGATCTTTTTCTACTATGGCTCCCATTGTTTCAAGTTCGCTCATTTTATCTCCTTTATTTTCATTGGCAAAAGCGGAAGCGCATATTAAAAGCATTAACGATATTGAGGCGAATAATCTCATTTATCCTCCGAGTTATTGCGACAGTAAATCATTATATTAAATTAGCCCGCAAAGAACTCAAAAAATAAGTTACCCAAAAGCTCACATAAGGTTAAATAGTTAAAATTAACACGCGGAAAATCCTGAAAATCAAAAAATCTTCCATTTTACGATTATTTTTTTAACAAATTATGCCCGATTAAACGGCACTTTTGACACGGCACTTTTGACACTTGACAAATTGCAGTGGCGGTAGTAGAGTATACTGCGGTATTTTAACGAGTTGCCCTCTTATCTGAATGCCTTTGCGGATGCTGTAATGAGAAACAATGAAACTGAATCTGTAAGGACTGCTGTCGCTAAGGTTGTTAGGTTCGCCAACGGCATTGACTCGAGTGATGCAACGAAATTAACATCGTCCTATGCGGATCTCTATGACTTTGTCCGTATAGTAGGCGAAAATGCCAAACAAGATGAGACCAAGCGCAGAGCCGAAGATCTTATGTCTTTCATTAAAAATAAATTGGTGATAAGAAGTATCGGAATCAATACTCCTCGTAAGTATAGATTAGATGCTCTGGAGTACGACGACTATACAAAAGTGGGGGGGATTTCCATTAATATGACATGGAAAATAAAAACCCTTTCTGCCGTTTCATTCTCCATCCTTTGGAATGTCTGTGAATTTAACACCAAACACGAGAACAAATATTCAGACCTAGGCCTCGCTAAAGCGAGCCGCTGGGAAGAATTCGTTAATTGGATTGATGAGGTCTGCGCGCCGAAATAAATCTTTTTTTCCGCTTTTCCAACTTTAGCCTTAGGCGCTGAAAAACAATTTACTCTAAATTTTGAACACTAATGGGTGTCCATAGGCCGTTCGTATAACTCTCGGCATCTGAGAAGGTTCGTGTTCCACAAATCTTCGATAGCCTCCTGCCTATGGCGGGACAGGCAAATCCACTTAAACACTTGTAATGCCTGATTTGTAAGCGCGGGCTTAAAAAAATATAATCATTCTATTAGATGGATAACAAAATGAACGATAAAAAACTTTCCATTATTATTTGCGGCGCTAAAGGCAGGGTTGGTTCAAAAATCATTGAACATATCGGTAAAACATTTGAATTTAATCTTTTTGGAGCCGTTGATATCGGGAATGGAGCAGGCATCGTTTCGCCGGATAAATTTTCAAGTTTAATAAGCGAAGCGGATATCGCGATTGATTTTACCGCGCCCGATGCCTCGCTTAAATTTGCCGAAACATGCGCCAAAGCGCGTAAGCCTATAGTCATAGGGACAACAGGTTTTAAAAAAGAACAATTGGCTAAGTTAAGGCATTATGCCAATGAAACGGCTGTTTTTTTATCGCCAAATATGAGTCCGGCTGTTAATATCACTTTTGCCGTTTCGAAATTAATCGCCAAAAAACTTAAAAATTTTGATATCAGTATTTTAGAAGCTCATCATATAATGAAAAAAGACGCTCCAAGCGGAACAGCGCTGAGATATAGCGAGTATATTAAGCAGGTGAGCGATAAAAATATTGATATATCAAGCATAAGAGCGGGCGGCATAATAGGAGAGCATACGGTTTTATTTGCCGGCAGTGACGAGAGAATAGAGCTTATACATAGAGCGCAATCCAGAGATATTTTTGTCAAGGGCGCTCTTGAAGCCGCGAAATGGATGATTGGACAAAAACCCGGATTTTATGATTTTTTTGACATGCTTGATTTGAAGGATATGGAATAATGCCAAAAAAACTTGCATTGGGCGCTAAGATGAATAAATTCCCGCCGTACTTATTCAAAGAATTGGATGAGAAAAGAAAGGCGGCGGAAAAGAAGGGCGGAAGTATAATATCTCTTGCCGTTGGAGATCCGGATATAGCGACCCCCGCTCCCATTGCGCGATTTGCCGCCAAAGAAGTTTTAAAAAAATCCAATCATTCTTATCCTTGTGGCAAGGGAAGTGAAAAACTTAGGAATTCCATAGCCGCCTGGCATATGAGGCGTCATGGAATAAAACTTGATGCAGGCGCTGAAGTATTGGCGCTTATAGGTTCAAAAGAAGGTATCGCTCATTTGCCTTTTATTGTTCTGGATAAAGGCGATACGGCTATTATTCCAAATCCCTCTTATCCGGCTTATAAAACGGGGGTTTTGCTCAGCGAAGCGAAGATAGTTGGGATTCCGCTGAAAGAGAAAAACGGTTTTCTTCCCGATCTGGACGCGATAGATGAAAAGCTTTTAAAAAAAATAAAATTATTTTTTCTAAATTATCCAAATAATCCCACAGGAGCTGTGGCGGATAAAAATTTTTTTGCGAAAATAATCAAACTTGCTAAAAAATATTCTTTTTGGATAGCGCAAGACGCGGCTTATAGCGAAATATATTTTAATAAACCGCCGTTGAGTATTTTTGAAGTTTCCGGCGCGAAAGATGTGGCGGTGGAATTTCATTCCGTTAGCAAAACTTTCTGTATGACGGGCTGGCGTCTCGCTTGGCTTATAGGTAATAAAAGTATTATAAGGGAGCTGGGCAAATTAAAGGAGAATATGGATTCGGGGCAATTTAACGCTATTCAGGAAACAGCCGCCTATGCTCTTGATAATTATGAAAAATTCGCCCCTTCTTTGCGGCGGACTTTTCATCAGAGAAGAAAAAAATTCGCGGCGGGACTTGAAGAATCAGGATGGTCGGTTTATCCGTGCGAAGCTTCGTTTTTTATATGGGCGCGCCCGCCCATTAAAATGTCCTCAATAAAATGCGTTTATAAAATGCTTGATTGCGCGGGCGTTTTGGCGACCCCGGGTTCCGGGTTTGGCAATTGCGGAGAGGGTTATGTTAGATTCTCTCTTACCGCGCGCGATTCTTTATTATTGAAAGCGGCAAATAAAATTAAAAAAATAAAGTGGTGAGGTGGTAGGATGAGCGGTTTTGAAATATTTAATTGGTTTATTTTTTCAATATTCGCGCTTTTCGGATGCGCCGTGTTTATAGCGTATTTAAAAAGCGATTCCATAATCAAGCCGGAAAGAACGCCTTTGAATATTTTGCCGGAACATTTTTCTTTGGCGTATGAATCCATACAACTCACAGCCGGCGACGGAGTTTTTTTAAAAGGCTGGTTTATTCCGTCGGTAAAAGGAGAAAGCGATAAGACTATAATAATTTGTCATGGTCGGGGCTCTAATAAAGGAGAGATTCTGCGCGATACGCATTTTCTCGCCGAAGAAGGTTATAATCTTTTTTATTTTGATTTTAGAGCTTCAGGCGAAAGCAAAGGTTTGGTTTCCACACTTGGATACCTTGAGACAAAGGATTTTAAAGCCGCGTATGAATTTTTAAAAAAATATAAAAGTGAAGAGGCAAAACATATCGGGCTACTCGGGCTTTCCATGGGTTCTGCCGTCGCGATTTACGAAGCTTCCAAAAACAAAGATATTAAATGCTTGGTGGCCGAAAACGCTTTCTACTCTTTTACCAGAGTTATAGCAAATTGGAGTTGGCTAAGAATGAAAATGCCTTATTGGCCTTTGGTGCCGATAACTTTGTTTTTTGTTCGAATGAAATTGAAAGTGGATCCGGATTTTTATAGCCCCAGATATAATATCGGAGGAGTTGTAAATCCCATTTTATTCATTAATGCCGAGCATGATGATCTTGTTCCGATTAAAGACGGAAAGAAACTTTTTAATAAATGCTCTTCCGAAAAAAAAGAGCTTTGGATTGTTCCGGGCGCGGCTCACGCGAAATGCGCGGAAGTTTCCGGCGAAAATTACAGAAAAAAAATAAAAAATTTTTTCAACGATAATTTATAGTTTTCCGTCGGAGTTTCCCCTTTCCGTTTTGAATCGCTAAAACAAAAAACACTTTATTTGGTTTTTAGGTATTGATTTTTTAAAAACATTGTTGTAGACTTAACATGTGTAAAAAAAAGTTCAGGAGGAAGTATAAATGGGCGAGAAAGTTATGAAGTGCGGAGTAAAGCGTGAGGACGGCTTTCTTTATTATATCGATAAGAAAGGCGATGTCTCAAAAGCTAAAATGGCTAGAGGTGGAAAAAAGGGCGGTAAGCCGCAGAGAGTTATGAAAGCCGGCATTAAAAAAGAAGCCGGTTATTTGTACTATCTTGATAAGAACGGTGATATTTCAAGAGCCAAAATGGCAAAACCTAAAAAAGGTAAAAAGGGAAAAACAAAAATGAAAAAAAAGAAAGTAGCGAAAAAAGTAGTTAAGAAAGTCGTAAAGAAAAAAGTCGCAAAAAAGAAAAAAAAATAAGCGCATCATATGATGTTTGCAGAAGGCCGCCCTGAAATTTAGGGCGGCCTTTCTTTTTTAAACGCAAAGGTCGCAAAATTTCCGTGTTGTTAAGATTGTTGTCTGTCAAACTGTCGTAATGCCGAGTTGTTTTCCTTATCCACTGATTATTTTTAAAATTTGGCCGTCTTGTCCCGTGGCGCCATAGGCGCCACGGGAATGGTCGTTCACATAGTTCACGACATCTGATGCCTGTCCCCAACGAAGTATGGGGGAACCAAAAGGTTCGTTGTTCCAAAACATAGTTTCGTTTTTTGGTCGTCCACAAAGTTTCCGACACTTTATGAAACATAGTTTCGTTTTTTGTATCATATAGGTGTATGAAGCTTTTAGAGGGTAAAACTCTTTCAAATGAAATTTTAAATTCTCTGTCAGAGAGAATAGAAAAAGTTAAAAACGGCATTAAAAGGCCTCCGTCGCTTTCCATAATAAATTACTTTGACGATTCTCCTTCTGCCGTTTATGTTAAAAGAAAAATAAAGGTGTGCGACAGACTTGGGATAAAAACCGATTTAATCAATCCGGGCGAAGACAAAGGATATTCTTATTTTCTTGAATTCCTCAAAGGCGTTCAAGAGGATTCTTCAATTGATGCCATTATGATTGAGCGGCCTTTGCCTTCCGGATATGAAAATATTAAAACATGGGACGCCTTTGGCGCTAGGAAAGATGTCGACGGATTATCCTCCTTGAGTATGGGGAAATTATTCATCGCGAAAAATATGGATGAAATAGAAAACGGAGATTTTTTTGTTCCTTGCACGGCTCTTGCCGTCATCAAAATAATTAAAAAATATTCCATAAATATAGAAGGAGCGAATATCGCCGTGGCGGGAAGATCGTCTATCGTAGGCAGGCCGCTTGCTCATATGCTTACTTCCATGGATGCGACAGTTTCATTATGTCATTCAAAAACCAAAGACATAGTTTCCATTTTTGAAAATTCCGATATGATTATAAGCGCCGTGGGCAAGGCGCGTTGGATAAAGGCCGATATGCTTGGTGAAAACTGCGCGGTTATAGATGTGGGGACGAACATTGACGAGAATGGCAGAATGTGCGGGGATGTTGATTTTGAAAATGTGAAAGATAAAGCGCGGTGCATTACTCCCGTTCCGGGGGGAGTCGGGCCGGTTACTCTCGCTTGTCTTATTGAAAATGTGGTTAAGGCGGCGGAGAGGAACATGGAAGAAAGTAGATAGCGCGATGCAGCGCGACAGAACAGAAAACAGCAAGAAACCTTCCCGCATCATCGGCATGGCGCCTAAGTAAGACTCTCCCGCTTCGGAAATTTGCAAAGCAAATTTACTATGTGGGATCGGATTGGTAACGGTATGGAAAGAAAATATTGGCATTAAAATAAAAAATTTCATGAACTTAAAATTAGCGCATAAAGGCAAAGTAAGAGAACTTTACGAGGTCGGTGACAAATACTTTTTAATGGTCGCTTCCGACAGAATATCCGCTTTTGATTTTGTTCTGCCCACGAATATCCCCGGTAAGGGTGAAATCTTAAGCAGGATAAGCATGTTCTGGTTTGAGAAAACAAAACATATAATTAAAAACCATTTCATCGCTTACGACATTAAAGAAATAAAAAAATATGTAGGCGCTGATTTTGATGAAAATTATTTTAAAGACCGTTCAATATTGGTTAAGAAAGCAAAGAGGGTTGATTTTGAGTGCATAGTAAGAGGCTATATCACAGGGAGCGGCTGGAAAGAGTATTTGAAAAATCAAAGCGTTTGCGGCATTAAACTTCCGAGCGATCTAAAAGAAGCTCAGAAATTGCCTGAACCCATGTTTACGCCGACCACAAAGGCAGATGAAGGGCATGATGAAAATATAACTTTTAAGGAAATGCAAAATATTTTGGGCGCAAAACTTGCCGATGAAATAAAAGATAAAAGTATAGCCTTATATAAGTATGGAGCTGAATATCTTGAAAAGAGAGATATGCTTCTTGCAGATACCAAATTTGAATTCGGTATTTTAAATGACGAACTTATTTTAATTGACGAGGCTTTGACTCCCGATTCTTCAAGATTTTGGGACAAGAGCTCTTACTCGGAGGGAACTAATCCCAAGAGTTATGATAAGCAATTTGTGCGCGATTGGCTTAAAGGAAGCGATTGGGACGGCAAATCGAATCCTCCCGAATTGCCGAAAGAAATAGTGGATGGCACACTCGGTCGTTATCGCGAAGCTCTTAATAAATTGAAAAGCGTTGAAAATAATGCATCACAATAAATTGATAAAGGCTATTGAAATTTATAATGCGTGTAACTTGCCATTGTTTATCGATAGTGAAATATTCAACAGCCTTATCAAGGCAAGAAATAAGTTCTTCGGCAAAAAGTTTCTTCTCATAAACTTGCGCGATTCTCCCTCAAACGCTCACATGGAGCGAGCTTTCGTGCGAGCAGTCACTGCCGCTTCAAGAAAAAAAATAGCGATAGACATATTTCATTCATTTGAAAACAATTATGATTTTATAGAGCGCGGCAATCAGACAGGTTTTCGCATAAAATATTCAGGGATGTCTAACCTTAAGGATTTTATGTCAAAGACAAAATATGATGCTCTGATTTTTATTGATCTTCCTTACAGGGATGAGGAACTGCTTCCATACGCATGGCTTTCATTGCGCGATAAAACTGCGAAAAAGTTTTTCATAGCTAATGATGTTCTCATTCCGCGCGGCTCCATTTTCGGTATGGACTTGGCGGAAGATCTCCGCTTGCTTAAAGATTTCTCCGCTGGGTATGTTTTAGACCATTGTAGAGCGGATAAGTGGATGAGGTTCGGTCTTTTGCGAAACAGGATTTTTACAAGATGCTTTGCCGTAGACTGCGATTATTTTGACGGCAAGGAGTCCTATCAGGGGAATTATGTGTATTCTTGCGGTTATATCGCTAGGGATTTTGAAGCATTATTCAAGGCGGTGGATGTGATGCCGAAAGGCTTTGAATTAAAAGTTTATACAGATCTTAAACCGAAGTTGCCGGCAAAATTCAAAAGCAAGGTGGAATTCGTTCCATATGCGAACGATTCCTCAAAAATGAAAAGCCTTATTGCGGGAGCGAAATTCGTTGTTTTGCCGATAATTTCGGATAATGAAATTCGTAGCGCCGGACTTAGCGTCTCCCTGATGGCTATGGCAATGGGCAAAATAGTGCTTACGCGCGGCAATTCATTAATGCATCGATATCTTAAAAATGGAATGAACGCCTTTACATACAAGGAGTCTTGCTTTGCGGGATTGTCACATGGGTTAAAACGGATACTTTCTCTCAGTCCGGCGGAAAAAGACCGTATCGCGGCAAATGCCCGTGAAACAGTTTTTAAGCTGAATAATATGGATAGTTTTGCTAATGAATTTATTAAAAAAAACTGCGGAGAGTAAAGATGATATTGGAGATATGGACCAAAGACAAATATGCCAAAAATGAAGAGAGAAACCTTATTAATAAATTTAAGGCCGCGGGTTTTAATTTGTGTAAAATTCATATCTCTCGGCTATATAAAATAAAAGGAGATTTTTCCGCTAGAGACTTTAAAAAAATATCTGAGAACCTTTTAGTAGATAAAATAACTGAGAAGGTGTCGCTTAAAGGCAGAAAATTCGGCTCAAAGAAAATATACAAAGCGGAAATTTGGCTTAAGCCTTCCTCCACCGATGTGGTTGGCGAAAGCGTTTTAAAAGCTATCGGCGATATCGGACAGAAAGAACCTGAAAGCGCGCGTTTTGGCCGCGCCTTTTATTTTGAAAGCATAAGTGAAAGCCAAATACGGCTGATGATTGAAAAAGTTTTGATTAACGATATAGTGAATACTTATAAAATAAATAAAGTTTAGCAGGCAAGAAGCGGGACAGAATGGAGGACTGGAAGATTAGAGGATTAGAAGATTGGCAACAGCAAAAAGCAAAGAAAAGGCGCAAAGTATCAAGGCGCCGCAAAAAATAAATGAAAAACTGCGAAGAACAAATTTCAAATTTCATAAATCTTAATAAAAGAGACCTTGCCGGCTTAAACGATTTTTTTGGCTGGTCATTGAATGCTCTTGAACTTAAAGAGGCGCGGGATTATTTTAAGAAAATCAAAAGAGCTCCCTTCAGGGGCGATATTGAAACCATAGCTCAGACATGGTCGGAGCATTGCAAGCATAAAACCTTCTCGGGCCCGGTTAAATTCAAATATAGAGGCAGAACCAAAAGATACAAAAATCTTTTCAAAGAAACTATTGTAAAAGCCACCAATAAACTTGATAAATCATGGTGTTTGTCGGTTTTTTCGGATAATGCGGGCATAGTTGAATTCGGCAAAGATAAAAAATGGGGAGTGGCTTTTAAAGCCGAAACTCATAATCATCCCTGCGCTATTGAGCCCTATGGCGGAGCGGAAACAGGCGTCGGGGGAGTGATAAGAGATATTCTAGGCGTGGGTCTTGGGGCAAAACCCGTTTTAAACACCGATAATTTTTGTTTTGGCAGGCTTGATTCCAAAATGCCATTGCCGAAAAAAGCTTTATCAGCCAAAAGAATTTTTTCAGGCGTTGTTGACGGAGTCAGGGATTACGGCAATAGAATGGGCATTCCGACCGCGTCGGGCGGAATTTATTTTGACGACGGCTATGCCTTAAATCCTCTTGTTTATGTCGGTTGCGCCGGAATAATTCCAAGAAATAAAATTCATAAAAAAGTGTGTTCTGGAGATCTGATAGTTTCAATCGGCGGCAGAACCGGCAGAGACGGCATACACGGAGCTACTTTTTCGTCCGCCAATATAGACGAAGACACCTCTTCTGCTGCCGTTCAGATAGGTCATGCCTTAAACGAAAAAAAGGTTTTGGACGCTTTGCTTAAAGCGAGAGATTTAAATCTTTATAGCGCCGTAACCGATTGCGGCGCGGGCGGTTTTTCCTCGGCCATAGGCGAATTGGGCGAAGAAACCGGAGCGAGAGTTTATCTTGAAAAAGCCCTTCTTAAAGACAGCAAGATTGAGCCGTGGGAAATATGGGTGTCGGAATCGCAGGAAAGAATGGTTTTGTCAGTTCCTAAAAAAAATCTTTCTCGTTTAAAGAAAATTTTAGAAGAGGAAGACTGCGAATATTGCGTTCTGGGAGAATTTACAAGCGATAAAAAACTA
Organism: Elusimicrobiota bacterium; assembly: GCA_022013385.1. Taxonomy (GTDB): domain Bacteria; phylum Elusimicrobiota; class Elusimicrobia; order Elusimicrobiales; family UBA9959; genus JAKLQJ01. The sequence goes on from JAKLQJ010000087.1 coordinate 28,057, forward strand.
TCGGTAACATATAATGACGAAACAGTCGTAAATTTAGATATGCTTTTTCTCCACCATAAATTGCCCAATATTGAAAAATCGGCTGTTTTCTCAGATTTTAAAGTATCCAATAAGGCGCCTAAAAAACCGAAAAAGAATTATCTGAGTATTTTAAAAGATATACTCGCGCATCCGAATGTCTGTTCAAGGCATTCTGTTATAAGCCAATACGACCATGAAGTTCAAGGCGGAACGGTAATAAAACCTTTGGAAGGGAAATATGGCGATGGTCCCGGAGATGCCGCCGTAATATGGCCTCATGCCTCCACCGGCAATATGAAAGATTTTTCGGGTTTCGCGGTTAGCCATGGTTTTAATCCGGCCTTAGGCAAAATTGATCCGTATGAAATGGCTATGCATTCAGCTGATGAAGCTGTAAGAAATTTGCTATGCGTTGGGGCGAATATTAAAAAAACCGCGTTTATGGATAATTTTTGCGCGGCAAGTCCGAAAGATCCCAAAGTAATGGGCGAGCTTGTGAGAGCTTCCGAGGGTTGTTATGACGCGGCTATGGGTTTTGGCGCTCCTTTTATAAGCGGCAAAGACAGTTTTTATAATCAGTCAAAAGATTCTAAAGGACGGGAATATCCTATCCCTTTATCTCTTTTGATTTCATCTTTAGCTCCGGTTGAGGATATAAGAAAAGCCATTACAATGAATTTCAAAAAAGAAGGAAATCTGATATACATGCTTGGCATGGCAAGCTGTGGTATGGGCGGTTCAATTTATAATGAGATAAACAAAAGCGGCAATAATTTTATAAGCGCTTTAAACATTAAAGAAGCGGTTAAACTTTATGGCGCGGCATTAGAAGCGATAAACAAGGGTTTTGCGGCCTCAGCTCATGATGTGTCGCAAGGCGGATTTGCCGTCGCGATAAGCGAAATGGCTTTTGCAGGCGGATTTGGAGCCGATATTGATTTTGAAAATATGGCCAAAGAAAAAGATATAAGCGAGATAGAGCTTTTATTCGGAGAATCTCCTTCAAGAATCATTATTGAGATTGAAAAAGAAAATGAAAAAAAATTCTTAAGCCTTATTAAAGGTTTGGCTATTAAGAAAATAGGAGTTGTGAAGGAAGATCCTTTATTGGATATTAAGTTTTGCGAAAAGAGACTTTTGAAAGAAAATATTTTTATTTTGAAAGATAGTTGGAAGAGAGAATTATTATGAGACCCAAAATAATAGTTTTGCGCGGGGCCGGCACCAATTGCGATATTGAAACAGCGAGTTCATTTGATTATGCGGGGGGGAAAGCCGAGCTTGTTCATATAAATAAACTTCTGTCAGGCGAAAAGAAATTGCTTGATTTTGACATAGCGGCATTTCCCGGAGGTTTTTCTTATGGCGACGATATATCGGCGGGAAAAATATTCGCCGTTAAGCTTTTTAAAATTTTAAAAGATTTTGAAAAATTTATAAAAAGCAAAAGGCCTGTTATAGGCATATGCAATGGATTTCAAATACTCGCGAAAACGGGTTTTCTTCCCGAAAATAGCGGGAACAAACAAGTATCAACGCTTTATACTAATGATTGCGGACATTTTATTGCCGGCTGGGCGGCTCTTAAAGTAAATAAAAAAAGCCCCTGTATATTTACCAAAGATTTGCCGAATGAAATTCAGCTTCCAATCGCGCATGGCGAAGGGAAATTTATAATTGAAGATAAAAAAATAATGGCGCGGATTGTAAAACTGAATCTAAATGCCTTAACTTATATTAAAAATCCGAACGGTTCAATGGAAGATATCGCGGGCATAGTAAATGAAAGCGGGACATGCTTTGGCTTAATGCCTCATCCCGAGAGAAATTTTTTCTCTTATCATAATCCCGACAGACCGGCAAGCATGGAAAAAGCCCACTTCCGAAGTGGGACAGGTTTAAAAGAATCAAAAGCGGTAGGCTATCAAATATTCAAAAATGCGATAGATTACATTTAAGAAATGTAATCAGCGCGGCAGGCAACAGCGCGGCAGTGTGGCAGTTAATAGAGAGAAAGTTAAACATCCGCGAGGTTGGGATAAATTTTGTTATGGCAGCCTGTCCCGCCTTTGGCGGGAGAAACCTCGGGGGTGAGACAGAAGCAAGAAGAAGAAATCAGAGAGGAATGGAAATATAAAAATAAATAATAATGAAAAATTTAATCACTCAAAACCAAATTGAAAGCAAAATCCTTTTAATCAGAGGACACAAAGTAATGCTTGATAGA
>JAKLQJ010000088.1 GCA_022013385.1 Elusimicrobiota bacterium
AATAGTGGAAGCTATGCTTCATAAAGTGTCGGTAGCTATGCGAACGACCAATAGTGGAAGCTATGCTTCATAAAGTGTCGGTAGCTATGCGAACGACCAATATTGGAAGCTATGCTTTGGAACAACGAACCTTTTGGTTCCCCCATACTTCGTTGGGGACAGGTCCCGCCTATGGCGGGATCGGTAATTATATGTACAACCGAACGACCAAATATAGTAATCTATTAATATCATTCTACTAAATTGCGACTTATGAAAGAGAATAATAAACCTGAAAATAAACTATATATTTATGGCCCTGTTATGTTATCTTTGGTTATATTGGTATGGCTCATATATCCCAGTTTTAACGCTCTTTCCGAGATATTAACAAATGCAAAAGGCCTTTATTTGTTTTTTGCGTTTATTGCGGCCATTTCCAGTTATCTTTTTATGGGTGTGACTCTTTGGGAAATGCTTAAACTTCTCAACCATAGAATGCCTTTTTGGGAAATAGGCGGAATAGCTCTTGTGTCTACTTGCGTTAATTATTTTGTTTCATCAGGAGGGATCAGCGGTTTTGCCACTAGAGCCCATTTATTAAGCAAACGGCATGTTCCGTACGGCATAAGCGTTACTACTTCGGTTGTGATAAGCGTGCTTATTTATTTGGCGCTTTCACTTATTATACTGCAAGGCATTATACTGAACATTCTCAATACTCATACCTTTGACTTGAGATTTTTTGAGAGTTTATTAGGAGTTGTGCTAATTCTTTTTGTCTCTTTTTCTGCTGTTATGATGTTTTTTCATCATGACTTTCGCGCATCATGGAGCAGAAAGCTTTATCACGGCGTAAACAGAATTATTTATTATTTCTCAAAAAAAGAGATACCTGAAGAATCGTTTAAAAAATTTGAGTCGCAGCTTAATAATGGCATACATCTTATACTTGCAAAAAAATACGAACTTCCTAAGGTGATGCTTTATGTATGCATTGATTGGATTTCCAGTATATTTATACTTTTTTTCGCTTTCAAATCGCTGGGCATAGATATTGGAACCAGTAGGCTTATTATAGGTTTTTCATTCGGCATGCTTATGACGATAATTCCTATTTTACCCGGCGGTTTGGGAGCTATGGAAGCGGCAATGACAGCAATTTTCGCGCAGATGGGTATTGCTTGGGAAAAGGCGCTTGCGGCCGCGCTGTTATTTAGATTATTCTATTACTTGGCGCCGGCTTTTGTAAGCATAATAATCTATTGGGGCTTGAAAATGTCCGAGCCATATTATAGCTATGCGGATAATAAGAGGCATCAAGGTACAAAGTAACAGCAATTTGGCTCAACAGCGCGATACAGCGTGGCGTGTGGCAGTGATAGAACGGCAAACTAATGAAAGATTCATGACAGGCAACGGACAATAAGAAGTCAAAAGCAAGAAAACAGCGTTGATAAGATGATATGGGAATACGGTGATAATAAAAAAGGGAAATTATATGATAGAAAAATTTCAATCTCACACTCCCATTATAGATTCTTCGGCATGGGCGCATGAAACCGCCGTTATTATAGGCAAAGTACGGATTGCTCGGAAAGTTTCAGTTTGGCCGGGAGCTATTATTAGGGGCGATGTTGAAGAGATTATTATAGGCGAAGAAACCAATATTGGAAGCTATGCTTCATCCCGCCATTAAGGCGGGACAGGTCCCCCGCCTATGGCGGGATCGGCAGTTTCGCCGTCTGATAGGCATAGCCTCTGATACGGCACAGTCTTGTACGAACGACCAATATTCAGGATTTGGCGGTTTTACATCCAAATCAGGGAAAGCCTGTTTTATTAGGCAAAGGAATTACCGTGGGACATATTCCAAATTGACAGGTCTTTATCAAAAAGCGCACGGCGCTTTTTGAGACACAGGTCACAAGACACAGGTTGCAAGTATCAAGAAACGGCAAACTTGCCCGAATGGATTGGGTAGCCGGAAATCAGAGAGTCTTCCTATGTTCTAAAAGGAGCTTTGGAAGGGTAAACAAAAGGTAAAAACGGGAAAAAGGTGATACGGAAATACGATAAGGCGGAAATATATTATCTTGTTACTTGTGACTTGGAACATGTAACTTGAAACTGATTTTTTCCAGATGAAAAAATTATGGATAAAGCTAAAAAAATTCTTATTGTCGAAGATTCCAAAAGTATGTCGGCCGTTTTGCAGGAAGTGCTTGAATCTCAAGGATATGAGGTGACATGGGCGAACAATGGAATCGACGGTATTAGGCTCGCGAAAAGTGAAAAACCCGATTTAATACTTTTGGATCTTCTTTTGCCTAAGCTTAATGGCTATGAGGTGTGCAATGCCGTTAAAAGAAATAATTCAACTAGACATATAAAAATTTTGATAATTTCAACTTTAGGCGATAAAGATCATATGGAAAAAGCTAAATTATGCGGCGCGAAAAACTTCATGAAAAAACCTTACAATCTTCAGGATTTATTGACGGAGATAAAAAATATCATCTAGCGCTTGATATATACGCTATTCTTCTGAAGGCGTTTGGACCAAGAGGATGGTGGCCTACCACCATTAAGGGCATTGAGCCTCAATATCATAAAACAAGAAAACGAAATCAAAGTTCAAGAGAAATTTTTGAAATTTGTGTTGGCGCCATACTTACTCAAAATACAGCATGGTCAAATGTAAAAAAAGCTATTGAGAAGCTTAATTCTGCCGCTTTAATGGAGCCTTTAAAAATAAAAACCGTAAACTGCGAGAAGCTTGCAGACATTATTAAATCATCCGGCTATTATAAGCAGAAGTCTTTAAAATTAAAAATTTTTGCCGAACATATTATTAAAAATCATAAAAGCGGTTTAAAAAAATGGCTTATAAGCTCCGATATTAATGAGTTAAGAGAGGAATTATTATCTCTTTACGGAATAGGCCATGAAACGGCGGATTCTATAATTTTATACGCGGCGCAAAAACCAAAATTTATTGCCGATACCTATGCCATAAGAATATTTAATAGGGTTGGCTTTTTTAATTCTTCCAAATATACTTATGTTCAAAATTATTTTGAGAGTGTTTTACCCAAAGATATTTATTTGTTTCAAGAATACCACGCTTTGCTCGTAGAACTTGCGAAATTTTATTGCAAAAAAACCAAGCCATTGTGCGAGAAATGTCCTTTGGAGAAAATATGCGGAAAGAAAATGTTTTAATTAAACTTGAAAAAGCTGAAAAGCTTATAAATGATGAAAAACCTTTAGGAGCCGCGGTATTGCTTAAAAAAACAAAACCGCCGGTTTTTTTAAAAGCCGAATATCACTTATTGCTTGCTAAAGCATGGCAAACCGCCGGATATTTTAAGAAAGCTTTAGAGAATTATAAAATCGGCTCTTCTTTCTCCGATGATCCCACCACCCGCTTATCCCGCTTAAAAGCGGGATTAAAAAAAACAAGCAGCGCTTACGGCGCTACAAGCGGGTGGTGGGATGATCCCGTTAATACTGTTTCAGCTGCTATTGATATGGCCGCGTGCTGGCGTTCACTAGGGAAATTACCAAAAGCTTTAAGGTTTTCTAACCTTGCCTTAAAGCTTTCAAAAAAACACCGGGTTTACACTGAGGAAGCGGAAATGGAATATGCTTTGGTTTTGAGGCTTGGCGGAGATTTTAAAAATGCGAAAATAAAGTTTGATTTACTGTTCAATCATTATATCCAAAAAAAAGATTACGCGGCCTGCTCTTTTATTTGCTGGGCGCTTGGAGGAATTTACAGGCTTGAAGGTCTTTATGCTAAATCCATAGATGCTTTTAGAAAAGCTGAGCAATATGCGGTTAAATCCGGCGATAAATTCGCTCGCGGTTATGCTCTTTTTGGCCAGGGCGGAGTTTTGAGGGTTGGCGGCAAGATGAATGAATCTCTGACAGCTTATAAAAAAGCCAAAAAAATATTTTCTTTTTCTCAGGATATTTTTGGCAAGGCTTATTCAGAATGCGGCTATGCCAATGTTTTAAGACAAAAAGGCGATTTGCCGCTTGCCATGAAAGGTTATCTTAAAGCAAGAAAATTGTATACAGAAATAGATGATGATGCGGATCTTGGTTTTGTGGAGTGGGGGATAGGAGAAATTTTAAAAAGAAGCGGACAATTTGAAGCGGCGCTTAAATCTTTTAAAGCGGCGAGGGATTTATTTAAGGGAAATTGCGAGCCGAGAGGGGAAATTCTTGTAAAACTTTCCACCGCTCAGACATTGCATCTTTTAGGGCAAGGCAAAAGCGCAGATAAAATATTTGACGATGCCGTTGAGCTGGCCAGAAAACATAAATTGAAAACTTATATGGAAGTGTTTACATAGAGAACAGCGATACAGCGCGGCAGAGCAACAGTGTGGCAGTATAAAAAATCAAAGAACAGAAAATCACCTGTGAGGTTGGGAACAATTTTGGGTCATTCGTAAATAAAGTGGAATAAAGAGTGGGTATGACGACAAAATAATTATCCAATAAAAGGTAATTTTACCCCGTGGGTTAGAATAAATTTGGTTATGATAGAACCCGCGGGGTGAGAAACGAGCAGGTATTTTCAATCCGCGCACTACTTTCATTGACAAATCCCACAATAATTACGAAAGAACACAATTTTGTTATGGTGGCCTGTCCCGCCATAGGCGAGATGCGGGAAAACCTCAGAGGTGTAAACAGCTTTATATATGGAATATTATCGGCAAAGTTTTACACTCGCTCTCTGCGGTTGTTTAATAAATTTCGTTGTGACGACCTGACACTGGTATATAATTTATATGGAGCGAGAATCTTTCCAACAACGGTATATAACATACTGGTATGTAATACTTGACAAGTCAAGTGCTGACTGGTAGACTATGTGTGCGACTAAGGGAGAACAGTATGTTTAAGCCCAATTTCAAATTTTTTTATGCAAAGCGATTTTTAAGCCTTTTTATATTGGGTGGGGCATTACTTTTTAGTTCACTTCAATTCGCGTATTGTCAAACAGATGATTCTATTTTTGATGAACCATCGCATCCTCCTATCGTTCCTATTTTAAAAGATTCAACCGTTGGCCAAGGCAAAGAATTTTCCATTGTTACGATAGAGGGCAGCACTATTGCTTTAGTTAGCGATAAAGTGATAGAGGTAAGCTTGTGCGGACTTAAAAAAGCGATTATGCTTTATTTAGAAAGAACCGATGCTTCTTCATCCGTAAGATTGTCTTTTTCCGGACTTATGCCTTCAACCACATACACGATTCGCGAAGATGGTATTGAGAAGCTAGATATAGTCAGTTCAAGTGATGGGGAAATTACATATGACCAAGATATAACGGAACCGCATAGCCTTTTTATTCACTCGGAAAGGAACACTGTTTATATAAGGCCGGATGGTTCAATTGATCCGCCGACCGCTCCAATAACATCCCACATATCGGGCACATATTTTGAGCTTACAGATGATCTTAATGAGCCGCTTGTCATTCAGCGGGATAATATTAGTTTTAACGGCGACGGCCATTCTATTATAGGCGCGGGTCAAGCATTGGGGGTGGATATTAGCGGGCGTTCAGGCGTATCTGTCTGGTATCTTACTGTTAAGGGGTTTTATGCGGGAATAAGGTTTAGCAAGTCAAAAAATTGCAACTTGCGCTACAGCAGTATCATAGCAAATACAAGCATTGGCGTTATGGAATCAGGGGGTGATAATAACCTCTATCAAGGCAATATTGTAAAAAACCAGGTGCGTAGCGCGTATCAAATGTCTTTTTCTTACGCTAAAAATATTGTGGCAAAGGAGAATAATATCGCGGGCGAAGATAGGTGGATATATTCCGGTCGCGGTATTGATCTTTATAAGACCGACAAGAGCGTTTTCACGCGTAATAAAATTTCGCATACCGGCGATTCTGTTTTTCTATCCAAAAGTTATGGCAATGAAATTTCATTCAGCACTTTTACTGACAATGTGTTTATGCATATTTATTGGGGCGAAAATATCATTAAAAACAATCTTTTTGAATGGAATTGGGTTGGGATTTCATTGGCATCACAATACGATCCATATTATCTGTCGGAACCGGGAAACGGCGGAATAAACATCATCGAAGAAAATATCATTAGGTATAGTCAGTTCGCAGGCATTACCAGCGGCGGGCAAAACGCGTTAATTCGTAATAATGTTTTAAACAGCAATTATCGGGGTATAGAATTAAGGCCTGGTGTTATTTCTACAGGCAGTAATACAATCATAAATAATAATTTTGGCGGCAATACTGCCGGAATAATGTTTTATGGAGCGGAAGGCGAAATTATTTCTAAAAATAATTTCGCGGAAAACGATTACGGATTTACCGACCGTTACGCTATAGTGTTCCATTCAGGGTCAAAAAATACGATTAAAGAGAACCGTATAAACAACGCGAGCTATTATGGATTGTATATGGCGGGCGGTGATGATAATGTTATTAGTGAGAACACAATTATCAATGATTCGCCATGGAGCGAGGGAATGCGCTTGAGTTCAACATTAACCGTCGGCAATACAATTTACCATAATAACTTTATCGGCGCAAATTTGGTAAATACTGTAAACGCAGGAAAAAATTATTGGAATGTGGCATATTCAACAATTGGCGGGGGAAATTATTATTCAGACCATATTGCGCCTGATGTTGCTGCCGGTCCAATGCAAAATCTATTGCCGCCGATAGTAATTCCTGATAATATTATAGATACGCCGAGAATTTTTGATGCGAATAATATAGATGAATATCCCTTTAAACTTGAAGATGGCTGGAAAAAGCCGATACAAAATGAAAATGAATATTTTAGTCAGATAGCGGTAAGCACTGATGACGCAAGATGTGTTCTTATTTCTGACTTCCCCGATACAACAATCAGTCTTATTACAGTTGATGCGCCACATGGTTTTAAGGTTGAGGGGTCTGCTTATAAATTAACAGACCATATTTTTGGTCATCAAGGAGGCCTTATAAGTTTTATATATGACCACTGTGATAATTCTAAGCCGCCAGATGCCGATGTTAATTCTCCTATTCAAAAATGCAACTGGGATGAAAATTTCAAAAAATGTATTTCTTGGGACCCTGTGCTAAATCAAATTTGTGATCAAGAGGCTGGTACAGTCAGTGCTTTTATTCCTTCAAGTTCAATCTTTGCCCTTTTTGAACCTCTCGATAATCTTCCGCCTCGCACAGTTTTAAATATCAGCGAGCCCCAATATGCAAACGCGTTCACATATATATCATCTGAAACCGCTTTGTCGTTTACAGCCGAAGACGACGCTTTTGAAATAGGCGACAATGCCGGCATTGGCGTGGATAAAACATATTTTGCGGTTGATATTGACACATTCAGTATTTACGCTCAGGCGTTTTCAATTATAGATGAAGGAACGCGGACGGTTAAATTTTTCAGCATTGACAAACTTGGCAATGCTGAAATTATCAAAAGTTCTATAGTCGCGATTGACAATACGCCGCCTATTACAGAATTTCTTGTAAACGGAGCCACCGTTCAAGAACCCATTGTGGCATTTGAAACCGACTATTTCGGCTTTAAAGCCGATGATCCGATAAGCAATAATATAAATTCAGGATTGGAGCGTACAGAATTTACCATAGACGATAATTTGTTTTCAATCTATTCGGCGACATTCAGCTTAACATTGGGGACGCATATTATTTCATTTGGAAGCATAGACAATGTGGAGAACACGGAAGAATTAAAAACAATTTCAGTCAAAATCATTCCTCCGCTTCTCATTACGCTTGACCTTAACCCCGACACATTGAATTTAAAAAGCCAAGGTCAATATGTTACGGCGTATATAGAAGTCAGCGGAACGAAGGCAACTGAAGATATTGAGCCTCCAACTATTAAAATTATTTCAATAAACGATGAACTTCTTTCAACGCCGATTGCTCTTGTTCAGGAAACAGCCGGCAAATCAGGCAAACTTAAATTTGCCGAAATAGGCGATTATGACGAAGACGGCATAGCTGATTTAATGGTCAAATTTGATAGGCAAAGCCTTATAAATGTTTTACCCATAGGCGAACAAGTGGAAATAACTTTGCAAGGTAAATTTAAAGATGATGAAGAATTCACTGCCCAAGACTATATAAGAACAATACTTCCCGGCAATATATCAGCTTCTTTGGGCGGAAACATAATACATGCGTCAAAAGCTAAAATAAAAATATCCCAAAACGCTTTGGCAATGGACACGGATATTACGATTTTAAAAATTTCAAAGGAGCCAAAAGAAAAAGAGAATGCAAAAAAAGAGTCCGCCGAAATAAAAAACATAAAACAAATCGGCAAGCCTTATGAATTCGGCCCGGAAGGATTAAAATTTAATAAACCCGTTGAAATTAGTCTGCCCTATACCGCGGCTGAAATTTCAGCCGATGAAGAAAACAGGCTAAAAATAGCTTATTGGAACCCCGATATAAATGACTGGGAAATCCTAAATTCCGCGATAGATAAAACAAATAAAATCATAAGCGCCGAAACAAATCATTTTTCAATTTACCAAATAGTTTCAACCAATGAGCCGCTTCAAAGCCAGAGCGATTTTAAATTTGGCGAAATATACGCTTTTCCAAACCCCGCCAAAAGAGGGACAAATCCGACATTGCATATAGAAGCGGGCATAGCCGATAAAATTGACATAAATATTTATGATGTTTCAGGGCAAATGGTAAAAAGCGCAACATTAACTAACAGTCCGCAATTAATAGATGACGGGCAAGGCCTACAATACGCCTATGAATGGACATGGGATGTGTCAAATATCGGAAGCGGCATTTATATTTATATTGTAACCGCGCATAAAAGCGGCTATGGAAGTTTAAAAGCGATTAAAAAAGTAGGGATAATAAAATGAAACGGCTGAGCATAATAATTTTAATTACATTTTTAATGCCGGCCCTTGCAATGGCGGGAGGCGCAAGCGCTTCATTTTTAAAATTAGGCTCCGGAGCGAGAGCAATCGGTATGGGAAACGCTTTTTCGGCAATTGCGAACGATATAAATTCAATAACATTAAATCCCGCCGGACTTTCAAATATGCGAAACAAAGAAATGAGCGCCACATTCGCTAATCTATTCGCCGGTATGCAATATGGCTTTATCGGTTGGGGCATGCCGATAAGTAAATTGGATGCCACATTTGCTTTAGGCGTGCAATATCTAAATTCGGGAGAAATCGAGCAAAGAAACGCGAACAGGCAGAAAGTTGGAAACTACGCTAACAAAGATATGGCAATCAATATGGGCTATGGCAGGAAGTTTTCAAACATCAATTTAAATTTGGGGATAAATTTGAAATATATTATAAGTCAAATAGAAGAAGAAAGGGCAAGAGCGTTTGCAATGGACATAGGCGGAATATACAAAACAAAGCACGGAATGAATTTGGGATTAGTCGTTCAAAATATGGGTTCAGGTTTAAAATACATAGACAAAACAAATTCACTGCCATTAACGCTGACAGTAGGCGCGGGTTATCAAATAAAGACGGGCACCCTTTTGGTAATGGACATAAAAAACAGCGTATACGAAAAAAAGACAACAATAAGTTTGGGAATGGAATATTCAATTTTACCGATGTTTAATTTAAGAACGGGATATTTAACAGGCAATGATTTACAATCATTAAGCGGCGGATTTGGCATAGCGATAGCAAAAGACTATAACTTGGATTATGCTTTCACGCCATACGGCGAATTAGGCAGTACGCAAAGAATAAGCTTAAAAGCGAGATACTGATATGAATAAAAAAAAAATCTAATCGCTAAAATTTTAATTTTTATAAGCCTTTTCTTATATTTTCCTGGCGAATCCCAAGCAAAACTTATTATAGTAAGTTCTACTACGGAATCATCAGGAGATGTGCAGGACATTATTTTAGATTCAAATGATAATGTGTATGTATTCGGCTCTCCAATAGTGGCTAAATTTAATTCCTCGCTTATATTTCAATCAACTATCGCTTATCAACAAGGAGACTACCCCAGATATTACATGGCTGTTGATTCCCATGACAATATTTATATTGTGAGCACTATCTTTGTGATTGCGCAAGGTTATCATATCAGGATTTCAAAATATGGTAGTTCGCTTGCATTAATTTCCGATATTATTCTTGACAGCGGTACTGATTATTCTGTATACGCACGTGCCATCGATATAGATAGGAATGACAATATATTTGTGGCCGGATATGCAAATATAGAGGATATTTTATGGATTGGGAAATTTAATTCCTCGCTTAGTTTATTGGAAAGCTCGACATTTGATACAGCAGATAGCAATAATTTCGCTGAAGATATTGATGTGGATGATAATGGAGATGTATGGGTGGTAGGTGGTGATAGCGGAAAAGGATGGTTGGGCAAATACAATAATTCTCTTATTCTGCAATCAAGTCAAACAATTACTAAAGGTTTAGGTTTGACTTGGAACAATGATTCTGCGTCTCATGTTACTGTTGATACTCTAAATGGAAATGTTTGGAGTTCAGGATGTTTTGCTGAGGATATTTATGAGAATTATGGTGGCTGGATAAGTAAATATGATTTTTCATTTACATTCATTTCCGGCGCTACTTTTTATAGTTATTATCCTGATTGTCATAATTATCCTATTTCGGTAGACGGCGCCGGTAATTTATGGGCAAAATCAGGTGAAACGCTAATCAAATATAACTCTTCACTTGACATAATTTCCAGTATTGCGCTTAGTGGTCTGCGGAATTTATATGTGGACTCATCCGGCAAGTGTTGGGCAATAGGTAATAGTGGCGAGGATATGTGGGTCACAATAATAGAAGATGTTTATCCGCCGCCTTCTCCATTTTTTACAGAAATTTTCAGTGGAATATCCTCAATTACATGGAACTGGAGCATAACACTTAGCACTTCATATTATGATGACGCCACATCTTATTATGTAATAGATGAAAACAGTCAGTCGGTATCGCCTGTATTATCAAGTTCAACATTAAGCTGGACTGAAATCGGGCTGTCGACCAATACAGCCTATACCCGCGCCGTGGTAGCGGCAAATCAAT
>JAKLQJ010000089.1 GCA_022013385.1 Elusimicrobiota bacterium
AAATTGATGTTGTTTACTACTTAAAAACAGCTTGGGCATTTTAGTTTTTTGCGGCATAATAACCTCCATTGAGTTTCGTTTTGATTATTATACCAGATTTCTTTTTATCTGTCCATATTTTTATGAAACGCTATACTAGGCTATTAGGTTATTAGAGAATTAGCAACAAGGTGATTGGGGAACAAAGCACAAAAGCAAAAAAATACCCACGAGGTGGGGCCGCTGGAACATCGTGGGTGCGTTGCTTCTAAGGAGTTTTTCAAGAGACTGGCCGGTCATATTGATGGCCTTCGGCATACTTGGGGTATGGCGGTCAATTTCTCTTAAACATCATTCCGAAAAAACACCATCAAAGGATAAAAAGAGAGTTATTGGCAATATCTTAAAAGATATAGAAAGCGGAGCTAAGACTGCCGAGGATGCCATTGCGGAATTGAATGGGCAAAAAGAAAAATAGAATTTGCTTGGTTTGCGGAGCGAGAGTCGCTCTGAAAGCGGTGTAAAAACGGCGAATATGAAAAACATTAGATATATGCCAAAGTAAAAAAGTCTGTAAGAGATTCTCATAAAAAGTTTTATTGGCCGAATATTTTTCTGAATATTTTGGTTCTTTCGTAATTATTGTGGGATTTGTCAATGAAAGTAGAGTGTAGATTGAAAATACCTGCTCGTTTCTCACCCCGCGGGTTCTATCATAACCAAATTTATTCTAACCCACGGGGGTCGTTCGCAAAGCTACCGATCCCGCCATAGGCGGGACCTGTCCCGCCTTAATGGCGGGCCTGCCCGCCGAAGCAGTAATGGCGGGAATGATGCATAGCCTCGTTTATAGTAAAATTACCTTTTATTGGATAATTATGGATAATTATTTTGTCGTCATGCCCACTCTTTATTCCGCTTTATTTACGAATGGCCGAATATTTTTCTTTACAAAACTCTTTTATTTATTTAAAATTTAACCGACGGTTTATTTATCGTGAAATGCGGTTGATACTAAATCAAAAGTTTTCACGTGAAAACTTTTATTGCGCAAATGGCGATATAAATACCAATCTAGCTGAAGGACGACTGAAATATGGCTGAAATAATTGCTATAGCGAATCAGAAAGGCGGAGTGGGGAAAACTACCACGGCCATTAATTTAGCCGTCGCTCTTGCTGCTTTTGATAATGAAACTTTATTGGTGGATTTGGATCCTCAAAGCAATGCTTCGTCGGGATTGGGCATTGATGCTTCCGTCGGAGATCGCAATATTTATAGCGCTTTATGCGGAAAAATCGAACCAGAAAATGCCATAAGACAGACATCTATTGAATGGCTTGATATTTTACCTACAAATAGGGAGCTTGCCGGAGCTGAAATAGAACTTGTAAGCGAGTTTTCACGAGAATCCGTTCTTAAAAAAACATTGGACAAGCTACGACCGATGTATAGGTATATAATCATAGATTGTCCTCCGTCTTTGGGTCTTCTGACAGTAAACGCTCTTACCGCTTCCGACACCGTTATAACACCCGTCCAATGCGAATATTACGCGATGGAAGGCCTGGCTTATTTTATGAATACTGTCAATAAGATAAAAGGCGCTTTAAATCCTAATTTGACCGTCGATGGCGGTATAGTCACGATGTATGACAAAAGAATAAATCTGGCCAATCAGGTGCTTGGGGAAATAAATAAATATTACGGAGATAAAATTTATAAAACCGTTATACAGAGAAATATCCGGCTGGCGGAGGCGCCGAGTTTCGGACAGCCGATTTTTATTTATGACCCAAGTTCAAGAGGGGCTTTCGCTTATAAAAACCTCGCTATTGAATTTTTGGAAAGAAGAGGCGGTGATGTCGAAAAATATAGTTCCTCCGATATATATGTGACGGAAGAGTCCGAATTGGTTTATGATTAAGCGGTTAATATTTATAAAAACCCTTAATTTTTAAGGATAAATTAGGCAGCCCAAGGGGCTACAACTACACTTTGAAATTCCGTTACGATAAATTAGGCAGAGCAAGCCGTTGATACAAGACTCTGTCAGTGCCGTATCAGGCGCTATGCGTGTCAGACGGCCAAATTAATTGTGTCCACGCTATACTCATGGGATAAATCATGGGATAAACCCATGACCATGCCCATGACAGGAGCATGACAGGCCAGCATACACAGGCAACGAAGCTATGCTTCATTCCCGCCATTAAGGCGGGACAGGTCCCGCCTATGGCGGGATCGGAAACTATGCCCTTAGGAATCTGGAAGATTCCAAGGCTATGCTGGGTGCCGTAACAAGGGACTATGTCCATCAGACGGCCAAGGATGTTAGTCCTGTGAACGAAGTTACACGGGGTGAACGACCACGACACGATAGCGTAGTCCACGCTGCAGCTACAAAACAACTAAACTGGCTACACTTTGAAATTCCTATACACTAAAATAATATTGGGGGCTTTAAATGAATGATCTTGATTGGTTTATTTTTATCGGCTATATGATAGGCATGGTGGCGCTCGCTGTTTACCTTGGAAAATCACAAAAAAACGAAAAAGATTATTATGTGGGCGGCAACAATATTAATTATTGGGCTATAGGAATTTCAACTATGGCCACGCAATGCTCCACAAACAGCCTTTTGGGTGCGCCGGCTTTTGTCATTTCGGTCGGCGGACTTTTATGGCTTCAATATGAGCTTGCGGTTCCCTTAGCCATGATAGCTGTTATGGTGCTTCTTTTGCCTTTTTTCAGGAAGCAAAGCATTATTTCAGTTTACGAATACCTTGAAAAAAGATTCGGTCCCGGAACAAGAACGCTACTTTCGGTTTTATTTCAATTTTTAAGAGCCTTTTCTACGGGAGTTACGGTTTACGGAATTTCCATAGTTCTTCAACACATTATCGGAATACCCTTCTGGATAGCGGTTCTCTGTCTCGGTGTTACTACCGTTATTTATGATTTTTTCGGAGGAATGAAAGCCGTTGTCTATTCAGATGTAATACAAATGATAATCCTTTACATGGGAATTGTTTTTTGCCTTTACTATGCCATCGGTCTTGTCGGAGGATGGAATGAGATGTGGCAATTATTTCCGTCGGATATGGCTAAAACAATTGACCTTAAAGGACACGGCTTTGGAGACGGAAAAACTTTCGCTTTTTGGCCGATGCTTTTTGGCGGACTATTTCTGTATGTCAGTTATTATGGCTGTGATCAAACACAAGTTCAAAGAGAATTATCTTCTAAGAATGTGGATGATACCAATATGTCACTGTTTTTAAACGGCATATTCAGATTCCCTCTCGTCATAACATATTGTTTTATTGGAGTGGCTATAGGAGCTTATATGGTCAAAAATCCGAATTTTATAAACCTTATTACAAACTCTTCTGGCGCGGTAAATTATAATCTCGCGGTTCCCGTTTTCGTTCTGAATTATCTTCCTCACGGAATAATAGGGCTTGTCATTGTCGCTCTTTTCGCCGCCGCGATGTCTTCATTGGATTCAACCATCAATTCCCTTTCCGCGGTAACGATTAGAGATATTATAGAGCGATTCTGGATAAAAGGTTCCTTAGACGAAAAACGCCAGCTTTTATGGTCAAGATTGACAACGGTTTTTTGGGGAGGAATGTGTATTGTCTTTTCTTTTTTTGTCGGAAATATTTCAAAATCCATTATTGAATCAATAAATAAAATAGGTTCTCTCGCAAACGGACCGATACTCGCGACTTTCCTTTTAGCCATACTTACAAGAAGAGCCACGGGAAAAGGAACCGTTGTCGGCATCATAGCCGGCTTTTGCGCCAATTTCTATCTTTGGACGGCGCACCCTGAAATATCTTGGCTTTGGTGGAATGTAAGCGGCTGTTTCATTACCTTTACCGTGGGTTATTATGCTAGTATTATTTTCAATCTTGAATTTAATTTTAGCGGCGTTAATGAGCAATTTATAAAATACTCCGCCGAAGGAGAAAATAAAAATATTGACGATCTTCTCTTCTCGTCAAACGCCAAAAAACAATTTAATTATAAGAAAAATTGGCCCAAATACTATGCCATACTTGCCGGTTATTTTATCTTAATGATTATCGTCCTTAAAATCATTGAAGGTTTTTCAAGATGACAAAGTTCGCGCTTATTCATTTTAGAGCATCAGAAACAGACGGCGTTTCCCTTGAAATGGAAAAATGGCAAAAAGTAATCCGAAATTCAGGCAATAAATGCCTTATTATAGCGGGTAGCGGGGGAGAGCTTAACGATTCCATTCTTGATTTCAGGCATCCCCGTATCGCAACCTTTACTAAAAACTGCTTTATAAAACTTTCAATATCGGAAAAAAATCTTAAAAAAGAGTTTGACAATCTTACAAAAAAATGCGAAAAAACTTTCCGCGCCTTTCTAATTAAAGAAAAACCTGATGTTCTTATAATCAACAATGTCCTTTCACTGCCCATTAATATTCCTTTCGCGGCAGCTCTCTACAATCTCAACAAAACAATGAGCAACATTTCTTTCTGGGGTTTTCATCATGATTTTTTCTGGGAAAGGACTTATAATCCGACAAATGATTTTACGAAAGAATTGGTCAAAAAATATTATCCTCCTAAAAATCTCGCGGGGCATCTTGTCATAAATTCAATAGCTCAGACAGAACTTAAAAAAAGAAAAAATTTAAAAAGCGAGCCCGTAGATAATTATTTTGATTTCTCGCAAACACAATCATCCCTTCAAACACCTGCTAACGGTTTAATACAATACCCGCCAGAAGCGCAAAAATCAGGGGATCCATACCTTTCAGGCTTAAGAAAAAAACTTAATCTGAAAAAGAATTCTATAGTATTTCTTCACGCCACGCGGATTGTTCAAAGAAAAGGAATAGAATTCGCTTTGGATTTTGTAAATAAATTCGCGCGAAGAAAACAAGGTTATATTGACAAAATTTTTTATAATGGAAAAATAGTCAATAAAAACACTGAAATAGTTCTTGTTTTTCCCGGACTCGTTGAAGACAAAAATTATTACAAAATGATAAAAGCTTATGCTAAAAAGCTCGGCATAAAAACCGTATTCTGCGAAAATTTATGTAAAGCTTCAAAAACCGATGATACTTATTCATTATGGGATTTTTATAAAATCTGCGACGCGGTTACCTATACAAGCATTCTGGAAGGCTGGGGCAATCAGCTTATTGAAGCTCTCGCTTTTAAAAAACCTGTAATTGTTTTTGAATATCCTGTTTTTAAAAGAGACATAAAGAAATTCGGTTTTGCCCTTTTATCTTTGGGCGGCAACTACCGCATTAAGAAAAACACGCGAAAATTACAGGAACAACGCTCCATGCGCGGAGAACTCCGCGAATTGCCGCAAAAAACCATCAATAAAAATGTCTCGCGCCTTTATGATATTTTGCTTGATAAAAAGAAATATGAAAAGATTACCGAGAAAAATTTTAAGATAGCTTACAAGAAACTTTCCTTAGCGGCGCTCGAAAAAAGAATTTCAGAAATTTTCCTCAAATCCAAAAACAATAAGCCTCACCCATTAAAAATCAAATAACCCGCAAATTCCATTTTTTCAGCATTTACTGCTTTTGCCATAATTGAACATTAAATGTTATATCTAACATTTAACTGCAATCGCAAAAAGGAACCTTACAAAGTCATTTATGCAGGAATTTTTACACACTCATTTTTGGGGGGTCTCCTGAATTTGCTACCAAGCTGCCGCGCTTGTCCTTCGTAGCCTTGGCGAAGTAGGACTGTTTCAGCCATAAAATTTTAAAAGGCTTTAAAACTGGATTTTTTTCCGTGATTATCCGATTTGAAATAATATCTTTCGCCACGCGCGCTCCAATATAATTTCGCAGATTTCCTTTAATCCGTTTGGGGGTTGCCGAGAGATTAACAATGCAGAGAATCCTGCTTTTATTCTCACCCCTTAAAAGCGCAAAAAAACTTTCTCCCAAATTAATTACTCTCTGCGAGGCATAAGGACTAAAAGCCTTTTCACGCGCTCGTATTTTAAGAAGCTTTAAATATCTGCCGTGAATAATTTTTCTGATATGTCCTTCGCAATTAATTTCCTTTTCAAACTTTCCAAATTCCAGCTTCTCTCTATTTATAGCCCTATTCATTCCTATTTTTTGAACGCCGCGGATAAAATTTTCCGAACCTATAAAACTATGAACATATATTCCGGGAACGCCTTTCATTGACAGCATTATTGCCTGCGATGCCATAAATCTTGACGCTTTTTCTTCTATTGAAGATTGCGGTGAATTCATTAGATTCATATACATAATATTCAGCTCATAAGGCGACTGCGAGCCATCTGAGTTTTTCTTATATGATATAGCGCCGCCCCTTTCAATAGTTTTCTTTTTCATAAACTCAATTTCAGAATTCTTTAATATTCCCGAAAGAGGCCTTATGCCGATCCCGTCATGTGAAGCGGTAAAATTAAAAAATATATTATCCTTGGCGCTCTTTGAAAGAGTCTTCGCCCATTTATTTAGATGAACCGAATTTTCACGCATCATCGCGTGTGCGAGAAGAGGAGGCAAAGCGAACTGATAAACCATATGCGCCTCGTCTCTTTTACCGAAATATGAAATATTTTCATTATGCGGTACATTTGTCTCCGTAAGTATAATTGTATTAAGCCCCAAAGTATCCACAATATCCCTTAAAAATTTAACATACAGATGAGTTTTTTCATGATGGATGCATTTTGTTTGCGCTTCTTTCCAAAGATAGGCTATAGCGTCCAATCTCATTATGGCCGCGCCCTTTAAAGCGTAAAATAAAAATATATCAGTCATCTCAATGAAAACATCGGGGTTTTCAAAATTAATATCAATCTGATCCGCGCTGAAAGTAGTCCATAAGTATTCTTTCTTATTGGAACCCTTTTTGGAGAAAGGAGTTAATAGAGGATGGCTTCTCGGCCTTACAACCGCTGATAAATCTTCTTTCGGCGAGCGGCTTATAAAATATCCGGAAAACTTTTTTTCATTGTTGAGATATTTTTTAAACCACGCGCTTTTTGAAGAAATATGATTTAAAACAAAATCAAACATAAGCGGAAACTTTTTGGATATTTTTTCAATGTCTTTCCAACTGCCCAGTTTTTTATCCGTTTTTCTGTAATCAATCACCGAAAACCCGTCATCCGAAGAATAAGGAAAAAAAGGAAGTATATGAGCGCGGTTTATTCCGTCTTTCGCGTATGTGTCAAGAAATCTAAGAAGTGTTTTAAGAGGTTTTTCTCCCTTCTTTATAAAATTATCGCCGTAAACTATAAGAACCGAATCTTTTTGGGTGAGAGGTTTTTTTCGGAATTTTTTGAAATTGCGATTTTTTATTTTGCTGAAAAGTTTTTTTATAACATATTCTTTTTCATCCGGAAAAAATTGCTCAATTTTATGCGCTAAAGATTTGAAACTCATACCACACCTCGCGCTACTCTAACAAATGAAGTTTTGTAATGGTTTGTCCATTCCTTCCTTATTGCCTAACCCCTTAAAAACTATCCAGATTATCAAATTCGGAAACGACTTTTTTCTTAAAAAGAGTCGCCATTTCCCTATGATAGGAAAACGGCCCTTTCGGCCAACTAAAAGCTATTTTAACAGCAGTTTCTATATCATATTCCGAAGCCATAATTTCAGAGGCTAGAAGTTCGGCTTCTTCAATAACCGGCCGCAACAGCTCGGCGAAGATATCTTCTTTCCCAACCTTTTTAAGCCCGAGATATTTAACTATATTGGAAAGTATCGGATTTTCGCCCGCTATTTTTCCGTCTTCATAAAGATAAAACCCGATTGTGGAATCTCTGCCGAGCTGGCCATATTGCACAAGGCGAAGCTCCATATCGGACGGAGCAAGCCTTTCGGGCTTTGAAAGCCTTTCATATATTTGCTTTGTTGCTTGATAGTCCGCATCCAAACCCATATAGTCAACCATTTCAAAAGGGCCATAAGGCGCTTTTCCAACTTCTCTAAAAGCCGCATCTATCTCATGGGGAAAACCCTTTCCTGATTCTAATAGTTTAAAAGCGGAAAGAAAAAACGGCCTCAATAATCTTTCCACTATGGCGCCGGGATTATCTTTTACCATAATAGGCGTCTTATGCGCCTTTCTTAAAAGTTCCATGCAAGCTTCAATGGTATCGTCTTTTGTTTTATCTGTTTTTATGAGCTCCACAAGCTGATTTTTCCTAACGGGCTTTATAAAATGAAACCCTACAGTCTTATCTTCCGGCAAATCGGAGCTCTCCAAAATTTCTTCAAGCGGCACAATTCCCGAATAAACCGCCACTATGCAATCCGGATTCACCACCGAAGCTAGCTTATTAAAAATCATCCTGCGCTCGTCCAATTCTTTGCTAATTGCTTCTATTATTATATCCGCCCCTTTGAACAAAGATAAATCCTGAACAGGCTCAATATTGGAAAAAAATTCTTCCTTGCCTTGTTTTGAAAGAGACCACTTTATCTTTGCCATTGCAAGCATAAGGCTATCTTTAAAATTATCATAAATCCTAACTTGAAAACCGTTAAGAGCGAAAATCTCGGCCATCCCTGCTCCAATAGTATTTGCGCCCAAAATTCCTATGGCGTTAATAGACATAATAACTCCTTTTTCTATTTACCCCCCGTATCCCGCCTATGCCTTGCCCGCCCCTCCACTACGGCATCGGCGGGTTCGCCTAAGTAGTAGTGGCGAAGAAGTCGTAGTGGAGGGGGCGGGATAAGCACGGAGGGGTAAAAAACCACAAGGCTATGCTGGGTGTCGGTCGTTCGTATAACTTACGACACCTGATGAACCAAAAGGTTCGCCTTGATATGCATCATGGCGCCATGGGTTTATCCCGTGGCGTGTTCCGTAACAAGGTGCGATGCACATTAAACGACCATAGTGGTTTTTTATATTTTTACTTCTTCAATTCGCGCAATGCCGTCTTTGCTCAGAATTATTCTAATCCTGTCATAATCAATCTTTTCATTTTGCCCGGCGCCTTGGCGAGTGTATTTTACAATAACATTGATATGATAAACCCTTGGACAAATGGCGGTTTTAATATTTCCGGCTTCATTATCCAAATAACGATGCTTAACCAAAGAATCATCGGCATGCGCCGCAAAACCGCCTATATTAAAACGCATAATATCGCTGATATCCTTTCGTCGTTCATGAAATTTTAAAATTTTTCTCGGAAAAATCACGACTTTTTTTTCATATTTAAAAACTCTCTCGGGTTTGCCGTCTTCATCAATGGATGTTATATTATCCACATTTCTTATTTTTAGTATATCGCCGCCGGCGGAAGAATTTGAAATAAAACTAAATGCCTCTTTTAAAATGCCGATTTTTTTATCATTTAGCGGATCTAAAATTTCCACTTG
Source organism: Elusimicrobiota bacterium (assembly GCA_022013385.1). GTDB lineage: Bacteria > Elusimicrobiota > Elusimicrobia > Elusimicrobiales > UBA9959 > JAKLQJ01. Next base: position 9,395 of record JAKLQJ010000089.1, read on the forward strand.
TCTGTCTGAAATCCATTTCACCATGCTTTTAGAAAACAGCAGTTTAAGCCCATCCTTTATCCTATCCTTAAACACATAGCTAACGATTATTATGAGAACAAAAGGTAAACTGTTTAAAGAAAATCTGCTCTGCGCGTAAATAGTGGCTATGACCGCAAACAACATCGCAAGTCCCGCGGCAATACCGAATAAAATTTGAGAAAGCGCCTTTCTCTCGGATATCTCCACTTTAAGATATAAAACGCTTGAAATAAATTTTTTAAGAACACTGCGCCTGTACACGAATACTTCATTATGACGCTCGTCTTTTATAAAAGAAAAATAATTATTATCTCTTCTAAATTTGTTTTGAGAAGAGATAATTCCAATCGCTTCTTTCTCGCATTCGGCAAATGCTTCGCCATAAGCGGTTTTTTTCACGGCGTCAAGCAAATAAGTGAACGCTTCTTCCGTAATCAAACTAAAATATTCTTCAAAGAAACTAAAAGCTTCCTTAATTTTCAGCGGAATAAGCGGCTGAGACAATTTCAAGCGCAAAATATCAACCTGTGAAATAAGTTTTTTAGAATTTTCAATAAAAACCGTCAAATTTTTTGCCAAACTTGAATAATTTTCCTGCGACTCACTCCCGCTAACTTTCTCCAATTCCCTGATAAAAAAAGAGCCGTAATCTTTAAGCTCCGATTTTATCATGCAGCCAAAGAGTTTAAATTCACTATAAACGGAATTAACATTTTTGATATTTTTGTTTCCTTCTAAAATAAGCGCCGTTTTTTTTCTTATTCTATTGAAGGGTGAAATTTCAATATCGGGGTCAATAAGCTCTAACAGGCTCATCTGGGGAGTTTTAAATCTTATATACCTTTGGGTATTATTATAAAAATCGGTTTTTGAATAAGTGCGCGGGCCAATATCAAGCGCTTTGGGAACAAAAAAATAAGTTTCAACTTTGTAAGAATTCTTCTCAGGGGAAGATAATTCTATATCAAGCTTCATTTCAAATCGCTGCTTATCGTGAAATCTTATTTCAGAATCCAGAAAATCATTTGTTTCTTCTAAAACCGCCATTTATTTCCCTTTTACACTCATTGTTTCTCAATCATTCTTTTGTTTCTTGCTTTTTACTTCTGACCTCTTACTTCTTATTTCTATCCTCTATCCATTTTGTCCGGGTGAAATTTCTGATGCGCTGATTTCAGCTGGGATTTCTGTACATGCGTATAAATCTGCGTTGTATTAAGACTGGCATGCCCCAACATTTCCTGCAAAGACCGTAAATCAGCTCCGCCGCCGAGAAGATGCGAGGCAAATGTATGCCGAAACAAATGAGGATAAACATGCTTATTCATATTCGCGAGCTTTGCCAATTTCTTAATATCTTTCCATATCTGCACGCGACTGAGTTTTCCGCCGGCTTTATTAACAAAAAGCTCATCACTAACTCTGCGCGCTCCGGAACCGCGCCCCATGCGCCTGTCTGTCGAAGTCTCGGCAGGCGGAAAGTTCTGCAAGCCGCCGAATTTCAAATACCGGGCCTGAAGATAGTTTTTAAGCGCCTTTATCGCGTTCAAATGGACGGGAATTATTCTTTCTTTAGAACCTTTACCCATTACTCTTACCCAGCCCTGTTCCATATTAATCGCTTCAAGCCTTAAAGAAAGCGCTTCGGAAACTCTCATGCCTGTGGCATAAAAAAGCTCTATAGCCGCCACTGTCCGTAAAAGAGAAAATTTTTCAAGCGCGGGGAAACTTAAAAGCGTTTTTATATCGCTATTCGACAAAAACCGCGGTAAATTCGCCGTAAGTTTCGGCGTTTTAAAATTTTTTGTGGGATCTTTTGAAATTTCCCCCTCAAGCATAAGAAATCTATAAAATGAACGAATAGACTCGGTTTTCCTAAATATGGAAACAGGCTTGAGTTTGAGCTTAGACTTAAGATGCCACAAATAAGCCTCTATAATGGAAGTGTCGGCCTTTTTAATATCAATTTTTCTTATATCGCAATAAACGCCGAAAGAATCAACATCGCTTGAATATGCCAGACATGTATTCTTGGAAAGGCCTCTTTCATTTGATAAATGTCTAAAAAAAGCTTTACTCAATTCTTTCATAAGCGAACAATAAAAGCGCGCTAAAACATCAGCTTCGTATTTCCGTGCTATTTTGCGTCTTTTGCGACTACATTTTTACAATTTCTAATTGCCTAGTGCTCTGTAAAGTTAATTCTTAATAGTATCATAGTGCCTGCTGAATTTGTCGCGGGCTTTGTTCTTTGTGAAATTCCAACATATGTTCGTTTTACGACGATTTCGGTCAACAGTCCATGCGCTCACCTGCGCTGTCA
>JAKLQJ010000090.1 GCA_022013385.1 Elusimicrobiota bacterium
GCCGGATTGCCCGCGATTTCCGCGCCATGCGGTTTTGTGGACGGCTTGCCTGTAGGCATGCAGATAATCGGCAGGCGCTTTGAGGAAGAAACTATTTTGCGGGTTGGCAATAGTTATGAGCAGGCGACGGATTGGCATAAGAAGAAAGTCGGATTGTAATAATGCTATTCTAAGCTTATTAATTTTAAAATTCAATTAAGAAAAATTAGAGCAATAAGCAACAAGACATAAAATATGGTTTGGTGATTTTATAGACTTCTACCGACTTTTAAGTCGGGTTTTGGTGGCTTTAGCCGCTAAGTTTAGTGAAGCTAAAGCTTCACGAACCCGAGCTAAAGCTCGGTAGAAGCTAAAATCCAGAAAACACTTTTTAGTGTTTTATTGTTTATTATCAAAAAATTATGCCAAACAATTCAACAATTAAAAAAACAATGATTGCGATAATTGTTTTTTGCGTTTTAACAGTCTGCGTTTTATTATTTTTTTTCTTAAGTAAAAATAGCAGTATAGTGGAAATGGACAATGATATTACGCAGGATTCCAGCGAGAAAAACAGCATTGAAGACGACGGTATCAAAGAGGCAAACCGGCAAGCGGTTCAAGAAGCCGAGCGGCAAATTGTACAGCCGGTGAGGCCTATTGACGATAGTGATTATTTTTTGGGAGATTTAGGCGCTCCTGTTCAGCTTGTTGTTTACAGCGATTTTGCCTGCCCCTTCTGCGCCGGATTCAGCGATACGGTTGAGCGAATAAAAGAAGAATTCGGCGATAAGGTTGTGGTGGCTTTCCGCCATTTTCCTTTAGCCATGCATTCTTACGCCATGGCGGCGGCTATAGCGTCCGAGGGCGCCGGAGAGCAGGGGGAATTTTGGCAGATGCATGACAAGCTTTTTGAAAGCAATAAAGAAAAATTGTTTAATACAGAGCAGTTTAAAAAAGACGCGGCCGGCATCGGGCTTAATGCGGCTAAATTCAACCAATGTTTGGACACCGAGAAATATAAAAATAAAATTCAAGCGCAGATATTGGAAGCAAGGAATTTTGGAGTTAGCGGAGCGCCGGCGAATTTTGTCAATGGCGAGCCGGTGCCGGGCGCTTTTCCTTTTGCAGATTTTGTCAGACCCGGCGGCGAAGCGGAAGAGGGGATGAAGAGCATAATTGAGAGGCATTTAAAGGATTGACGATTTAAGATTTACGATTTAAGATTTTGATAAATTAAGCCATTGCGCCTATACTTATATTGCGAATATGAAAAACCAAAAAGGTTACAAAAACATTAAAAACAATTCCTCGCAATTCCTCGTTTAATTTTATAAGAGAATCAAAAATCTTAAATCGTAAATCTGAAATCGAAAATAAACACGGGAGAGTTCGCCTAGCGGCCTATGGCACTTGCTTGGAAAGCAAGCGGGTGAAAGCCCACGGGAGTTCGAATCTCCCACTCTCCGCA
>JAKLQJ010000091.1 GCA_022013385.1 Elusimicrobiota bacterium
CGTTACAGCCCGATGCTTCCCGCCCCTTAGCTTCATATACTCTGTTACCATTGTATATGTAAGGATTGGCGCTGAGTTGGTGGCTAACCTTTACTCAGACCAGACTTTCACTGGCAAGAACTAATACACTTTTCTCGGCGCGCTCATAAAGCCCCCTCTATAAAAAGATTTATTTTTACTTTCATTTTCCCGTCTTTGTCCGTATATATTTTGAAAGGATTGAAAACAACATCCCAGAATATCCATTGAATTTTTTTATTCGCGGCCGAAAATTCAGCAAGCCTTTTAAGAGCTTCGGCCATTCTTTTCAATGTATCTATAATCTCTTCGGCATTGCCGCTGTTTTTATCCTGAAGCATTAGGGCGAATATTTCATCTTCTTCGCCGTTTTTTATTTTAAAAAGCAATTTTTCTATTTTATCACAATCCCTTTGAAGCTGATTTCTGATTCCGACATAATCGGGAAGAGGTTTTAAAGTTTTCAAATATGTAAAAATTAAAAAATCATAAACGCATGAAAATCTTATATCGTCGGCGCTTTTTTTAAACGCGATAAGCCCCAAATAAAAATCATTCTTTAAAAATGAATTTTTTGCAAGAGAATAAACAGCGGCCGCTCTTAAATTCAGCTCTCTACTTCCGATGCCGTCTTGTTCAATTTTATCGAGCAATTGCAAAATTTCTCTGAGTGTTTTTTCGCTGTCAAAACCGAGAAAAGCAAAGTCCTGATATTTTTCGCTGAAAATCTTTGTTTGAGAATTAAGTCTGCCATATTCCATAAGCAGCTGCAAAGCGATTAAACTCTTTCTCAACAGCAATCTCTCCTTTTCAAGCTCGGAAGACTCTTTATCTGTTATATTCTCGCGCCCTTTAAGCAAGGACGCTTGTACAATAAAAGTTTTGTATTGTTTAAAAGTTTTTGCATATAAAGCGCGAATTCTTTCACTATCATATTCCGCCGAAAACTTTTCTTGATATATTTTTTTCTCAACATTATTTTTAAGCGTTGAAATCCATAATGAGAGGGTTTTGATTTCTTTTTCCAAAAGATTGTGATTTAATTTAAAATCCGCAAAATCTCCGCGCCCTTTGCGCTCCTCTTCCGCATCCCTTGCGTATCCCCCTTCTTCTCGCGGCGCAAAAGAAGGCAAATCCACATTCGCGTAGTCGGGTTTTACAATAAGTCCTTCAAAAAGCCTCCTGCCCGCCATACTCAGACTTTCATTATCAAGCAAAAAGTTTTTAGCCGAATCATTAAGGTTTTTTATCAGTTGAAGAAAATGAGGATTTAGCCTGCCGCTCATATTCCGATATTTAAACTTTATCGTTTTTTGATCCGACTTCCGCCCATAAATATCAAAATACATTTTAGCCGCTCTGTCGGGATTATCATTTATCCATATTATAAGAGCCTCTCTAGCTTCCGAATATGTTTTTTTGCCCGAATCGCCTAATATTTCCTCATAAAGATTCGCGTCTATAAACCCGTCCGCTACCTCTCCTTTAAAAAAAAGATCTATTAAAATTTTATTTTTGATTTCATCCGATGAAAAACTCTTAACCTCAAAGGACTGTCCGCTATTATTGTTTGCCGCGCCGCCGGCATAGGCGGGCACAGGGTCATTGTTTTGGGAATAAACGGATATTCCGAAAATAAATATAAATAAAAAAGCCGCAAAGATAAATTTCATAAGTAAGCTCGACAGCGCGGCAACTAGACAATTTGGTGGCAAATAGGCGTTTCTAATTTCTAAATTAGTCCCGCCATAGGCGGGAGTAGCTACACTTTGAAATTCCTATACATTTAATTACTGTATTTTAGTTCCCAATAGCTTTATGCCCTGTTGCCTTTGCGCTTTTTTATTCCTTCCGTTTCTTGTCCCGAATACCTTAATTCACGGAATTACCCCGCTAACTCTTAACTGTCCCCTGTCGCCTGATTACGTAATAGTTTAGTCCGATTATTTCTCCGTCGCAGGCTTAGTGACCTTGCTCAACTTGATCACTGAGGGGTGTCCACGCTATACTCATGGGATAAATCATGGGATAAACCCATGACCATGCCCATGACAGGAGCATGACAGGCCAGCATACACAGGCAACGAAGCTATGCTTCATTCCCGC
>JAKLQJ010000092.1 GCA_022013385.1 Elusimicrobiota bacterium
AATAACTTGACATTTACTATTTACGCATCTTGCGTCGTGGTTTTAACCCCGCGGGTTTTTTCTACAACCAAGTTTACCCAACCCACGGGGTAAAAACAAGCATTTAAATGTAAAGAAGTGTTGGACGCACTACACTAGCTAATCTTAATGGCGGAATAATTATTGGCATTTGATTTCAAAGCTCCTTTTATAAGCTTTAAACAGGTCTCGGCTTCTTTTAAGTTTGTTCCGCGTATTTCGGGTTTTTCCATCTCTTCAAGGAAATCGTTTAAAAGCGATGTCATCCATTCGGGATGGGCAGAGCCTTGAGATAATCCGGTTTCAAATTTTATTTCTTTTTTGCCGTTTTGATTTTCAAAAACTATATTATTGTCGCTGAACAATAACAGGCCTTTGTTGCCGTAAATAGCGGCTGTGTTTTTTCTTACAGGGCTTTTCCATGATAAGTGCATAGTCGCGCTTGCATTATCAAAATGTATTTTGCAACTGGCTATTTCATCTATCGGATTTTCTTCTTCTGACATTTCAAGTTTAGCAGATATGGATAAAGGCTTTTTACGCAACATATTTAATATCAGATAGAAAACATGCCAGCCGTGATCAATCAGTATACCGCCGCCCGAAAGTTTGGGGTCTTTGCGCCAACCCTTAAGCGAGCTTATGGAAGGTCTTTGTCTTAAGGTGTGAAATTCTCCATAGCGGATGTTTCCAAGAGCGTCGGAATCCAATATTTCTTTTATTTTGAGCATTTGGGGGGAGTTCTTCCAATTATGCGCCGTGAATAAGCATAAATTTTTTTCCATTGAACGGTTTTTTATTTTGGCAAAATCCTTAGTGTCAAGCACAAGCGGTTTTTCGCATAAGACATGAAGATTTGCGTTGAGAACCTGATTAATGAGTTTAGCGTGAAGCATGGGAGGGCTTGCTATATCTACGAAATCAAGATTCTTTTCTTTGTTAAGAAGTTCTTCAAGCGAGGAATATCTTGCGGCTTTCGGAAAATATTTTTCGGCTTGTTTTAATGTTTCGGATCGGATATCGGCTATGGCGCTAATTTTAAAACGCTCCTTATGATTTAAAAAAGCCGGAACATGCGCTTTTTTTACCACTTCGCCGAAGCCGATAATCGCGCCTTTTAATTTTTGCATATTTATGTCACAGAGCCTTAATTTAAGTTATATTTTTCGGCTATTGCGCCAAAAGATTCGTCCATTATGGCAAGAGCTTCTTCGGCTTGCGTTTTCGTTATCACAAGCGGAGGATTTATTCTTATGGAGTGGGAATAACACATGGACATCACTCCTCGCTTGAGGCATTCATCGAAAAGAGCGCGGGTAATATGTTTGTCAAGGTTTTCTCTGGTTTTTTTATCTTTTACCAATTCTACTCCTATCATCATTCCTCTCCCTCTTACATCGCCGATAAAGCGGTATTTTTCCCGCATATGCCTTAATTTCTTCATCATATATTCGCCGAGTGTTTTGGAATGTTCTACAAGCTTATCCTCTATTATGGTGTTTAAGGTTATATTAACAGCCGCGGCCGCCAAAGGATTGCCGCCGTAGCTAGAGGAGCTTCCGCTAGGATTGGAAAAGGGTTTGGCGTTTATTATTTCATCGGAAGATATAACTCCGCTTACGGGAAAACCGTTTCCCATGCCTTTGCCCACGGTTATTATATCGGGAACTAAATCCTCATGTTCAACGGCAAACATTTTGCCGGTTCTTCCAAAGCCGGTAATCATTTCATCCGCTATGATAAGAGCGCCTTCTTCTTTCGCTATTTTTTTGACGGCTTTAAGAAATCCCGGCGGCGGAACAACATTTCCATTTGTTCCCTGAATCGGTTCAATGAGAAAGGCGGCTATTTTTCCGGCGCTTGTTTGCTTTAGCGATTTTTTTATGTAATCTGCGCAAAAAAGATTACAAGCGGAAAGTTTCATTTTGAACGGGCATTGATAGCAATAAGCGTACGGCACGCTGTGCACGCCGCTCATTATAGGGCCCATTTCCCTCTTAAAAGTATCAAGCAGGCCTATGACCGAACCTGTTTTTCCGTGAAAACCGCCCCAAAATCCTACTATTTCATTATTTTTTGTATAGCTTTTTGCGAGTCTTATTGCCGCCTCTACCGCTTCCGCGCCGCTTGAATAAAGCTGTATCCTATTCAAATTTCCCGGCGCCACTTCGCTAATTGTTTTGCAATAATCTTTTCTGTGCTTTGTGGTAAAGCTACCCGTATTTATTTTTTTTACCTGCTCGCTTATGGCAGCGGCGTATTTCGGATGTCCGTGTCCGAGGCTTGCCACTCCGACGCCCGCGTACATGTCTATATATTTGTTTCCGTCCGCATCGATAAAAATCGCGCCTTCTCCTTTCTCCATTGCGAGTTCGGAAAAAAGAGCTATGCTTTGAACGCCGGGAGCTATATATTTTTGTTCTTCTTTAAAAATAGCTTTTGATTTTGGTCCCGCTTTGAAACCGCCTTCATTTTGATTTTTTGAAATTTTTTCAGTAATCTTCATTTTTTTGCCCCCATGATTTTTACGGGTTTCCTTGAATAAATATGCCGGGCTATGTGAATCTTAGCTTCCTCTCTTACTCGGGCAAAGCTCGGCCAGCTATTTATGTCTATCACATAAATCTCGCTTTCGGGCGTTATTATCGCGTCTCCGCCGTAAATTTCAAGGCCGATGAATTTGGCAATTTCGCCGGCGGCTTGTTCCAAATCGCTTAGGTTGAATTTAAAATTGGAAAGTTCCTGAGGTCTGTGGTAAAACCAGTCAAACCACTTATACGGTCCGATGCCGTAGAACTTTATCAGGTCTCCCTGAATATGGTCTTGCGCTATAACAGATTTTATTTTTCGCGATTTAAAATCCGTTTTTACTTTCTCACAATCGTTCCAATCCTTAATAAAATGAACATCATGAGTGCAGGTATTGTGGACATCGCCCCTTTTTATCCAACAGCCTTTCTCGGTAAAAAAATCCGGCGGTTTGGTCCCCGGAAAATTTTCTATAAGTCTTTTTTCCGTTTTTGGATAGAATCGAGAAGCTTCTTTTTGGAGGATATCCGTCATTTTATCGCGGTAACAATTTAAAACCGCGTCTACATTGTTTATAAGGAAGCTGCTTTGCCATTTGGCAAGTTTTAAAACATTGGAAAGGTTTTCACACATTGGCAGAATAATATCCCAGTCTTCGGGATTAATAAGATTTATATTTTCAGGCTCTATCAAATGAGTTTCGCAGCCAAGTCGGGATAATTCTTCCGTTACTCCTTTAAGTATTAGAGTATCGTCGGTTTCTCTATTGGGGGAATTTGTTTTTTCACGAAAAATACCAAGGCATTTAAAGCTCATAAATATTTTCTCCTATCTTTGCCGTTATGATGAAATATTTATCATCCTTCGCTTCTGCCAAACCGGCGGTTCCGTTTTTAGCGGAAAAGTTTTAAAGGACAAATAGTTTGGGCAAGGTTTATATTACAGAACGCCGCGCCATATATCAATTTCATCATTTACAGCGGAAATATGTCAAATTTAAAGCAATAAGTGTTTATCAATAAATTCTTCCGCGAGAATTATATCGCTCGCGTCATCAACATCCACGCTTGCTGAGATTTTATGCGACCATATCTTTTTATTTTGCAAAACAATATCGGCGAGATAGTATCTTAAAGCGGGAAATGTTTCCGCCGCCGGCATTTCATCTGCGAGGATTTTTGTGACTAAGTATAACCCCGATGTTATGTATTCTTTTTGAAGACAGGAATGGCCTATGTTTATAATCCTGCCGGACGGTTCAATGTCCGAGAAAAGAGGTTTCTCGTCGTGAATTTTATTCGTTATGCCAAGGACAATGTCCGCTTGCGTTTCAATCTGTTTGTTTATAAGGTTTTTGAGTTCTTTTGGTTTGTAAAAAGAGTCCACTGTGGTTAGAAGAAAACTTTTCGATTTTTTTGCCATTTCTTTTGACAAAAGAGAAAAACTTTCCCATGATGATTCCGTGTCTTTTACAATAAAATTCAAATCGCTTTTAAAATCATCAAGGGTTTTTAGGTAATGCACAGCCTCGCCGCAGCGGCTATTAAAGAGGATGGTTATTTTATCAAAACCCGCTTCTCTCAAAAGTCTTAACATCCACTCAATAAGCGGTTTTTTTTTAATCGGAATTATCGGTTTGATTAAATTTGGAAAGGTTTTTTTAAGCCTTGAGCCATGTCCCGCCGCAAAAATTCCCGCGTGTTTTATCATAACAATTTATCCGGCAGTTCGGCGAGATTATTCAAAATGACGGCTTTCGGATAGGAAAGCTTGAATTCTTCTTTATTGTTTTTTCCGCAAAGCCAAAAATGCGGCATTCCCATATTTGCGGCTCCTTTCATATCTCTATGCGCCGAATCTCCGACCATGGCGGATTCTTGAGCAGTAGTGTTTGCAGATTTTAATGCCCACTCAAATATTTCTCGGTCAGGTTTTATAAAACCCACTTGTCCTGAGTCCGCCACCACATCAAAATATTGAAGAAGATTTTCGCCCGCAAGTATTGTCTTAAGATTTCCGTAGAAATTGGAAATTATTCCGAGTTTCAAGCCTTTTGATTTTAAGTTTTCAAGAATCGTTTTGGACGATTCAAAATGTTTTCTTGAATTAGTAATAAAAGTTTCCGTTATTTTTTTAGCCGCCGGCATATTTTTAATTTTTAAATATTTAAAAACATCTAAAACTTGAAGCTCCGCCGTTTTTTCAAGACCCGCTTTGGATAAATCATGGCGAAGTGGAAGATTATCATCCGAGTCAAAAAAAGCTTTAGCGAATTTTTCTTCATCGAGATTTTTGAATTCCGATTTGTATATGGAATAAAAATTTTGCCGCCATGGAAGGGCATTTGAATCTAAAGTTCCTCCAAAGTCAAAAAATATGGTTTTCATAACATAGATTGTATAAAAATAGTAAGCGCTTCTTCCAAAAAAAGCCTTGACAAACGGCAATTTACCTGTAATAATAATATACTGTTACTTAGAATCGTATACTAGGGTTTCGCCGCATTGGATTGTGGCGGCTATTAGCCATGAGCTTTAATGCCCTGTGGATTTGCAAACAAAAAGCAAATCTACGCGAGGGCGAAGCGGCGTCTGCATAGCAACGGAGGAAGACTTTAATAAATGGATTTGAATTTCGTGAAAAAATTATTCCCGCAAAAAGGAATCATCGGCATTGATATAGGCAATTATGCCGTAAAGACGGTTTCTTTTATCGAAGAAAAGAAAAAGATTAAACTTAAAGACTGGGGATATATTCTCTTGGATTTTCCTCAAGGCGCTACGGCTGAAGAAAAACAGGTTTTTGTTTCGGAAGAAATAAAAAAATATCTAAGAAAGAGAGGCATTCAATTTAAGTTTGCCGCCGCGTCCATTTCAGGCAATTCCGTAATAGTGAGATATGTAAAATTTCCCAAATTATCAAAAAAAGAGTTGGCTCTTACGCTTCATGTCGAAGCCGAGCCTTTTATTCCGTTTGACATAAATGATGTCAATCTTACTTACTGGCCGTTAAACGATATAATGGAAGAGGGGCAGACAAAGATGGAGGCGGTTCTTGTGGCCGCTAAAAAAGGCGTTGTAGACGGTAAAATAGATGTTCTTTCGGGCGCCGGTCTTGACCCCACTATTATAGATGTGGACGCTTTTGCTTTAGAAACGCTTTATTCATGGCTGAATCCCGAAGTTTCGGATTCGGCTATTCTTTTTCTTAATCTCGGGCATAAGGTTACAAACCTTTCAATAATCGCGCGGGGCGCGACAAGAGTTGTGCGCGATATTTTTATAGCGGGAGCGTCTTTTGATAAATCCATAAGTAAAAGTTTCAAAGTGGAACTGAAAGCGGCCGGCGATCTTAAAAAGCGGAAAGGAGTTCTCTTGTCCGTTAAAGATAAAGAAACCGCGATAGAAAACTATGATAAAGAGGCTTTGGGCATGTCTAAAGTTTCTCACGCGGTATTACAGGATTTATATACGGAAATTTCCCGTTCAATAGATTTTTATCTTTCACAAGGCGTGGAGCAATCCATTTCAAAAATAATGCTTTCCGGCGGCATGGCCAATTTAGGGAATATAGGCGAATATATGTCGCAAAAATTTAATGTGCCTGTGGAAATTTTGAATCCTCTCGCTCCTTTGGCGGAACAAATCAAGAATATACCAAAAGATATTCTGCCGGCTTTAGCTGTGGCGACGGGACTTGCGCTTAGAAAACTAAGGGACTGGGAATAATGATAAAAATAAACCTTATTCCTCCCGAGTACATAGACAAAATAAATCGCAAAATATTGGTGGCGAGGGTAATACTCATAGCCATCGCGGTTATCGCTTGTATCGCTTTTGTTTCGGGTTATCACGCCACAAAAGCTGGAAAACTTGATATATTGCTTGTTCAAAGGGAAAAAGAGCTAAAAAATCTTCAAAAAGATCTTCAAAAAGTAAATGACATAGAGGCGCAGATTAGCGAAGTTCAGAAATATTTAGACGCGATAAACCAAATAACCAAGACAAGGTTTATTTATACGCATTTCATGCAGGATTTGCTTGTTGATTTGCCGGAGACCATATGGTTTTCCGGTATAGTCACCGATCTAAAGGCGAATGTTTTAAGTTTGAATTTCGCTCTGGAATCAAGATCCGCCTATGATTTGGCTTATTGGGTGAATTTTCTTGAAAGCGATGAAAAATATTCCAAGGTTGAAATGGGCTCCCTTGCAATAAAAAAATCCGAAGAGGGTGATACTTTTAGCACGCCGCTTAAAGCCGAGTATGCTTATAAATAATTTATGAGAAAAGCAGAACTAACTAAAGAACAAATAACTCAAATTGCGGCCGGCGTCTTTTTTTTAGGTATTTTTGGATATTTTTATGCCGCGTATTTCTGGCTTCCTTTGTCTAAGAAAATAAAAGAAAACAGTGAAAAAGTAGTTTCCATAGAGAAAGACATAAATAAGGCTAAAGTTAAAAAAGCGCAATATAAAAATCTTGAATCAAAATTAGCTTCTTTAGAAATTCAAAAAACAGCGGCTCAGAAAAAGCTTCCAGAAGAGAAAAAGGTTCCGGATTTAATACGGATGCTTACCTATTTGGGGAAAAAATATAATGTTGCCATAAGCAGGGTAAGTCCTTCCGCCGCGAAAAAAGAGCAATATTTTACAAAGGTTTCTTATACAATAGCATTGAATTCGGATTATCATTCTTTTGGCAAATTTCTTACCGCTTTGGCGCTTGAGGAAAGAATTCTCACTATGGAAAATGTTTCAATAACAGCGTTGGCTTCCGATGAGTATACAATTAGCGCAAGTTTTATTTTGACATCATATCAGTATAGCGGATAGTGTAAGCAAGAAAGATAAAATTTGGATTTAACGGAGCATTTGTGCATTTAATATTTGCCCTACTTTTAAGCGTAACCGCGCAGGCGGCGGATAATTCCGCCGGCGATAAAGCTTTTGGCGTTGAAGTTTCAACGCCGCCTTTAACCGTAGAGCAGGTTTATGCCCCCGTTTCATTTAGAGATCCGATGATTATTTCCAATGTCTTTGGCGATCAAAAAACATGGCCGGCGGTAAAAACTTCTGAAGTTTCAAAAACAACTTTTTCAATCTATAATTTATCTCTTTCAGGGATAATGGAAGATTCAAGCGGTAAGCAGGCTATGCTGAAAGATACAAAAACTCGGCAGATATATATACTTCGGGTTGGCAAGCTTATGGACGGTAAAAAAAAGACGGTAAAAGGAGTTACAGGCGTAATAAAAGGCAAGCAGGTTATACTTATGACGGAAGATAAAAAAATCTTTCCAATTAATCTGCGCGAAAAAGAATAGTTTTCTGGGAGAACAATCATAATGAGAAGAATAACGGCTTTAATAACGGTTTCCATTTTTTTTCTAACGCAAAATTCAATGGTTTTATGCGCTCTTGGCGAGGCTACTGTGAAATCCGTCAGAGTCTCTTCGGAAAGCGTTTATATAAAAACCGACGAACCTGTTGAACATAAAGCGTTCATGGTTTCCAATCCTCCCAAAATAGTGATTGATCTCATGAATACAAAACTTAAAACTCTTGAAGATATACCGGCCGGAGGAACTTTTCTCAAGAGAGTAAGAACCGGGCAATATAAAACAGAGCCGCAGAGTATTTCGAGAATAGTTTTGGAATTGTCTCAGAAAATCGCTTATGATGTGATAAAGAGAGGCAATGATATAATAATTGTGGTAGGCGGGAAGGTTTTTAATAAAAAAATTAAAGAGAAGGATTCTCTAAATGATAAAGAAGTCGTGAAAGTTATTTTGCCTGAAAAATCGGAACTTTTAAAAGCAAAACTTCCGATTATTTCGGTCAAAACCGTTGCCGAAAAATCTAAGAGGACTGAACTAAAAAAGAAGAAAGCAACAGAGTATTCCAAAGATATAATGGGAAATTTGCCAAAACATTCAATGAGTCTTGATTACATTGATGCCGACATTAAAGAAATTATAAATATGATGATTGCTAAAATAGGGATCAATGTGATTTTTGCGTCCGGCGTCTCAGGCAATATAACAATCAGGCTTAATCAGGTTCCTTTTGACGAAGCTTTTAAAACCATACTAAATGTTAACGGTTTGGCCACTCAGCAGGTGGGCGACAATATTCTTAGGATAGCTTCTCCCAAGGTTTTTATAGCTGAGTCAAAAAAGGCCATGCTTCAAACAAAGGTGTTTTTTCTTGACTATTCCAAAGCAAGTGATATTATGACGCAGATTGTAGGCGTAGCGTCCGCTAAAAAGCGTCAGATTACTTGTAGTGTGGATTTGATAAACAATGCGCTTATTATCACCGATACTCCCATGGGATTGGAAGAGTCCGCGAGACTGATAAGAAATTTGGATAGAATTCCAAAACAGGTTTTAATTGAAGTGAAGCTTGTGGAAGTCGCTCTTAATAACGATTTTAATCTTGGCATACAGTGGTCTGTTTACGGTCAAAAAGATGAAACCACATATAGTTATGGAGATGTTAATAATAAACTCACTCAGGTTGATAGCATGGGAACCAAGGTAGGAGAAATTCAACTTCCTTTGGCGGGGAATCAAGGTGGCACAGGTGTTAATTTGCCGGCGAATATAATTTATGGCGCGTTTAGGCTTGGTAAAATTACAAGCAACTACATTTTTGATTCTCTTATTACTGCTGCTGCGAGCAAAGGAAAGGCTAAGGTGCTTTCCGATCCTAAAGTTGCCACTCTTAATAATAAGGAAGCCGCTATAAATATAACCACTCAGATTCCTTATACGACCAGCGAGACTACCGGGTCAACTCCGCCGATTACAACTACCGCTGTCACATATATTACGACAGGGATTGTTTTGAAGGTTCTGCCCATTATCACATCCGATGGAAGAGTTTCTCTTAAATTAAATCCCAATATAAGCCAGGTTTCGCCCACTGTAACGGTGGTTGCCGGAGGCGCGCCTGGAATTGATACCAGAAGTGTTGACACTTCGGTCATTGTTAAAGACGGGGAAACAATTGTTATCGGGGGATTAATACACGATTATAAGACCGAAGGGGAATTTAAGATTCCTCTTTTGGGCGATTTGCCGCTTCTCGGATGGCTCTTTAAAAAGAAAACCAGCACCAGAGAGAGAAGAGAGCTTTTAATTTTTGTTACTCCTAAAATATTGAAGTGACCTTAATTTTATTTAGTGCTTTAAATGAATGTCCTTATTTATCCTTTAGCCGCTATTTTGTCTATTGCTCCATTATTGGGCGGTATATGGAATCTTGAAGTTCAAACCTTTCTTCAAAGCCTTATCTTAATAATCTTTTCTTTTCATGTAATTTCCGGTTTATATTTTCAAACGCTTCCAGCTTTTTTTCTGGATAATAAAAGTAAGATTATCTCTTTATTGCTTGCGCTTTCCGCCATCTCGCTTATTCTAAGCCCCATAAAAAATCTCATTGCCGGAGAATGGATTAATTTAGCCGCGGGGTTCTTAATTATTATTTTAAGCAGGGGATTGAGCCAAAAGCAAGAAAGTAAAATATATAAATTTATTATTTTTTCCGCCTATATAATTTGCGTTTTGGCTTTTTATGAAATTTTATTTAAAAGACAATTTCCGCCATCATCTACTCTAATCAATCCCAATTCTCTCGCTCTTTTCTCCCTAATGATAATTCCGCTCGCCATATCAATCAAAAATTACGCGCTTGCCGGCATGGGTTTTATCGTTTTGCTTTTAACCGCGTCTTTAGCCGGGCTTATGGCCTTTGTCGCGGCTTTGTTATTTTATTTAGCCGAGACCTATGGCATAAAAAATAAAAAATTTATTATTTCGCTTATTATACTTGGCGCAATAACGATTGTTTACGCATTTGCCTGTTTAGATGTCAAATCCGTCTCTGATAGGCTTATATGGTGGCGGGATGGTTTTAAAATGTTTGCTGACAGGGCAGTTTTTGGATTTGGTTTTGGAAGCTTTTCCTTTATATATCCCGCCTATCATGAATCTGTAATCGGCGGAATGTCTTCCATTTACGCGCACAATTATTTTTTGGAATTTTTGACGGAAAATGGAATAATTTCTTCAATAATATGGTTTGCCATTTTTGCCGGTTCATTCATTAAAGGCCGTCCCATTATAAAATATTCCATTTTCGCGGTATTGCTGCATTCATCGGTTGATTTTGGTCTTTCTTTGCCTTTTAATTTCTGGCTCCTTTGCTTTATATTAGGGATAAACAATAAACCGCGGGAGCGCGTGGAATATAAAAGACTAATGCATGGAAAATTTTACGCGCTAATTGTTTTTTGTTTGCTTATATCCGGTCTAAATTACGGATATAAACGTTTAAAACTTAATGCCGTATATAAGGATATAATCCAAACTTTGAACGCCGATGAGTTTGAAGCGGGTTTTGATTTATTTGATAAGGCGATAATCATTGACGAAAACAATTCTTTGATTTATAAATTGAAGGGCAATTTTTATTTGGATGCCGCGCGCGCGAAAAAAGACAAGTTTTTGCTTTTTGAAGCCGCCGCCGCTTTTGAAGAAGCGCTTATTTTTAATCCTTATGACAAAGTTGTTTATAAAAGGCTTTTGGCAATCTATGAATATGCCGGAGAGAAAAAATTGATTGATGATATAAAGCTGAGGCGCGCTGAATTTTTAAAATGACATTTCTTCTAAATAATTTTAAAAAAGAATATAAGGCAATAGACATATTGCCGTCATTATTGCTGACATTGTCTTTCTTTCTGGGGGGGCTTAGAGAATTCAATGAATGGGCTGTTTTTAGTTTGATATTTATCGGCGTTTTTCTTTTTTTTCGAGAAAAGATATCAATTAAGAAAGCCGGTTTGTGGGCTGTTTTCGCTCTTTGGATTTTTATTTCAATATTTTTTTCCCATACGCCAGCGGAAAGCTTTTGGCAGTTTTCCAAATATTTATTGTTTTTCCTTTTTTTCTGCCTTACAGCTTCCTCGGCGGAATCGGCTTTGAAGACATGGGTGATTTTGGTGTTTTCTTTTTCATTTTTGAGCGCCATAATTGTTTTTTATCAAGCGCCTGAATTTCATCTTTTGCTTGTTAAAAATCAAAATTATACGGCGGCTTTTTTAGCGGCTTGTTCCGGCGCGCTTGTTTTATTTATTGTTTCAGTCCGCTCTATCAAGGAGCGTTTATATTCAGCCGCTTTACTTATAGTCTTTTTAGCGGCAATGATTATTGTGCGTTCAAGAGGGGCATTATTGGCTTTTATCAGTGTGTCGCTGCTGATTTTAATTTATCGCAAACATTACAAAGTTTTTGTTTTCAGTTTGTTTTTAATAGCGGCAAGCATTATTTTTATGCCGGCTGATTTAATGGCCGAATTATTGAAAATTTATGACCCCAATGCTTTTCAGAGATTGAATATATGGCGAGCGGCGCTTGAAGGAATTTATCTTTATCCGATATGGGGATATGGCGCCGGCGGATTTGAATATCTTTTCTCTCATTTAAAATTTCCGGCCTATGACGGGATATCTTATTTTGGGCATCATGCGCGGCATGCGCATAGCGAGATTTTAAATATCGCGGCAGGAAGCGGAATAGCCGCGTCGTTTATTTTTATCGCGGCGTTCGTGAAATCCTTAAAATCCGAAATAAAAAATAATATTTATATGGATATTGTCAGAGTTTTCGCCATAGCTGTTTTTTTCCAATCCTGTTTTGATGTGATTTTTTATTTGGGAAGCATTAATTTATTGTTTTTTGGAAGTCTGGGTTTTGTCGCGTCATTTTCCAATTTCAAATCTGAAAAAAATCAAAAAGACGAGAAAATTAAAACCGGAATATTATTTTTTTTCGCCGTTATTTTGGCGGGGTCTTTATGTATAAAACAGAGGCATAATGATTTGCCGGACTGCGCTCTTAATTGCGCGGAGCCGTCTTCAAAGCGGGCCGCGCTTGAAAAACTTTCTAAATTCAATTTAAACGGGGAAATTCCGTTTTTTGAGAATATTAAAACAAAACTTTTATTGAATTCAAATTACGCTCTTATGCTTGCTCACGCGCGCTATGGCGAAAGGCTTTATCCGTCATCATGGATGTTTAATTTTATGCAGGCCGAAGTTTATTTCAAAACTTTGAATTACTTGAAAGCTAAAGAGAAAATAAGGAATACTCTCATGATAGAGCCCAATTGCTTGCCGGCAAGATTCATGCTGGCTGAAATATTGTATGATGAGGGAAAATTTAAAGCCGCTTTCAAAGAAATATTGCGCATAGAGAAAATACTTGAAAATTCCAAAGAATTAAATCCGACCGGTTATAATAAAGCGCTTTTGAGATTTGATTATGACGGATATAATATTTTAAAAAACAATTATTGCCTCGCTCCACACATATAGAAGGACTTTGAATTTTCTTTAAAAAAGATTAACAAAACTACATATATGTGAGGGTAAGCTTGTTCCGCCAAAAGCGGAAGGGCGCTTCGCAAAGTCAAAGGAGGCTTTGTGGAAAATGAAAAAAAATGGAAAAATTATTGTTTAAATCCCGACAATATTTTTATTCACAATGATATTAATTTGATTTCAGGAGGAGAAGACGCTTTTCCTCTTATAATTGAAAAAATAAAATCCGCGAAAAAATTTATATTTCTTGAAGTTTATTCTTTTGGCGACGATCATATAGGAAGATTATTTAGCGAGATTTTGGCGGAAAAAGCCCGTCAAGGCGTTAAAGTTTATATTATTTATGATTCCATAGGTTCCATTGCCACCGGCGGTAATTTTTTTAAAAATATGAAGAAAAAGGGGATTAGAGTTAAAGAATATCATCAAGCCGTTCCGTGGAAGCCGCATTGGAATTTATTTAGAAGGGATCATAGAAAGCTTTTATGCATAGACGGCGAGACGGCTTTTATCGGAGGTTTCAATATAACGGAATATGCGGCGCCAAAATCCATGGGCGGGCGAGGTTGGAAAGATATGGCGGCGGAAATCAAAGGCGATATTGTAGCCGCTATTGAAAGAGAGTTTTTATTTTCATGGGAAATGTCTCCGGGAGACGGAGATGATATTTATAGTTTAAATGCCGGCAAAAAAAACGATTCATCCCATAAGGGGACGATGATAGCGAGTATTGTTTCCGCTTCAGGCATCAGGAATATGATGTCAATAAGAAGAAGTTATAAGTATGCCATTGAAAAGGCTAAAGAGTATATTTTTATAACCAACGCTTATTTTCTTCCGGATAAAATAATTTATAGGAAACTTATAAAAGCGGCGCAAAAGGGCATAGATATACGAATTATAGCGCCGTCCAATACCGATCATCCATATGTGCGCTGGGCTTCATGGGCTTTATATACCAATATGATAAAAAACGGAATTAAAATTTATGAATGGCAAGGGGCTATTCTGCATTCTAAAGCGGCCATTATAGACGGTATTTGGTCATCGGTGGGAAGCCACAATTTGGACCATAGAAGCCTTTATTATAATTTGGAACTTAATATCAATATTTTTGACAAGACATTTGGCGCTAAAATGGAAGAGGTTTTTTTCGCGGATTTGAAAAATTCCCGTCGGATTACTATAAATGATTGTGTGAATAGGCGGCTTTTGTCCAAAATAGGAAGCAAGGCTCTTTATTTTTTTAGATCATGGCTGTAATCAGGTAATAGTTTAGTTGTTTTGTAGCTACAACATGGCAAAAACCCCGTGGGTAGCCGTTACCCTTACCACCTACTTGCGAAGCGTATTCATGATGGCGCTTACAGTGCCATAAGTAAGTGGTAGGGTTATGCTTCTTTGTCCCGCCATAGGCGGGAGATTCCCGCGGAGTGGACTACGCTATCGTGTCGTGTGTATGTAGGACACGGTTCAA